>CASGED010000093.1 GCA_949300425.1 uncultured Bacteroides sp.
CATGTCGAGCTTGTCGAGACATCTCACGTAGTGCATGAGGAGGTCTTACATGAGACCCTTCGACTACGCTCAGGGTGACAGATACATCTGTGCTCATCTCGTTTAATCCGTGTTCATCAGTGGTTTAAATTCCCATTTACAAAAGTAGAAAAAAAATGGAAAACTCACTCCAACCTCCCCGTCACCCGCAAATATTCCGTCTCATACATCTTATGTTGCGTCTGCGCGTCTATCAAGTTGCTTTGCGCCTGCTGCCATTGGGATTGGGCGTCGAGCAAGTCAGTCAGGGTGGCCATGCCGTTCAGATAGCGGCGGTGCTGGATGCTGAGATTCTCGTCCGCCTCGCGGGCTCCCAAGTCGGCGGTTTCTATCAGCAAGTAGCTGTCTTCTAAGTTTTGCGCGGCCTGCGTGGCTTCGATGCTGAGCAGTCGCGTGTTCTTCTGCAGGTCCAAGCGGGCGTTTTCAGCGTCCAGCTTGGCCCTTTTTATTTTCTTTAGTCCGGCTCCCCAGCGCACCAGAGGGATGCTTACCGAGGCCATCACCATAGGCAGACCGTCATTGAATTTCTGCGTGAAGGGCACGGCGTTTCCCTGCGCATCCTGGGTCATTCCTTTCAGTTTGACATTGCCATAATAGACATATCCGGCCGAGATTCCTACCGTAGGCAGTATGTCGGCGCGGGCCATCTTGACCTGTTGTTCGGCCGCCTCCACCTGCTTGTGTAGCAGCTGCACTTCGGGGCGCAGGGAGATGTCGGCATCGAGCGTGGAGGCGGGCGATACGCTGATTACGGTATCCGTAGGCGCTATCTCTGTCTCCAGCGGGCAACCGAGGACATTGCACAAGGCCAGCCGACAGAGATTGGCCCCGTTCCTGGCTTTCTGCCACTGGTAGTGGATGTCGCTCCGCTTGGTGCGGATACGCAGCAGGTCGTTGTCCGTGGCCATGCCGACAGCGCGGCTGGTCTCCACCTGGGCAAACAAGGTATCCATCTGCGCCTTGTAGGCGTCCAGCATGCGCACCTTCCATGTCACGGCGATGTAGTTCCAGTAAGCCTGGTCGGCATCGGCAATGACCTGCATCCTGGTCTTGCGGCGGTTTTCCTGCTGGCTCTCCCGGCCTATTTTAGCCAGACGGTTGCCGGTGCGGATGCGGCCTCCGGTGTAGATGGGCTGCGTCAGGGCTATCCCAGCCATGTACATTCCGCGCATTTGCAGCTCCATTCCCATCATATCTATGTCGCCCACGTAAGCCCCCGTACCGGTGGCATCGAGTTGGGGCAGGTAGGCGGCAAAGGCGATGCTTTTGTCCATTTCCGCCTGGCGGACGGCATTGTCCGCCCGCTTGAGGTCTTCGCTATGTTGCAGTGCCATCTCCCGGCAAGTCTGTTGGGAGAGGGTAAGGGGTTCCTGGGCATGGCTTGCTGTCAGGCCAAGGATAAGGGTGAGAGTAAAAAATATTCGTTTCATGACTGTTCTGTTGATGTATCCGGTATTAATAAATATGTTTACAAAAGAGGCATCGTTTCCCCTCTTGTCCCCGACGGGCTTCTCGTGGGGGACAAACGAGGCCTTCGTCGGGGACAAACGAGACCCTCGTCGGGGACAAACGAGACCCTCGTCGGGGACAAACGCCAAACCCCTGTCAGAAGTACCTGTGAGGCCGATTTTTCCTCCGATGAGGCCGAGTTGGGGATGTCTGACCATTTTTTCACTTACTTGACAGATTGCACGGTCTTAGGGAACAGTACTGTGTAAAAAAATGGCAGCAGCAACAGGGTAATGACGGTGCCCACGGTGAGGCCTCCCATGATGGTGATGGCCATGGAACCATACATCGGGTCGCCTAACAAGGGAATCATGCCGACGATGGTGGTGAGCGACGCCATCAGCACCGGACGCACGCGCGACACCGTGGCCTCGATGACGACCCGGTAGGCGGGCATCCGCTCCTCGGTCTGCAGGCGGTTGATTTCGTCCACCAGCACAATGGCGTTCTTCACCATCATGCCCACCAGGCCTTGCACACCGACTATGGCCATGAACGTGAAGGGCTGGCGGAAGAGCAGCAAGGCGGGCGTGATGCCGCAGAAGACGAAGGGGAAGCACAGGAGGATAAGGATGGCTTTCTTCCAACTGTTGAACAGCAAGAGCAAGGTAATCAGCACGATGAACAGGGTGATGGGCACGTACTGCATCAGTCCGCCGATGGCCTCATCCTGCATTTCGCTTTCGCCTATCCATTTCCGCTGGTAGCCGTCGGGCAGGGGAATGGCGTCGATGGCTGGGCGGATGGAGGCCATTACCTTGGCGGGCGTGGCGTCGTAGAGGTCGGTGTTGGGGTCGCACTCCGCCTCGATGGCCCGTTGTCCGTTGACGCGGAACACCGCGTTCTCGTCCCACGACAGGCGCAGGTCGTCCGTCACGTTGCTCAGGGGGACGCTGCGGAAGAGCTCGTCTTGCAGCGTCTCCACATTCTTGCCGCCCGTCACCACGCTTTGCAGGGCTTCGTTGGACAGGTGCAGGTTCAGCGTGCTCCATACGGGGATATTCCGAAGGTCCGTGATGCGGCTGCCGTCGGGCTGGCGCACTTGGAGGTTGACCAGCGTCGTGCGGTCTTGGTCGGTCAGCGCGCCTACCGTCATGCCATCCGTGGCGGCCATCAAG
This sequence comes from uncultured Bacteroides sp., assembly GCA_949300425.1. Taxonomy (GTDB): domain Bacteria; phylum Bacteroidota; class Bacteroidia; order Bacteroidales; family Bacteroidaceae; genus Bacteroides. Next base: position 2,667 of record CASGED010000093.1, read on the forward strand.
GCGTTGGCCACATCACTCCGCTCGATGCCGGCACGCAGGGCGTTGGCACGGTTATAGTCGGCCACGAACACCTTGCCACGGGGCTTCCAGTTGTTTTCTACGGAATAAGGGTCCACGTAGGGGCACTGCCGCATGATGTCCTCCGCTTGCCGGCTCAGCTGGCGTAATACGGCAGGGTCGGGCCCGCTGAACTCCACTTCCACCGTGTGCGAGGTCGAGATGGAGAAGTTATACTTGCGGATGCGGATGTAGGCATCGGGATAAAGCTCGCGCAACTGCCTCCGGATGCCGGGTATCTGCTCCATCACCGTGGCGTAGTCCTTGCAATCCACCATCAGCTCGCCATAGCAATCGCCGCCCGATGTCATAGGGCGCACCAGGCAGTAATGTGCCGGAGCGCTGCCCATGCTGGCGGCCACGCGCTCTATGGCGGGATTCTGCTCCAGCAAGGCGGTCATTTCCTGCAAGTCCTTCTTTACGCGGTCGGGGCTGCTTTGGGCGGGAAGGAAGTACTCCACAACGAATTGTTTGTAGTCGAAGTCAGGGAAAAAGAGGTTCTTTACCCGTGTCATGCCGAAGACACATACCGCCAACACCGCCACGGCCACAGTGAGCGTCGCGGCCCGATGGGCTATCAGCACGGCCACGGTGCGGCGCACGAAGCGGTGTACGGGGGAGTTCATCACCTCTCCCTGCTGCTTGGCCTTCACCCGGGCGGGCAACCACGACTTGGCGCACACAGGCACTTGAATCAACGCCAACACCCAGCTGGCCAGCAGACTGACGCAAAGCACCAGGAACAAGTCACCCGCATATTCGCCCGCCGAGCCGGGGCAGAGGTAGATGCACAAGAATGTGGACGCCGCAATGATAGTCGCCCCCAGCAGGGGAAGGGCCGTGTTGCACCCGATGCGGTAGAGGTACGTCTTCGGCCCGAAGCCCCGCTGCTTGTCTATCAGGATACCGTCCATGATGACGATGGCGTTGTCCACCAGCATCCCCATAGCCACAATGAAGGCGCCAAGGGAAATGCGTTGCAGCGTGGTGCCCATGGTGAGCAGGATGGGGAAGGATAAAGCGATGGTCAATATCAGCCCGAAGCCGATGATAACGCCGCTGCGGAAGCCCATGCTGAATATCAAAACCAATATCACAATGGCTACGGACTCCACCAGATTCCACATGAAGGAGTTGATGGCTTCATCCACCTTGTCGGGCTGGAAGAATATCTTCTCCGTCTCCATGCCCACAGGGATGCGCTTCATCACTTCCGCCAGACGCTTGTCCACGGCCTTGCCCACATCGGGCACAATGGCATCTTCCTCCATGGCCAGGCAGATGGCCAAGGCCGGTTTGCCGGACACGAAGAAGCCGTTGCGCTGAGGCTCGGCATAGGTGCGTTCCACACGGGCGATGTCACCCAGGCGCACCGTCTTCCCGTCGATGGTTTGGATAAGGATGTCGCGTATCTCCGCCTCATCCTTTATCTGGCCTGCCACCTGGATGCGCAAGCGTTCGCCGTCGGTCGTGTCATAGTTACCGGCATTTACCGTCTGACTGGCGCCGTTCAGGGCGGACATGATTTGCACGGGCACCAGGCCGTTGCGCGACAGTTGTTCCTGGGAAAGGACGATGTTGATGACCTCGTCGCGGTTGCCCGCTATATTCACCCGCTTCACCCCGTCTATGGAGAGGAGCTCCCGCCGTATCATCCGGGCGTACTTGTAGAGTTCGGGATAGGTATACCCATCGCCTTTGAAGGCATAGAAGATGCCGTATACATCCATCATGTCGTCTATCACCACCGGGTCGTAGCAGCCTTGGGGCAGGGTGGCGCGCAGGTCGTTCACCTTGCGGCGCAGCAAGTCGAAGCGTTGCTCCAGTTCATCCAAGGGCACCGAGAGGAGGAATTCCACGGTCAGCATGGCAGAGCCGTCGTGGCACTCTGTCTTAATCTTCTTCACGTCGGGCAAGGTGCGCAGGGCGTCTTCCATCTTCAGAGCCACGTCCAATTCCACCTCGTGGGCGCTGGCGCCGGGATAGGGCACCACTACCATGGCTTGCTTCACGGCTACGGCGGGGTCTTCCAGCTTGGGCATCTGGATGAAAGCGATGATGCCCGCCACAATGATACCCGCCATCAATGACCAAAACAAGGTGGGGCGGCGCATGAAAAATTCCGTAGCTTTCATCACAACTGCCCTCCCACGTTGGTTTCACTCGACTCGTCTATCACACGCACTTTCTCGCCTTCGCGCAGGGCATGGACACCGGCACGCACCACAGATTCATCGCCCCTGAGTCCTGCCACGATGGCACGGCCCTCAGGAGTCGTCCCTTGCACGGATACTTTCATCCTATTTATAATAGAGTCTCCGCCCACGGTCCAAACATAACTCTCGCCCTGCTCTTGGAAAAGCGAAGCCAAGGGGAGGACAAAGTTCCGCAGAGAGTCGGTCTCCGCCAAATAAAGTCGGACTTGCACGTTCCGGCCTGCCGTCAAGGAGGCATCGGGCGTGGAGGAGAAACCCAGGCGCATGCGGTAAAGCTGGGTGGCATCGGCTTTGGGCGTCAGGCTCAGTAGCTTCATGGATATGGACTTGGCCGGGGTGTCAGCCGTCTGGCAAGTGATACGCTCGATGTCCGCTTGTCTCCGGTAAACCGTGGCCGGCACATCCAGTTCAACCTCCATTCCGCCTACGTCCAGCAAGCTGATGACGGGCGTGCCGGCGTTCACCATTTCCGCTTCGTCGAAGTTTACCTCCCGCACGTAGCCGCTGACGGGGGCACAGAGGCGGGTGTAATCCAGCTTATTCTTGTTCACTTGTAGTTGCACGCCCAGTTGCTTCAGGCCGGCCACCGCCTTCTCGTAATCGTTGGCGGAGACGCTCTTGGCTTTATACAACTGCTCCAAACGCTTCACCTCGGCAGTGAGTTGGTCGTATTGCACCTGCAGGGCCTCCACGCCCAGGCGGTAGTCGGCGTCGTCCAAGGTGGCGATGAGTTGCCCTTGGCGCACAAAGTCGCCTTCGTCCACGGCTATATGATTAATCTGTCCGGCCGTCTTGAAGCCTAAGCTGATTTCGCCCGCCTCGCGGACAATGCCGGAAAAGTCCAGCGTCTGCCCCTCACCTGCCTGCACCGGGCGGGTCAGCAGGACACTATGCACGGTTTGCTCCGTTTGGGGAATGCCGCATCCGCTCAACAGAAGGCAGAAAGCGGGAAATAAAAGATTGGTTCGTTTCATAAAAAAGGATTCATTTGTTTGAGCGCAAAGTTCACGTTTTTAGCGCACACTTTTATCCCCTAATCGGATAGTAAAATGTCCAAAAGGATGGATTGACGGATAAAAACAGAAAGGTTTGTCTATTATATTGTCCCAAAACGCTATTTTTGCCTCAAATTCAATGAGGATGAAAGAGCTTTCTATATTTAAACAGCTGGACATAGCGATGCTTCCCGTGATGGAGCATACGTTGGTGTTTGAGAATGAATTCATGCTGGCGGACAACTTCGGCACGCCGGCGGATATGGTCGATACTTCCGAATTTGTATCGCCCGCCTATCCGTTCAAAGTCAACTTCACGCTCCTGTTGTTTTGCACGCAGGGCGAGATGCGACTTCGCGCCAACCTGCGAGAAGTCTGCCTGACGGCCGGACATGTTTTAGTGGTATCACCGGGCACGATAGGCGAATGCTTAGAGATAAGTGCCGATTGCCAGGTGGCGATGATAGCCTACGTGGGGCATCACTATGAACAGGGCGCGGACATGAGCCTCTCCATTCAGTTTCAAAAGTATTTGACACACCAGCTGGTACTTGCCATCCTGCCCGAGGAAATGGAAGAATCGCTTGCCATCTATCGCGCCATGCGTCGCAAGGTGGAGCAGACGGATTATGAGTTTACCCGCGAAGCCTTGAACGGCTACATGCAAGTGTTGTTCAGCAACGGCAAACAATGGATGTCCCGCCATACGAAAGAGCAGGGAAGCCGGACGGAAGAAGCGGGAAACCGCCAACAGCAACTCTTCGACCGCTTTCTGGAGCTGGTGCAGAAGCATTACAGGGAGGAGAAAGGCATCGCCTATTATGCCGCCCGTATGTGCATCACGCCCAAATACTTGTCGCAGGCTGTCCATAAGGCGAGCGGACGCCATGCAGGCGACTGGATAAGGGATTACGTCATCCTGGAAGCCAAAGCCCTGCTGAAAAGCCAAGCCTATACCGTCCAACAACTCAGCGACCTGCTGAACTTTGCCAATCCGTCCTTTTTCGGCAAGTACTTCCGGGCGGCGGTAGGGTGCTCGCCTCGGAAGTATATGTTGGAGTAAATGAAGTTTCATTTCTTCTGCAAGACATGCTCCAAATACTCTGTCGGCAGAACCCCAAACTCTTTCTTGAAGCAGACACTAAAATATTTCGGGTCACTAAAGCCCACGGAATAGGCCAGTTCGGAGATACGGATGGTGTCTTTCCGTTCTTCCAAAAGCCGGCAAGCAGCCTTCAGGCGGACATTACGGATGAAGTTGGTTGTAGTCATACCCGTAAGCGACTTGAGCTTGCGATACAATGTGGACTTACTGGTGCCCATCTCATCGGCAAATTGCAATTGGTCGAACTTCTCATCGGCTGCATGACGCGTTATACAATCAATGGCACGTTGTACGAATTCCTTATCCATGTCAGTGTATTCCAAGTCCTTGACCTGGAAAGTAAATTGTTTTCTGAAGTCGCTCATCATGCGCTCGCGTGTCTTCAACAGATTGCGGATGCGGGCCCGAAGCACACTGGCATGGAAAGGTTTGCTAATGAAAGCGTCTGCTCCCACTTCATAAGCCTCAGCACGGTCTTCCTCCCGATTCTTGACAGTCAATAGGATGATAGGGATATGGCTGTATTCCAATTTGCTCTTCACAAATTTGCACAACTCTATTCCGTCCATCACAGGCATCATGACATCAGTCACTATCAAATCGACCTCTTCATTATTCACAATGGTGACGGCATCCTGTCCATTACGGGCCGTAACCACCCTATAGGCACGTTGCAACAAATGTTTCATCAGTTGCAATAATTCCTCGTTATCCTCCACCAACAAGACTGTGTACGCATGAGCCGGAGAGTCCTTACCGGGTACATCCGTTGAAAACTCCTCCATCGGAAGGACTTCCGGTACAAGTTCTTCATTAATCTGTTCTTCCTCAAAATAGCCCCGTGCAATGGGAAGGATGACGACAAACTCAGTACCCTGATTTTTTTCGCTCTCCACCGTAATGGTGCCTTTGTGCAGTTCTACCAAGTCCTTGGTCAGCGACAAACCAATGCCGGTGCCAATGGTATTGAACTTCCGGTAATCGCCTTCATAAAACCGACGGAACAGATTCTTCTGTCTCTCTTTAGGAATGCCCGGGCCATCGTCTTTCACACTCAGACGAATGCACTCCGGACAATCTATAGCGAAACTCAAAGACACTTGCACACGCCCACCTTCCCTATTGTACTTAGCCGCATTGGACAAGAGATTATATATGATTTTATCCAACTTGTCCGAATCAAAGAAACCGATGATAGACTTGGGCTGACAAGTAAGAGAGAAATGCAAATCACGTTTCTTGGCCAATGGAAGGAAAGATTCGAATTCCCGCTGCACAAAAGCAGCAATGTCCCCTTGTGATACACAGAGTTTGAGATTCCCGCTTTCCGCCTTGCGGAATTCCAAGATTTGCTGCAACAAACGAATCAGTCTACGGATATTGGTGGAAATCACTCCGTAAAGCCCCTCATGACCTGGCACCCGCGTCTTCAACTCGTCCACACTGGCGGAAATAATGGTCAAGGGCGTCAACAATTCATGGGTTACATTGGTAAAGAACTGCAATTTAGCATGATTCAACTCCTCGGATTTGGATTTCTCCAACTCCTGCAACCGAAGCGCATTGACCAGTCGGATGCGATTTCGTACCACACGGAATATCAGGAGTCCGACCAACAAGCCGAAAATGACATATAGCAGATATGCCCACCAAGTTTGCCAAGGTGGAGGCAAGATGACCACTTTCAATTCACGGACATTTTTGCTCCAAACGCCATTCTCGTTCGTTGCCCTAAGACGAAATCGGTACGTACCACTTTCCAGATTATTGTAAAAAGCGTGCCGATGTTTAGCGTCTACATATTGCCAATCATCGTCGAATCCTTCCAATTGATAGGCATAACGGTTCAATTCAGGATTCAGGTAGGTCAACGCAGCGAACTCAATGCTGAAATTATTATACAGGTAAGACAATACTATTTTATCAGTAAAAGACGGCAGCTTTGGGGAGATGCGGGCACGCACTTCCTCCTCCAAGACAATAAACGGACGATTAAACACCCTAATATCTGTAAAATAGAAAGGGGGGACTTCTTGCTCTTCCTTCAGCTCCATCGGAGAAAAACGATTGTAGCCGCTATGACCACTAAAAAGCAACTCTTCGCCCCTGCGGCACGAAGAGACTGCATTTGAAGAAAAGGAATTATCCAACAGACCATCAGAAGTGGTATAAGTGCGAACAGAAGGAGTCTCGTCACCCGGAAAGAACTGCAAACGAATCAAGGAAACATTCGTCCCCAACCACAACGCACCCGTCTCATCCTCCTCTATTGTACCAACACGGTCACCCGGTATGTCGTATTTCCGGTTCATTTCAATAAAAGCGTCCGTCCTCCGGTCATACAACAAGAGTCCGCCCCCTTCCGTGCCCGCCCATAAACAGCCAAACCGATCTATATGGAAACACAAAGCCGTATTAGTAGATAACGAGCGATTGGAAAAGCTATAGTTGTAACACTTCAGGGTACGAGGCGATTGCACATTGCCTACCAAGTGCAAGATGCCACAATTGGAGGTAGCCACCCAAATACTTCCATCCCGGTCTTCGCATATATCCATTACTTGATACCAATCGCTCCCGCCTCCGTTCTCAAAAGCCAATGCCTCAAATTTATGATGCTCGCCTCCGGCCAGGCTCACGCCTAATCCGCCCCGACATCCTATCCAACAATTCCCCTTACGGTCTTCATAGAGTGCCGTTATACAATCCGAATAAAAGGAAGGCATGTCTTGTTGCCTAAGACGACGCACTTTTTCCCCTTTCCGATAGACCAGCACCCCACCATCGTGAGTGCCGAACCAAATGTCACCATTGTTCCGTTGGATAATCGCATTGACGGTTTCCACCACCTCGATATCGGAAAACTCAGGAATATGCGTATAGAATCGCACCTCCTCATCCCGATACTTTTGCAAAGCGAGCCCATACGTGCCGATGCCCATCCAAAGATTGTTATCCGCATCGGCAAACAAAGTATGAACTTCCGAAGTATGTATGCCGTCTTTAGTCAAGTCCGGCCTATAACCGATAAATGGAAAAGGCTTGGTACTCGTCATCAGCACACCTCCTCCCAAAGTTCCCATCCAAATGTTGTCCGAACGGTCGCGCAACAAAGAATTAATCTCATCGCAAGGCAAAGATGAACCGTTTTTTCCTGGCGAATAATTTACAAAACGTCCCGGTTCATCCAAATCCATCGTACTCAATCCGCTACGCATACCTATCCACAACGAACCGGAATGTACGTCCTCCGTCAGCGCATATACGATATCGTCCTGCAAACTCGTATCATCACCCCGCTGATGTACATAGCGTGTATAGGCCACCTTATCCATCTCCTTAGGATGGTGCAAAAGGGTCAGACCACTATCCCACCCCGCAACCCAGATATTGCCCCGCGTATCCTGATAAATGACATGAGCAGAATTTCGCTCATTCAGCTGGGGATAAGCAAAGAACTCGCCTGACAAAGAAGAATAGCGGAAAAGCCCTGACGACCATGTACCTATCCACAAATCACCTTCTTCGTCTTCGTACAAAGCCTTGACAGCCCACTTACCCAATACGCCTCCGGTAAGCTCTTCATCATACACCTGAATGGAATCTTCTTCCGGCACATATCGGCACAGGCCGCTATCCGTACCTATCCAAACTTCATTCTTACGGGTAACTAACAAGCAGGAAATAAGGTTATTGGGAATAGACGGGGAACGCCATTGACGCATCTCACCCGTATGGCGGTCGACTCGGTTCAGCCCTTCCCGGGTGCCTATCCACAGAAAACCGTCAGCATCGTCCGCCAGACATAAAATATCATTGGAAGTCAAAATATCAGGATGATGCAAGTCAGACTTACATACCGTCATCTGATAACCATCAAACCGGCACAAACCGTAGCGCGTGGCAAACCATAGGAACCCGTCCCGGTCTTGATGTACCTTCTGCACCTCATCCGAAGGAAGGCCATCGGCTATCGTAATCTGCCGATATTTGAAACCCGAATTTCTAACTTGTCCTGCTACCTCGCTTGTCAACGCGACCAAGGTCCATAAGAACAGAAAAATACAAAATCTAACACAAAAAGAATCTATTCGAGAACCACGTTTCATACTATTTCATTTCGTTGGCAAGATAAAGCCGTACAAGCATCTATCTACACCAATGTCAGTGGCCCCTGCTGAAAGGTTATACAAAAAAAGCAAAGGCATATACACGAAAAACGTGGAGCCAATTCCGTCACTCGTTCCACGATTCAAAGGCTCTCGCATTGCCCGGTTGGTCGAAACGAGCAACGCCGAAAGCCCCACGCCGATGTATAATTATATACCACCCCTTACCCCCTAAAGGGCGTAAGAAAGTCATAATATACATCCCGAGGGCATTCACCGTTGCTTTGTTCTTGACCAACCAATTGAATTTGCGAGATTCTTGAATCGTCAAAATCAAAGCGTCAGTAAACGCCTTTTATGTATATGCGCCCCACCCGTCCTTACCCCAAAGGTAATACCGGCGTGAGGAAACGCCACAAATATACATATTTTCCCGTAAATAGTGGTTACTACACGGAAAAAGATGCTTTTTCAACACCGGACAATCCTAAAAAAGCATCGTTTCAGACGGATGACGGACCTGAAACGATGCTTTATAAGCAAGGATTTACGTGTATATCTATTTTTCAATTGTCATTCTTCTTTCGAAATAACCGGTATCCCATTCTTATCAAACCGGATAGGAAGCCATAAGTATCCCGAAAACAACAAGCTCTCCGGTTTCCAAATATCAGCCATGAAGAGGAACCGGCCATCGGGCAAAGCCAGCACATAGGTTCCTTGCGCGCCAAAGGTCTTATCGGCCCCTTCACCTATAAAAGGAGAGGGATGTTGCTCCCAAGGCCCCCAAATGGAAGGCGCGGAAAACATGCGCGCCTCGTTGGGCGCCCAACCCGTACATCCCGAACAAATCATCCAATATGTCCCCTCATGCTTGAAGATAGTCGGCGCTTCATTATGTCCGGCAGGAAAGATGCGAATGTACCGCCCGGAATGCCCCAGATAATCATCCGTCAGTTCGGCTATCTGCAAAGTCAGATTTTCTTCGGAAGAATAAATATGGTATGCCTTGCCATCGTCATCTACATACAACGTCATATCGCGGGACATCTGTCCGCCTTCCAAATCCCGATGTACAAACAGGCCACGCTCCACCGCTTCCGTCCACTCGGGCGTCCACCACTCGCGATATTGTGCCGTATCCAGTTTGGCCGCACGTTCCTCTGCCGTCATATTCTCCGGATAGATACCAGGATTGACCCGTCCGGAGCGTACCAGCCGATAAGGCCCCTGAGGAGTGTCACTAACGGCTACAGCCGCCCGGGCCGCTTCGTATCCGCGTCCTTTCAATTCCAGATGAAACCACATCACAAACTTCTTGGTTTTGGCATTATATATCACCTTCGGACGCTCCATGATGCATCCTCTTTCTATGTCATCGCCTTCTTCGTGAGAGACCGACAAAGCTACGCCTTCGTAATTCCAAACACGTAAATCCTCGGAAGAGTAACAATTCACCCCCATTTCAGTTACAAATCCTTTGAGCGGTCGATTCTCGCCAAACCAATAATACTTGTCTTCATAACTCAGGATTCCTCCGCCATGAGCATTGATATACTCGCCCACAATGTCCTCCCAATCAGCAGGAAAAATGAGCTCGGCATTCTTCTCCGTCCGCGTCCCTTTGCATGACACCAGCACCAACGCAAGCAGGGACGCGCATAGTGTCATCATAAAATGTCTGTTCATCATTCAAATATATCTATTCTAATATAATAAACTCAGTTCCACCCAACTCATAACACTGCGATTTCTTCAGGAGTCAACCCTGTGAATTTTGCTATGATTTCCACTGACACTCCTTCCTTTTTCATACCAAGAGCTATTTTTTGCCGTTCTTCAGCACGTCCTTCAGCACGTCCTTCAGCACGTCCTTCAGCACGTCCTTCAGCACGTCCTATCTCACGACCTTCCGCACGACCTTCTTCCACGGCAAAGGCCCGCACAGCCAAATTATCCCGATATACTTTGATACTCTCGTCATACCTCATACGGTCCTCCTTGGAGAGCGAAGCTATATCAACAATCTCTTCCAGCTTCTGGAAAACAGCGCTACGCGCCTTGAAAGGTAATCTTTGTAAAGTTTCCATATTCTTCAGTACATAAATCCAACGTTCAAAATCATTCTCACACTCATCTTCCTCCTTGGTAAAGGCCGGAAGCTCCAAAAAGATATAACGCATTTTGTCTGTAAACAACTCATGCGTATCACGGTCTGCCAACACGATGTCGGTACGCAACTTATGTGCACTGCCTTTTAACTTAAAGTTCATGAAGAACACGCCGTACACGGATTTCAGTTCAAACTTCCAGTTGGGTCCTTTCTCCCCCTGGCGGGCTATAGTTTGTGACAAATAGTAGAGTGCGCGCTCACGGAAGTTGATTTGTTCTTGGTTCTGCATTTCCACTATGAACTGTTCTCCATTCTCGTCCGTACAGTAAATATCATAAATGACGCCCCTGTCTTCCCTGTACACAGGAAGCAACTCCTTGTCCAAGAATGTAATATCCTTTATGCTCCGTTCGCCTTCCAGCAAAGCGTTAAGGAAATCTATCAGCAAATCCTTATTGATTGCCTGGCCGAAGATGCGCTTGAATCCCATATCCGTAAACGGATTGATAAACCTTGCCATATATTCTATTCATTTTTGTCTATAGCACAAAGATAGGGATTATTTTTTATAAACAACGGAATTCTAAAACAAATCAAGCTAAATGGGAATTTAACTGTGTGTTTACGATGGAACGCAGATGACGCAGATGGGACGGATGAACG
>CASGED010000094.1 GCA_949300425.1 uncultured Bacteroides sp.
ATCACCACACACAATTTCCATTAACATATGATTTTCTTCTCGCTCATTGGGTTGTTTATTGGCTGCTTGTTTGCGGGCTTCAGCCAGCGCTTGTCTATAATCTGTATCTTCCATAGCTTTATAATGAAGTATGTATATACCATTAGTCAAGCAGAATAAGAACTATTCAGTTTCAAAGTTAGCCGAATTATTGAACGTTTCTCCGCGTACGATATCGCGCGACATAGAGAAGCTGAAGACGGAAAAAAGGCTCCAACGTGTAGGAGATGAAAACACGGGATATTGGATTATATTGAATTAAGTTGTGGCATTATATAAAAACGAGGAATAGGAGCTTTGCGAATATTCATTTTATAATTAATAAAGTAAGAAAAAAGGGTGTGCTTAGAATCTTTTCCGGGCACACCCTCTCGCTTATACTCGTTTATACAATTATCCTATTTCTTTTTAACTTCTTCCCAAGGCAACGGCTTTGCGTCCAGCTGCGTACCGAACTGTTTATTATAACGTTCCGTAGCCAACTCGAACAAAGCGTCAAAAGTGGGTCGCAGGTGTTTGCTTCCACTCTTTATACCGGGGTGGGAAGCTTTTTTATTATACGTATCATTCACTTCACGCATCAAGGTTTGCAAGGCGCGCGCCTGTTCATAGCTGCTCATGAAACGTTCTTTCGCCTGCAGGGATGTTATCATGTCGAGCACTTCTCCTCCATATTCGCCCACCAACTTGAACTGGAGCAACCATGGCTTTATCTCCTTATACAAAGCCGGATTCTCCTTTTCGGAGGCAAGCAACACATTGGCGGCAGCGACAATCCGGCGGCATTCCTTGGCCACTTCCGCATAAGAGCGGGTATCCATCCTCAGCCCCTTATCACGGTAGCTTTCCAACAGTTTGGCGAGCGCCGGCTGAATGGCTACCGACTCCTCACGCCGGAACTTCAGCCCGGAAATACCTTGGTCGGAATTGTGGGCGGCAAAGGTCTCCAAGTAACCCGCATGAAGCGGCATCAAGCGGCGAAGCGCGTATTCCCAAGAGGACCGGCTATCGTAATCCGCCATGTTCCACGTATAATCCGCCACTCCATAAAGAGCGATTTTCGATGCCTCGGCGTATTCCATGGGGTTGGAAACAAACGCCGAAACCTCATCCTGGATGTTCTGGTCATTGCCATAAACAGGGCCTAACAACAAATGGTCGGTCACATAATCGGATACGGGGTAATTCCACCAAATAAAAGCCTTGCGCCGCAACAGCGGATTGACGTAATCCAAAGTAGACTTCGTAATGTTGGTACAAACCCTATCGCCAGTCCACATGACCCGGATGTCTTCGTTCAATTCTTTGCCCAACGTAGGAAGATAGTCACTGCCCTGTCCCCAGGCTCCACAATACACCGTCGGGCACATAATCAGAGGAGCGACATCCTTTTTGGCCTTCACAAAGTTCTCGTCAATGTAATTCAACAGTTCCACCTGTTTCTCCGCTTTGGTACCTTCCCCGGAGATGTCGTCAAAGAAAACCGCGAAGCCGCGTACACCCAACTGGTACATGCTTTCAAACTTCTGCATCAGGTGGGTACGGTCCTCCTCATTCCAACGGATGTCACCTCCCGGATGAATCGCCCAATAGAAAATGACCTCATTCTCTTTGGCCTTTTCCACCAACTGCTTAATGCGTTCCCCTTCTTCCGCCGGATAAGGCTTCCGCCAGTTCGGGGTACGGTGATACGGATCGTCTTTAGGACCATAGATATACACGTTCATCTTGTTGCGTCCATAGAAATCGAGTTGGTCCATACGGGCTTCATGACTCCAAGGAGTTCCATAAAACCCTTCGACCACTCCGCGGAAAGGCACGTCCGGATAATCCACAATCTCTACCACCGGGAGTTTGTCCAGCGTCAAGAGTTGGCACAATGTCTGTACGCCATAATAAACGCCCCGTTTATCCGCTCCGGCTATGACAATGCAGTCATCCGCTATTTTCAAGAAATAGCCATCGGCCACATTCGGAATCTGTTTCCGGAACTTCTTCACTTCCTTATCTTGCTTCGTGCCCACATAGACCCGGAAAGGAGCTTTGGCATCTGCACCCGGCAGCACCTTATTCAACACGGATAAAGCCGGCTGCCCCTCCACGGAACTACCCGCATGCAACTGATAGCTCTGCGGGACAGACACGGAATCATCCTGAAACACAAACTCCTGCGGAGCAGGCTGCAAGCGAAAATCTTGCGCGCGTCCCATGGCGGTTATCACGCAAAAGGACACAATCAAAACGAATAACTTCTTCATACAATTATAAGTAATTAATCCTATTTAGTTTATACTATATCAGTAGTGAAGGAGTTAAGCCTCCTGTACACCTACTATATGATTCAACGCCCAAATTTAATCAAAAATCAGAATAGAAAATGACTTTGAATGTTTTTCTTTTGAAAAGACGAGGAAAAGTCCTGTCCCGGTACTTCTATAGGAAGGACTACAGTACTTCAATAGAGGGGACTGCAATACTTTAACAGAAGTACTACAGTCCCCTCTATTGAAGGATTGAGAACGGACTGGTTTATGCCCAGGTTCTCTTTTCGATGAAATTACTTATACCCTCCCGCTTTCGCTATTCGCTTGGGAATATCCGTATTGTCCATCTTGCCCATGAACAATTCCGAACCGGCACCTACAGCATACACAGGTACATATTCTGCCGTATGGCTTCCGCTGGTCCAACCTAAACGGGCAATTTCACACATCACCTCATTGGCTACTACGGCCAAAGGTTCTGTCTTGGAATAAAGCGTTTCCTTAAACTCTACTTTGTGTTTGACGAAAGAAGCCTCGTAAGCGTCACGCAACGCCTTCTCCTGTTCCCACTTCAAAGGGAGCTCCGACCAGAAGCCCATGCGCCGGGTAAGCAAATCTTTCACCTGTTCCCAAGAAGTCTCTTGACGGCGCAAATCGGTTATCATGCGGGACAAGGCATCCAAAGACTGTCGTTGGTTGGCCAAGGCTTTCAGGTTCAAGGTATAAGTTCCTGTACCCAAACCTAAGCCCCCCGTCTCATGGTCGGCAGAGACAACAATCAAAGTTTCTTTCGGATGCTTCTTGTAGAACTCATAGGCCACACCGATAGCCTGATCCAAATCAATGGCTTCCGCAAATACGGTAGCAGGGTCGTTGTTATGGCAAGCCCAGTCAATCTTACCTCCCTCCACCATAAGGAAGAAGCCTTTCTTGTTGTCTTTGGTCAAAAAGTCGATAGCGCTTTCGGTTATCTGCTTCAGCGTCAAGTCATCCTCATCGCGGTCGAGCGCATACGGAAGACAGTCAGAAGCGTAACCTTCTTCTTGGATAAGCACCATCTTGTCCGCCTCGTCAGATTTTTCTTCATATTCCTCTATGCCACGTGCGATGGTGTACCCTCCTTCTTCTATCAATTCATAAACAGGGGTAGCCTTTTGCTTGTCAGCTGTAGTGGCAGGTTTCAAGAAACCGGCTCCGGCAAAGAAATCGAAACCACTTTCAGGCAACTCGCAAGCAATCTCGTAATAACGGCTCCGGCTTACCTGATGAGCATAGAAAGCCGCCGGAGTGGCATGGTCTACGCTGACACTCGTCGCGATACCTACTCTCTTACCGCTCGCCTTGGCACGGTAGGCCACACTCCGAAGCGCCTGCTTGTCGGCATCCACTCCGATAGCGCCGTTATAGGTTTTCGAACCGGTTGCCAGAGCTGTACCACCCGCCGCAGAGTCAGTGATAGGATTGGATGCGGAGAAAGAAGTGGCGATTCCCGCTACCGGGAATGAACCGAACAGCAACTGACGGGTACCAATCCGGCCTTCTTCCTTGTCAGCCAAATACATCTCGGTACCGTTCACTTGGTTCACGCCCATGCCGTCACCGATGAAGAAGAACACATACTTCGCTTTTTGGGCGTAGGTCATGCCCGCAAGCAAAATAAATACGAACAAATAGGTCAAACGTTTCATAAATATATCCTTATTTAAAATGATTAATTACCGAGTATAGCGAACAAAGATACGCAAATCTGCGTTTCCACAAAGTTACGAATATGTTAAAAAAGAAATTCCGCGACAAGCAACGCCCGCCACGGAACTTTCTATGTTCTAATTCTTATTCCGATTACTTATTCAGGATAGCCATCGTATCCGATGCAATCATCAGTTCCTCGTCCGTAGGAATAACCACAACTTTAACTTTCGAATCATCGGTCGAAATAATGGCCTCTTCTCCACGAACTTTATTCTTCTCCGCATCCAGCTTAATGCCCATAAATTCCAAGTCGGAGCAGGCAGCCCAACGGGCACTGGCCTGGTTCTCGCCTACGCCTCCGGTGAAAACAATGACATCTACACCACCCAAAGCAGCCGCGTATGCGCCGATATACTTCTTGATACGATAGAAATACATGTTCTCAGCCAGTGTGGCGCATTTGTCACCTTCCTTCACGGCATTCTCCAAATCGCGCATGTCGCTGGACTTACCGAATATGCCCATCACACCACTCTTCTTGTTCAACAGGTTGGAAATGCCTGCCGGATCCAGTCCTTCTTTCTCCATCAGGAATGTTACGGCACCGGCATCGATGTCGCCGCTACGCGTACCCATCATCAAGCCTTCCAGCGGAGTCAATCCCATGCTGGTGTCCACACACTTGCCATCTTTAATGGCCGAAATAGAACCGCCGTTGCCTATATGGCACGTGATAATCTTCGTGCCTTCGGGCTTAATACCCAGGAACTCGCATACACGCTGTGACACATAACGGTGAGATGTTCCATGGAAGCCATAACGACGCACACCGTACTTCTCATAGAGTTCGTACGGAATGGCATACATATAAGCATAGTCGGGCATGGTCTGATGGAAAGCCGTGTCGAACACACCAATCTGCGGCACATTAGGCAGAATGGCTTCGATGGCACGCACCCCTTTCAAGTTGGCCGGATTGTGCAACGGTGCCAAGTCATTGCAAGCCGTAAAAGCCGCAAGCACTTCGGGAGTCAAACGAACGGATTCGCTGAACTTCTCGCCGCCATGCACCATGCGATGACCCACGGCGTCTATCTCGTCCATTGACTTGATTGCCCCATACTCCGGAGAGACCAACGTGTGCAGGATAAATTCTACACCGACCGTATGTTCGGGGATATCTTTCTCCAGGATTTTCTTCTCGCCATTGGGCAAAGTCAGCTTCAAGAATGAACCGGGCAAGCCGATTTTCTCGATACCGCCTTGCGCGATGACGGCCTTCTGGTCCATGTCGAACAATTTATACTTGATGGAAGAGCTACCACAGTTCAGTACTAATATCTTCATAATTAAAAGCGTATTTTAAAGGTTATTACTTGGCTGCTTTGGCCGCAATGGCTTGGTTGGCGGTGATGGCAATCATGCGATAGACATCCTCGATAGAGCATCCGCGGGACAAATCGTTCACCGGACGGGCAATACCTTGGAGGATAGGTCCTACTGCATCGGCATGACCCAAACGCTGTACCAACTTATAAGAAATGTTTCCTACTTCAAGACTCGGCACAACCAATACATTGGCATGACCTGCAATTGCTGATCCGGGGGCCTTGCTTGCGCCAACCTCGGGAACCAAAGCCGCATCGGCCTGCAGTTCACCGTCGATAGCGATGTCCGGAGCCATTTCCTTGGCAATCTTCAAAGCCTCAACCACCTTGTCTACTACTTCATGCTTGGCAGAACCTTTGGTAGAAAAGCTCAACATGGCCACTTTCGGGTCGAGACCGGCCACGGCGCGTGCCGTGCGAGCCGTACATACAGCTATCTGAGCCAACTGATTGGCATCGGGCACCGGCGTAACGGCCACATCACCCATCACCAAGACACCGTTCTTCCCATATTCAGGAGCGTGAGTCAGCAACAGCATGGCACCGGACACACACGTAATGCCCGGAGCAGTCTTAATGATTTGCAGAGCGGGGCGAAGCACATTACCCGTCGTATTGCGCGCGCCGGCCAACTGACCATCAGCGTCCCCATTCTTAATCATTAAGCAGCCATAGTAAAGCGGGTCAAGCACCAGTTTACGAGCCTCTTCAATCGTCATGCCTTTCTTCTTGCGCAATTCGCACAACAACTGGGCATATTCCTCTGACTTCGGACTATCCGCCGGATTGATAATTGTCGCTTTCGAGATATTGCCCAAGCCCCATTCCTTGGCACAAGCCAGAATTTCATCGGGATCACCCAGAATAATCAGGTCAGCAACTCCGTCAGTCAGAATTTGATTGGCAGCTTTCAAGGTACGTTCCTCGGTACCTTCGGGAAGCACGATGCGTTGGCGGTCGGCCTTCGCACGTTCTACGATTTCATTAATAAGTCTTTGCATAATATTTTAAGTTGTAGCATTAAATGTCGGTAACAAATGTTAGTCACGATGCAAAAATACACAATTTTGCAATATCAATATGACAAAATCCAGTTTTTTACATCTGTACTTATATAAAATATGTGAAACTATGACAACCTGTCACGACTGAAGAGCCCCAGAGAACCGTTTATCTAAGTACGGAACTTAGGGTATCTAAGTCCAGAACTTAGGTCACCTCTGTTCCGTACTTAGGTAGGCTCACATCCGAGGGGTGCTTGGGACGGGTTTAACGTTGCCGAAAGATAGGAAGATTTTTTGACGTGGGCAAGGGATAGGAATCTTATATTCTATTCTTGCTTTCAGATTTCGAATGCTGGGTCATATTCCACTCTGCCTTGCACACCTTTCAGTCCATCGGGCTGCAGTTCGATAACCATACAGCAATCGGCAGGAGCATCAATGGGAAAGCGGATACCGAAACGGTGGGCGGGCAAATAGCCGAAGCGCGGATAATATCCCGGATGCCCTAACAGTACTGCCGAGCCGTACCCCAACGCCGCAGCACGCCGATGGGCTTCACGGATTAACGCGCTTCCGATACCTTGCCGCTGCCACGAGGGCAGCACGCTGAGGGGGGCTACAGCCAGCGAATGGAAAGCCTGTGCATCGTTGATGATGCGTATACGGGTCAGCAAGATATGCCCGACAAGTTCGCCTCGTCCGGTTTCTGCTACCAGTGAAAGTTCAGGGATGAAGGACGATGAATGCCGCAAACGTTCCACCAAGTCCTGTTCGCTATGGTCGCTCTCCTCTACG
>CASGED010000095.1 GCA_949300425.1 uncultured Bacteroides sp.
AAGAAAAAACAACGTCCTCTCTTTGAAAGCCGTCTGAAAAAGTTCATTGACAACACCCGCCTCGGCATCATGTACGGCGAATGGAATGACAACGGGAGATTAATCGAATAAAGAATAGAAACACGCTTGCCCACATCAAAAAACTTCCTATCTTGCGCTCATGTCAAACCAGTCCCAAGCTCCCCTCGAACATGAGCCACCATCAACCCGGACTTGATGTACCATGAGGTCGGACTTCATCCTACATCAGTTCCGAACTCATCTTTATTTATATTTGCAGCGGCATCACAGCCGCATCTTCCCGACGTACTCCGACGGCGTAACGCCCTCCTGCTTCTTGAACATCCGGCTGAAGTGCTGGGGATATTCGAAACCGAGGCGGTCGGACACTTGGGAGACGGTTTCCCCTGCCGCAAGGCCGTTCTTGGCAAGCTGGATGACAAACTGGCGAATGTGGCTGCTCGCTGTGTCGCCGGTGGTTTTCTTGATGACATCGCCGAAGTAATTGGCGGACATGCACAGCTTGTCGGCGCAATACTGCACGGTGGGCAGGCCGAGGGTCAGTTGGAGTTTGTCCTCGAAATAATCGCGCAGCAGGCGGTCGAAGCGGATAAGAATGTCGGAGTTCTCTATCTTTCGGGTAACGAACTGGCGGTTGTAGAACCGCTGGCAGAAGTTGAGCGTAAGTTCGATGTAGCCCACGAGGATGGCTCGTTGAAATTCGTCCGGTTTCTTTCCCAGTTCCTCGCGAATCTGACGCATCAGGGAAGACAGAATGTCGTGCTCCTCATCGGTCATGTGCAGGGCTTCGTTGATACGGTAATCAAAGAAAGAATACTCCTTGATACGTTTCTCTAATGGGAAACCGTGCAGCAGGTCGGGGTGAAACAGGAGCGCCCAGCCCGTCAGCATCACCTCCTCGCCGTTGTCCTCCTTGCCGCCTATCTGCCCGGGGGCCACACAGATGACCGTACCCTTCTTGTAATCATACTTGCCACAGCCGTATGCCAGGTCTATCTCCGCCTCATCGTGGAAGAAGATACCGTACACGCCGTAATCGTTCAGACTGTGGCGCACGGGCGACACCTCGGCATAGTCGATGACGCTGACCAACGGGTGCTGCTCTTTGCACCCAACGTAACGGCTGTAGTCATTGACATTCCTTACTTTCAATATCTTGCCCATATTCTTTCCTGTTAAACCAATACAAAGATAAAGCATTTCACGGACAATGGGTTACGCAGACCGCAATTTCAGTAAAAATGGTATGCTTCCCCCTCATATGGATACAGCGTTCCTCCTTGTTCCGGTGTAATTTTGCATCAGACAAAAACAAGAATAGAATGAAACGTAAAACAGAATTACCCGAAGAATTGTGCGCGGACGAGGCGGTGTGCTTCATCGCATACCGCCATCACGTCACACCGCAACAGCTCTTGCGCTATTTCCTTTACGGGGAGATGTCCATACCCTTGGAGGATAACGAAATTGAGATACTGAAAGGGCTATCCGAACTAATAGAGAATAATAGGATTATAAACATAAAAAGACAATGAAGAAGAACATTGGAAATGTATTGGCATTGTACCCCACGCCCGCAATGGTCGTGGGTACGGAAGTGAACGGAAAAGTGAACTGGCTGCTGGTCGCCCATGTGGGTATCATCGGGCACGACCTGATTATGCTCAGTATGTTCAAGAAACATTATACCAATGAAGGAGTGAAGCAGACGGGAAAAGTGTCCGTCAATATGGTGAACGAGGCGATGCTGGATCGTGCCGACTATGTGGGCTGCGCCAGTGGAGCAAAGGTGGACAAGTCGGATGTATTCGTGTACCACTTGGGCGAAGCCGGAATGCCCGTCATCGACGAAAGTCCGCTGGTGATGGAGTGCGAGGTGGTGGACAACTACGAGACGGAAACTTTCGACAACTTCATCTGCAAGATAACGAACACTTACGTGGACGAGGATTGCCTGAACGAAAAGGGAAAGCCCGACTACGACAAGTTGAAACCCGTGCTCTTTGAGATGCCGAACTACACCTACCTGCGTACAGGCGAGACCATCGGTAAATGCACCAGCTTCGGTAAAACATATGATAAAAAGGAGGAACAACGGTGAAAACAAGAACATTAGGAAAAGACAGGCTAAAAGTATCTGCCATCGGCTTGGGCTGCATGGGATTCACGCAAAGCTATCCCCCGTATCCCGACCGAAAGGATGCGATAGAGACAATACGCAAGGCGGTGGACTTGGGCGTTACCTTCTTTGATACCGCCGAAGTGTACAGTTACGGCAAGAACGAGGACTTGATAGGCGAGGCGTTGCAGCCCGTGCGCGACAAGGTGGTCATCGCCACCAAGTTCGGTTACGACCTGTCCGAAATGCCGGACTTGACCACATCGGCACGTCCTGTTTCGCTTTCGAGTCGTCCGGAAACCATCCGTAAGGCGGTGGAAGGTTCGCTGCGCCGTCTGCGTACCGATCATATCGACCTTTATTATCAGCATCGCGTAGATCCGAATGTACCTATCGAGACAGTAGCAGAGACCGTAGGCGAGTTGATAAAGGAAGGCAAGGTGTTGCATTGGGGATTGTCGGAAGCCGCTCCCGCCACGGTGCGCCGTGCCCATGCCCTCTGTCCGCTAACCGCCGTGCAGAGCGAATATTCCCTGTGGTACAGGAAGCCGGAAGCGGAACTGCTACCCACGTTGGAAGAACTGGGCATCGGCTTCGTACCGTTCAGTCCGCTGGGCAAGGCAATGCTGACCGGGCGATTCAACAAGGACACGAAGTTTGACAAGACAGATTTCCGCTCCGCTATTCCACGCTTCCAAGGCGAGAACCTGAAGCACAACATGGAGTTGGTGGAATATGTGGAAGAACTTGCCAAGCAGAAAGAGACTACCCCTGCCCGTATCGCCCTCGGCTGGCTGCTGGCGCAAAAGCCGTGGATAGTCCCCATTCCGGGAACCAAGCGCATTGAGCGTATCGAGGAGAACATCGGTGGAGCGGACATACAATTCACGCCCGAAGAATTGACGGACATCCGTCGGCATTTGGACAACATAGAGATAGTTGGCGGACGTTATCCCGAAGATCAGGAGAAGATGACAGGACTTTAATCCCGGACACTTATGGAACGACGCGAATTTTTGAAGAAGTCCGCACTCGCTGCTTTGGGTACGGCGGTAGCCGGTACGGGGCTGGTGCAGGCTTTCAATCACATAAACGATAACGAATCAAAGACAGACAAGATGAAAATAGTAGTATTG
>CASGED010000096.1 GCA_949300425.1 uncultured Bacteroides sp.
ACCGAAGAGTTCCTGGCTACGTACCAAGACTGGACCATTAACGTGACAGACAAAAACGGACACATCAAAACCTATACGAAAGCCGCAGACGGTGAAACTCCTGCTCCTGTCTATTGGAAAATGGACGAAAGCGTGGAAACCATCTACATCAATGGAACAGCCAAAACGAACGGAGGTGAAGATGTTACTATTTCAGGCACAGCCAAGAAATCCAACTTACCGGAATATGAAGAAGGCGACGACACATCTTTCGTAGGAGGCGACGAACTGAAAATCGAGTTCAGCCCAGTAAAGGTAGAAGGTTCTACGCCGGGTATTCTGGAAGAAGGCATCCAGATAACCATCACTTTGTTCAACTCCGAAAAGGACGAAAACGTAGAGATTCCAGTTGACCCGGGTACGGATGGTGGTGATACGGAAGAGCCCGGAACGGGAGAAGATGGCGGCGATGAAGGCGGAGAAGAAGGAAATGAAGGAGCCCCCACTATCGATTTACCTGCAGATTTCTCGTATTCAGCAAGCACTGGAGACGGCAAACCAGCAAGTGCTGACGCATGGCTCTATACACCTGCGGGATTAAAGAGTGCCAAGGTTAGGATTGAGACAACAAGTGATGCATTTGAGGCTACACTAAATGAAGTCGATATGAGCGGAAATCTGCTTGAAGGAGTAGAACTAGTGAACAATGCTGGTATTGACAATCTCTTTGCTGGAGTAGAATTAGAAGATCGTTCACCACAACTTGGAGTAACTAAATACAAGTTCCCTATCGGAGCATTCTTTACGTTCTTAGACATGTTTACTGGTGAACATAAGTTTTACATCACTTTGACGGATAACGAAGATGTAACTGTAAGCGATGTGTTAACCATCACTATAACTGAATAACAAAGATGAAAAAGCTATATACTATCCTAACAGCCTGTCTTCTCCTTGCTTCCCTTGGCTCGTGCCAAAACGAGGCAACGGAGCAGGAAGCTGTCGGCTACCTGATGCTGCAAGTGGGCACGGACAAAACGACCCTTACCAAGGCAGAAGACACTTACAACCCCAAACAGATTGCCGTCAAGATTGTAAACTCCGCAGGCAAAACGGTAAAAGAGACGGATGACTGCACTACTTGGACTGAAGCCATTGAACTGCCCGTAGGCACCTACACCATTGAAGCTTCTTCCGCCGGATTTGACGGGAAGACGGCAGGATGGGACAAACCCTACTACGCCGCCAAGGAAACCGTAGACATCAAGATGAACACCAATACCAGCAAGGAGATTGTCTGCAAACTGGCTAATGTATTGGTGACCGTAGAGTTCAGCGACGACTTCAGAGCCGCTTTCCAGAGCGCCGTGGTCGGCGTGTCGGACAAAAGCAACAGCGACAACAAGGTGACTTTCGAGATGCGCCAATCCAGCGAAACAGGCAAGGCTTATTTTCCTGTGACAGACTTGATAGCCAACCTGACTGTATCCAACTACAAAGGTGAATTGCACAGCAAGAAAGATACCATCACCGGCATCAAAGCCCAGGAGAATGTCATCCTGCGCTATCGCATCGCATCCAGCGGTTCGTCGAACATCGGCGTTACCGTAGACGACGCCACGAAAACTTATACCTATACCATCGGCGTACCTGTGACTGCTACCAGCACCCTCATAGCCTCGGCCAATGCCTGGAGCAGCTTTGCCTACCTCACCGGCGAAGTCCCCTCGTTTGCCGACGTCTTCGACCAAAGTAAATTGGAGTTCCAATACAAGACAGCCGATGCCGCCGAATGGACTAAAGTTGCAACCGAGATGACCGTAGAGGAAAAGGACAAGAAATTCGCTACCCGTCTTACCGGCCTGACGCCCGCCACGGCCTACCAATGCCGCCTCTACTACAACGACGGAAGCGAGGAGGGCATCACGAGCGAGGCGGTGGACTTTACTACGGAAGCCCAAACTCCGTTGCCTAACGGCAACCTGGACAGTTGGTACCAAAGCGGAAAGACTTGGTATCCAGTAACGGAAAACGATTACAATGTTTCCGGTTCTTTCTGGGATTCCAGTAATCCGGGTACAACCACAGGAGCAGGCGCTTTAGTTAATAAAAATCCGACACAAGGTAACAGTACAACAGTACATACAAGCGGAGGCCAATCTGCTGAACTGAAATCCCAATATGCCAGTGCTTTTGGTATTGGTAAATTTGCAGCCGCCAGTCTGTACACAGGTAAATTCAATTCATTGGTAGGTACTAACGGTGCGAAAATTGATTTCGGACAACCCTTTGTATCTCGCCCTACTGCTCTGCATGGTTGGTTTAATTATACCAGCGGTAAAATAGATTATCGTGGAGGCAACACACCGGAAGGCTTAGGAGAGAAAGGTTCGGATGATCTTTGTTCCATCTACGTAGCTTTATCAAAGAAACAAAAGCAGGTGGACAATACAAAAACCGAAACGTTCCTTGATTTGGAGAATGATGGGGATATCATTGCGTATGGTCAATTAGCTGACGCGGAAGCTGTAACAACCAACGGCTGGAAAGAATTCACTTTGAACTTCAAGTACAAGACTTTGGAACCATTGGATACATATTACTTGATCATTGTTTTCTCGGCCAGCAAGTACGGTGATTATTTCACAGGAAGTACAAATAGTGTCATGTACGTTGACGACCTTGAACTGATTTATGGTGATACTCCGGTAATGTCGGAATAAAATTCCTATCTTTGCAAACTCACCCCAAGGGGTTAGAAGCCTATTCTGTAACAGGAAATGGCTTCTAACCCCTTCAGTGGGAAATAATCAGACTCAAATATTATAGAAGTAATTCTTATAGAAGAATAAATGAAGAAAAAAAACATTCTACTCGTGCTGCTGGCGCTCGTGACGACCGCCAACGCATGGTCCCAGCGAGGAAAGCGGGCCATCGAACGCATAGACCGTGACGTACAGACACGCGTATTCATCCCCAAAGGCACCTGGATGGCGGGAGGAACCGTCTCCTACTCCGAGCACGAACAGGACAACCTGAACTTCCTTGTCATCAAGGACGTCGAAGGAAACGGCTACGACTTCAGCATCAGTCCCTACATTGGCTACTTCTTCCGCAACAACATGGCGGCCGGTATCCGTTTTGCCTACAACCGCGACTAC
>CASGED010000097.1 GCA_949300425.1 uncultured Bacteroides sp.
CCCGGATGGTTCAGAAAATGGCTGATGATGAAAATAGGAACGGACTTATAATAGAGGATGTATGCGTGGCTCTGAAAGAAGGGCGTTCACCAATTGTACTGACCAACCTCACCGCCCATGTCGAAACATTAGCAAGCGCGTTAATACCACACTGTAAACATGTCATTACTCTTGTCGGTTCCGAATCAGCAAAGGAGAAGCGTCAGAAAATGGAATACTTACAAGACATATCACTATCGGAACCACTCGTCATTGTTGCTACTGGAAAATATGTGGGTGAAGGTTTTGACTATCCACGGTTGGACACCTTGTTCTTAGCTTTGCCTGTCTCATGGAAAGGTACCATCGCGCAATATGCTGGACGGTTGCATCGGGAATACCCGGGTAAGAAAGAAGTCCGGATTTACGATTACATTGACATTCGCGTACCGATGTGTGATGTCATGTACAAGCGTAGATTGAGAGGATATGCGTCTGTCGGTTATCAGATTAAGTCAAATGCACCAATGGACTTGTTCAACGAAAGTCAAGGTGTTATTTTTAATGGACATACATACCAAAATAAATTTTTCAAGGATTTACGTCAGGCGAAGCGTTCGGTTGTCATTTCCGCAACAAAACTTTGGTTTGCCAAGCATTCATCTGTGCTTGATATACTGAAAGACTTGTTGGCACAAGGTATAGAAGTTATTACTATAACCAAAAGTAACATGGAAAAGGGAAAACAGTTAAAAGGAACAGGAGCAAGTCTCAGAGTTAATGATTCATTGGCTATTGATGTTGCAATCATTGACAAATCCCTGATATGGTATGGCAGTATCAACTATCTTGGTTACAACACCGATGAAAACAATGCCATACGCATTTATGATTCAACATTGGCAGAAAATGTATTGGAAGTTATTTATCTTGATACTTAATACTAATATGCCGTTATATTAGGATGTATAATTTTCTCTATTTTTCAGAGGAATAACTTTGGTAATAAGAGAGAAAAACACTACTTTTGCAAATGAGAGAAGCGTTCTTTTGATTAGTGCAGAACATTGCAGAATATAGAAGCCCGCTGGTTTCTAAATCGAGCATCAAAAAAGCAAGATTGTAACAAACAACGTAACTCACTGAATCACACGTGTAAACTTCCATTTTCTTCTTATCGTTGCCAAATACACGGCAAACCGGATGAAGAAGCGGACAACGGCTTGGCAAATACCGACCTGTCCGGCCACGAAAGCATCTCGTTACAAAACCTGTCTTTCACCTACGGTTCAGAAAAGTCTCGTCTGATTATCAAGAACCTGTCTTTGGATATTCCCGCAGGAAAGACTACCGCTATCGTAGGATTGAGCGGCAGCGGGAAAACGACACTGATTAAACTGATGTTGGGATTTTACCCGCCGACAGAAGGCGACATCCGTATAGGTGGACATTCGTTGCAAAAGATAAGTTTCAAGGAGTGGCGAAAGCACTGTGGAGTAGTGATGCAGGAAGGATTTATTTTCGGTGACACCATTGCCAACAACATCGCTCCGGACGGTGAAGCAATTGACCGTGAACGTATGGCTTATGCGGTGGAAATGGCCAATATACGAGATTTCATTGAGGCGTTGCCGTTGAAATACAACACTAAGATAGGGAATACCGGTCAAGGGTTGAGCCAAGGACAGAAACAGCGCATCTTGATAGCGCGCGCCATTTATCGTAATCCGGATTACTTGTTTCTTGACGAGGCGACTAACGCGCTTGACACGGACAACGAGAAAACCATTCAACAACATCTGGACCAGTTCTTCCGCAACAAAACCGTAGTCATCGTCGCCCACCGTCTGAGCACCGTACGCAACGCGGATCAAATAGTCGTACTGAAAGAAAGCGAGATAACAGAACAAGGCACACACGAAACGCTGATTGCCCGCCAAGGGGATTATTACAGATTGGTTAAAAACCAATTGGAACTGAGCGCTTAACGAAAGGAAAGATATATGGAAGAAATCTATAAACCGAATGATCCGGAGCGGATAGAAGTCTATCACACGGAAAACAATGATATGCTGGGGGACATGCCCGGCTGGCTGATTTATACAGGCAGTTATGCAGTATACGGACTGATTGCGCTCTTAGTGATAGGAAGTGCCTTGTTTCAGTACCCGGACGTAGTAAAACAGCACATACGCATTGACGATACGGGAAGTGTGGAATGGATTACGTCAAGCCACACGGGTAGGATAGACCGTTTCTTGGTAGAGGATGGCGCACAGGTAAAGGCCGGCGACACGTTGGGCGTATTCAAGAGCACAGCATCCCTGGCCGATGTCAAAACATTCTGCCGGATATTAACGAACGTGGAATACTACTACCGAACCAACAATGCGGACTATCTGCGAAACTATCCTTTTGATTTGATTATGGGAGACATGACTCCGGCTTATGAACAGTTTACCCAGGCGGTTAGGAACTGCCTGATGTATCACGACTTTGACCTGTACCCGCAGAAAAAAAGATTTCTGAATGAAGAACTAAAAATTATGCGTACAAATGACAAGACCGATACATTGAGCCTGTTGAAAGTGAAACGGGAACTGTTTGAACTGGAAATTGCCCATAAGATGGAAACCGGGGAAAACCTTCGGGCATTGGAAATAGCGTATGAGAACATAGTGAACCAGTTGAAGGCATGGGAAAATACCTATCTGATAAAGTGCCGGAACAGTGGTATTGTGTTATGGGGGAAAAGCTGGGGATTGGGTGGAGAAATGGTGGAAGGAGATACACTATGTACAGTCCTGTCTCAAAAACGGGGAACGCTGACCGGACATGTGCAGGTAAACGAGGCACGGATATCGGGCATCCAAGTAGGGAATAAGGTAAATATCGAACTGAACAAATACCCGTCTCATTCTTATGGCAAACTGACGGGCGAAGTGGCTTCCATTTCTTTTGTTCCCCACAGTAAGAATTACGCCATCGAGGTAGCTTTCCCCAACGGACTACTCACGAGTAACGGTAAAAAGATTAAATATGAAATCGGCCTGTCCGGCCAAGCGGAAATTGTCACACTGAGCCGAAGCGTATTGAGTCGGATATTTGCCCCTATAAAGGATATTCTTAAATGATAATTTGTTTTATCCACTTTCTTGCAGGTGATAGTGAGAATCACTTCGTGCCCACTTCTTCCACTCTCATCGCCTCGTACCCTTTGATTTGCACCGCAATGGGATGAAGTTCTGTGCCTGCCGTCAACAGACGGACTTTTTCGCCTTGCGCATACGTCCGGATTTGCCGCAAGGCTTCCGCCCATTGCTCGTCGGCTTGCGGGGCCGTTGCGTTGGCGGGCAGATACTTCAGTTCCAAGATGTAGCTGTGTTTCACCATGGGCCAGCGTACGAGGTCGGGCATCAGGAAGAAATCACAATAACCATGGTTCAGCTCCACTTCGGGAGCCGTCAGGTAATAGGGGTTCAGACTGAGATAAGCGTTCATAAAGCCCTGCAGGTTACGCTCGCCCTCTATCAAGCTGCGTACGGACGTGGTGTCACGATAGGCTTTCAGGATACGTTCTATCATGGAACGCCATTCGCCTTTCAAGGCGGCATCCGTATAACTGCGGACGAGCGGTGAGAAATCTACCGGATAAACTTTTTGGTATTCCCGCAAGAGGAAGTCATAATACTGCTTGCGGATGTTGTTGTTGGGGATGCTCAGTTCTTGTTCGATGCCGTAAATGCCTGTGATGGTCAGCATGCCGTAATAGAACAACAGGCTCTTGAACATGTCCGGATCCGTCAGTTGCGCGGCGGGGAACGAGTCGGCCACCGTACCTATAATAGTACCTTTTTCCGCCACTTCTAATAATACCCCTTTGCGGTCACCGTCCAACTTGTCCAATTGTATCAGTTTGTCCAGCTTGCCATAGTCCGTCTGCGTGTTGCGGTCCAGCATTTCTTCGGGGGCGTATCCGTGTTGGATGTAATGCCTCAGGTAATAGGACACCATGTCGCAGTTGAACATCTTCGGGTCAGTATAAACCACGCTTTTAGAGAAGCAGTAACCGTCATACCACGGTTTCATCTCTGCCACTAACGTGTCTTCGTCCGCCCGCAACACGCCTGCTGATTGGTAGTAGCGAATCATCTCCCGTACTTCCGTCTCGCTGAATCCCAACATTTGGTTGAAGCGTCCGTCCATGGTGATGCTCGTGGCGATGTTGTAACCGCTGGTCACATCGTCCATGGTCACGGGGCTGACGCCCAACATCAGGATGCGGTCGAAGTTGCCCTTGAACTTCTTGAACACGTCCCGGTAGAAACCGCTGGCGTGCGTCATGGCATGGTAGATGGCCTCGCCCTGCTCGTTGAGCACCGTATTGGTGAAGTTGTCGTACTCGTCCACTATCAGGTACAGCCTGCAGCCCTGCTTTTCCGCCGCCGAGTGGACGTAGTTCATGATGGCGCTCGCGGTGTCGTAACGCGAAAGTCCTTCCAAATAGCCAGCCGGGTAATAAGCCGCGTATTTCTCGGCGAAAGTCCTGTACTGCACGATTATGTAATCATCGAAGTTCTTGTCCAGCGTGTCGATGTTCCCTCCCGTCTGCGAGAAGTCCAAATGAAGCACTTGGAACTTTCCCTGCCACTGTGTAGGATGCTCCCCTATCCAAAGTCCGCCAAAGAGCCGGGCGAAATTGTCTTTCTCCTCGATGTCATAGTAATAGCGCAGCATCGAAAGGAACAGGCTCTTGCCGAAGCGCCGCGGACGGATGAGGAACAAGAAACTGGCCGCGTCCTCCAAGACGGGGATGTAGGAGCTTTTGTCCACAAAATAATAATTCTCCTCCCGGATGCGCCGGAAGTTCGAGATGCCATACGGAAGGGCTTTGTACGTCACTGCCATAAACGATATGTTTTCTTTGTTTTAACCTATATGGGAGCAAAGATAATAGAAAAGATAGAATACAGAGCTATCTATGAGTTAAATATTCTCTCAACATCCCCCAAAGAATTTACCTTCGTTTGTAAAACAGACGAGCGTAACCCATAGCGGCAAAGTAAGAAAGTAGCAGACAAATGGCGATTTCAGCCACAACAGGAATCTTACCGTTTGTCAAATACCGCACGACTTGAAACACCAGTATATGTACCAAATACCATTCGTAGGAGAATCGGTTAGTATAACTGAAGAATCGGTTCACCACCTTTATCCCTATTTTATAGAGTATGAGTGCTAAAGAGGAATATCCGAATAAAGAAGGTATGTCGTTATAAAGTTTCCACGGAAATCCTAACGTTCCCATTATCCCGGTCACAGCCATCGTAATGACGCATATAGGAATAAGATACTTCCAAGCAGGGACTTCTAAAGCGGAGGGGTGTTTATAGTAGACTTCCGCCAATATCATCCCCAAACAGAATTCCCACAAATATTGTAAGAAAAAACTGTTCCACACACGTTCTTCGCTACATCCTAATAGCCCCACAGCAGTAGACCACGACAAGCTGATAAACAGGGCTATCCAAAATCTCTTTTTCCCTGTCCTCATCAATTTGAGAATCAGAGGCCAAGCTAAATAGAACTGAATGATGGTAGACACGAACCACATCTGACCGCCCATAGAGCTTTCCAATTCGGGCACAAACATCTTAAAAAGAAATAGGTTGCCCAACAACGGCATCAAAATTTCTTTTCCTTGATATGCCATCCATAGAGCGGTGCATAGGCAGACGATGGCCATGGGCCAATATATACGTCCAAATCTTCGCTTAAGGAAATCTTTATATCCTACAGGCCGGTTCAAGTAGGACAGATAAAGACCGAAACCGGAACAAAGAATAAAAACATGTACACCTGCGCCACCAAAGGCAGAAGCGGTACCAAGCCAATTGGGAATCGGATAGCTTTGCAACAAGTGCATAAGCACAATCGTAAAAATGGAGTAACCGCGCAGGAAATCCACAAGGGCCAGTTTTGAGTATGCCATTCTTCTCATAGCAATAAGCCCAAAACTCCCCGATGGGCCGGTTATATATAATATGGTGTGGCATAAAAAAGAAAAGGCGCAGGAGTCTGTACTTGTTACTCGTTCCACACTTCGAGGCCTTCGCATTGCCCATCATCGTAAAACGAGCAACGCAGAAGCCTACGCCGATAGGTATATATATACACCTCAGGGCACCCTCCCACCGCATGGAGAGGGTACACCAAGGACTATAACCATATCCCGCAGACATCTACCGTTGCCTTGCTTTGACGATGATTCAAGAAGTTGCGAAGTTCCGAAGTGTCAAAAACAAAACGCTAAGTAAACGTCTTTCTCAATATGTCCGTTCCCCATCCTCCCGCTTCTGCAAAAGAAGTCTGGAAGAAGGAAACGCGGCAAAGTTAAGTATTAATTTTAGAATAATCAAAAAAATGGGGCTACTTACGTGTCCTGCGAAAAAGGAACGGTTGTTGAAGGATGGTTACGAGCACCTCATCGACATTGCCCGTCAGATTAAAGAGGACGACAATCCTGTGTTGTACCGTTACCATTTCAAACGGTCGTTACTCAATTAAGTCTTCTTTGTCAGAGAGGATCATCCTATTTTGAATATCAGATGATCCCTAACAGTTTGGACGGTTGAGGCATTTTTGTGCGATGTCCTCTATTTCTTTTCTCATGTCGTCAATAGCTTTCGAATGCACTTTCGGCTTTTTATGCAACACCATGTCCGCCATTTCCTTAAACTTGTCCGGATGATAGTATGAAGGTTCGGCATAGAGCTTGGCCAACAGATAGTAGGGATAAATCCGGTTGGGAAGGCGGTGGGAGGAACGGATAAAATATTTTTCCGCTTCGGCGAAATGTTGTAATGCTTGGTGATTCTTCCCGATGACGTTCAGTATCATTGGGTCGCAACTTAGCTTTTCCGCCTCTGCCAAGATCCGGTTGGATTCCTCAAACCGCTGTAGCTTATGCAGGCAATGACCGTATTCAAATAAAAAAGAGTAATGGACTTTTAATCGGGGGCACAGTTGTTCATACCCTTCTCGGGCACTTTCGTAAGCGCCTTGTTGGTATAAGATGTGGCATTCGTTCCATGATGCGGCTTCTTCATGCGTGTTGTGCGTCAAAGTGGAGAACCCTATTATTCCGCTTACGATTGCCAAGAGCAGGTAATTTTTTATTTTCCCATCGATGCAACAGGACGACAATAATAAAAAGAGGGCAATAGCGAATGCGGGAAATTCCATCGGATAGGAGAAAAAGGCGAAAACAGCCAAGGAAAGCAATCCACCGCAGGCGGCTATCCGTTTCTTTCGGACTCCTTTCCGGAAACAAAGGAAAAGGACAAGCAGCAGTATGGCAAGCATCGGTAACCCGTATTCCACGGCTGTTTGGATATATTCGTTGAACGCATATTGCGGGCAACCGGCTACCCGTTCTTCCCACTCCGCATAGCCAGGCTGGGCGAAATACTTCTCTTGGCTTAGGCCGTAGGCATATTCAAAATTCCCGTTGCCGGTCAGTGGCTTGTCGAGGATGCAGAAGCTTGATATTTTCCAGATAAACAACCTGCCCAATGCAGAATCTTTCTTCAGGAAGAAAATGGCGATGCCTGCCGCCAATATGCCTACGATTAATATGCTTGCAAGCTTCTTGTGCCGGCATAGCCATGAATGTAGATGAAAGTTATACATATGTCCGTAAATCCAACAAGCGGATAGGGCTGTCGCACACCAAGCCGCCCTGCTGGCACCGGCTGCAATCATGGCAAGTAGTAACAGGCAGACAAGACCGGTGACAGAGGAGTAAACCTTGTATGGAAAGGATGGGTTGACGCGTTTTGAACTGTTCAGAAATTCATGGAAAGCGATGGGAAAGATGACTGCCAGAAATCCGCAGTAAGGCCCAGGATTGTAAAAACTTCCGGTAAAAGCGTATAAGGAGTGATTGGAAGGCAGAAAATCGAATAACTGCAACAGTCCCATGCACGCTTCTTTCGCACCCCATAGCAGGAGTACCCCTGTAATGGCATTCTGCCAATATGTGCTTGCGTTCCTCTCTTTATCCATGAAAGGCAAAATCAACAGGAGACCTGCACAGATACCGACAAATCCCCATCCCGCCCTCCACCATTCCATTTCTAAAATGCCTGCCGGTTGAAGGGGGGCTGGTAGGCACTGGCTTCCTGCTAAGAGTATAACAGAGGTTGCCGATATGGTACACAGGGGTATCGCCAATCGCTTTCCCATGCCGCTTATTTGAGGTGCATTATTTTCACAATCAGCACATTCTCTTTCATGTCCAAATCTTTGTACTTATCCGGATACTTATCTTTGGTAAATTCATCCGGGAAATAGATAACCCAGGCATTGGGAATGTTGGAGGCAAGCCCCATTCCCAAAGAGAATATTTCGGGAATATCCTGTTTGATGCGTGTGTACGTAGTCGCCTTTCCCGTTTGTTTATCGAACAGGGCGTAAGCAAACCGTCCTTGGGGTTTGTCGGCAAATATGCTCCAAAGTGTAAACAGGTATTGTTGCGATTCAATAATCATATTACAACTAGCATTTTCTTCTTTTATTCCAAAGCTACTATCTTTTCCTTTAAATTCCCCCAAGAGCTTGACATCCGGTTGGAACTTATAGGTCTTTCGCACTTCTTTTTTGAAAGGATTGTAGGTGTAAAGCTCACCTTTGGAAGAGTTGCATACGTGGATCGTTTGCTGTGCGTCTACGGTGAGTTCGGGCATCGGGCTATGTATTTGCGGGTACACTTCCGTTTCTGTCAAAATCGTATCGACTATCTCTCCTTTGTCGTTCATCGTCCAAAGTCCTTTTTCAGGTTTGCCAGACCTATAGCACAAGAATCTTCCATCGGGAAGGGCGAGTATGTCATCATATACAATGGAAAACGGGATAGAGATAGAACGGATAAATTCGCCATCGGGTGCATAACTGTAAATGTGTCTTGATGCCAAATGGTCTATGTAAACGCAGTTGTCCCCCAAGAAAGTTCTTCCAATATTTGGGTATTCCCCGGGTCCACCGCCCCTACGTCCGATGGTATTAAGAAATTCTCCCCCTTTATTAAAACGGAATACTACATGTTGTTTGGAATCTTTGGCATAGATGTTCTCTTTGTCTGTCAGAATGCTTGATACTTGACCGAAAAACAGACTATCCGGTAACACTAACCGAAGCGTACTGACGCTGTCTACAAACTCGGAAAGAGCCAATTCCTTTTCGGGAGAAGATAGGTTGAGCAGTATGATGGTTGCGCTGTCTGCTTGTTTCGTGCGAGTACAGGAATGGCAAGCGGTGAATAAAACGAACAGAATCGGGAGATAAGGGAACAAATGTTTCATGATTTGAATCGATTTTATTTGAAATGTAATACTTGTACAATTAATACGTTCTCTTTCATCCCTAATTTTTTGTATTCTTCCGGATATTTTTCTTGGGTGTATTCATCAGGTAGATAGCAAACAATTGCATTGGGTATATTGGAAGAGACAAATGTCCCTATGGAAAACAATTTTTGTGAGTCTATTGTCAAGTTAGAAAAACATCTTACATCACCTGTTTGCTTGTCATACAACGTATAAACAGATTTAGCTTGTGGTTTGTCTGCTATGACAAGCCACAATGCAAATAAATAATTATTGGCTTCAACAGCCATTGTGCAATCCGCCCTTTCAATCTTCAAATTAAAATCCTCTGAATGTCCTTTAAAATCAGACAGCATTTTGATATCAGGCCGTAGCTGATAGGTCTTTCGGAAATCTTTTTTGTGAAAGTCGTATCTATAAAATTCGCCACTGGGTGGGCTATATGTATATACAACATTATTAGAATCTTGAGAAAGGGTAGCAAAATCACTGGAAATATAGGGATATATTTCTGACTTCACTAAAATAGTTTCAACTCTTTCTCCTTTATCATTCATTATCCAAAGCCCTCTTTCCGGATTCTTTTTCGAACATGATAACTCATTGCATAGAAAATTTCCGTTAGGTAATGAGACTATATCATTGTAAACCATACTAAAGGGGAAAGATATATCGCGAACAAATTCCCCCTCCGGCGTATAGCGGAAAATTTTACGTATATTTAAATCGTCAATATAAACGCTATTATTACCTAAAAAACAACGACCCAATCGAGTGTATTCTCCAGGACCACCTCCTCTTTTCCCAATAGTGTTAAGAAAATCTCCGTTTTTATTAAAACGAAAAACGACATGTTGTTTGGAGTCTGCAACGTAGAAATTTTTCCCATCAGACATAATCCTTAAAACTGAGCCGAATAAAAGGCTGTCTGGCAATGTCAATCGAAGTGTTCTGACACTATCAATGAAATAGGATAAGGGTAATTCCTTTTCTGGTGATGACAAGTTAAGTGATATGAAAGTTTCCGCATTTACTTCACTTTTATTATCTTTTGAATTGCATGATACTAATATTATTAGTATTACAAAATAAAAATAAAAAAGAAGATTATTTTTCATTACAACATAAGCAAAATTATACAGAGTTGTATATTTTCGTTTAGAAAACTAAGCAACTCTGTATTAGATTTGTTGATAAAGCCTAATTTCTCCGTGTGGATGTTTGTTTGTCTAAATTAACAATCATCTAAACCTTTAGCGCAACCGGAATATGGGGAATCGTCAGCTGCGCAACACGGAATCTGTGTATATCCCATATTGCCAACACTAATCCACTTGGATGATAGCTTCTTGTAAGGCTCCAATGTTGGGTCAATTTCCCCATGAGCCCCTCCTCCTTCATCAAAAGTCAGAGCTTCCAAGTTTTTCACAAAAAGAGCATCTTCTTTTGCTGCGTTCTTTTGTTGCGCAATGGCTACAACTGCTACTACCGCCACTACAGCCAACAAGCTAATTACAATTTTAGTTTTCATGATTCTTCAAGTTTAAAATGTTTATATATAAATTGCGTATCTCTTTATGCAAAAGGGGATTCCCTACACAAACTACTTGATTGGCTTGATTCAACAAAAATACGTGTGTTCCGTTGTAGGGCATATGATTCATTTGGCGAAACTTGGTGTCGTCAAGGCAGATAGGTACGGTGAAATCTTCCTCTTCCAACTCTTCTTGGAATAATTTTTTAGAATAAGGTTGAGCCATAAATAGATATTGTACCCGTTTGTGGGTCATCGTGTCAAGGTCGGTCATTAGTCGTTTCCAATCATCAAGTCGTAGTTGGCAACTGATGCAAGCTACCGTATCCAATAGCACCAACATTTTATAAGTAGAATCTTGATGATTGATTTGAATGGAATCTGCGTTTCCTTGATAAAAGGCTAAATCGGCAGGGAAGACAATGGTCTTATGAAGCCATTGTCTGAGGTATTTTTCTGTAGAACTTTCGCAGGAATAAAAAGTATACAGAGTTATGGTAATTGCCAATATGGCAGGTATGTTGCTTATGTGTTTTAGCATGCTTTTAAATTCATGGTTTATGAATTTGTTTTTTATAATATGTGACAAATGTAAATAAAAGTTTCGATACTGCAAATAAAACTATTAAAAGTTACGCGCTAAATTCCCATTTAATCTCCCATTTAATCTCCCGCCCCGTCTGGTTTAATCTCCCGTCCCTTCCCTTTAAATCAAAAGGGTGCTCTCTTTAAATGAAAATCATCCGGTGTTTCCCTTCACAGGAAGCGGTGAAAGGACACGGAAGAAGCGGCGCTTTGTGTCGGATAAACCTATGGTTTGTGTTGCCCGGCCGATGTTTCACGCGCTACAAGAAGTTTTGCTGATGTATGTTTCACGCTTTCACGGTCTCTCAACTGCTTGATTTTGAATTGAATGCTGTGAAAGATGTATCCTTCACGGATGTTTCACCTCTCCGTTTGAGTGAAGGATGCGGGATGTCCCCTTTGGAACCGGTTCTGTACGATTTTGGCACATACTATGTACGATTTTACCCTATTGCGTGAAACATGTCCGGGTGTGAAAGGAAGGCATGTTTCACAACATGTTGCTGAAAATCAATAAGATGAGAGATGGTGAAAGCGTGAAACTTTCACCGGGTGAAAAGTCTCTTTGGGTTGTGCAAAGTTCCTCTTTACGATGCTGAAGTCCCTCTTTACGGACGTAAAGACCGTCTTTAGCAAGGCAAATGGGGTTTGCTTACTTAAGATAGGCTGCATCTCAACAAAACAAAATCAAGCAAGCTTGTTTGTTTTGTGTTCGATTTGCACTATCTTTGCCGCAAACTATGGATAGATTATGACATTCAAAGAATTCTTTTCTTTCCGGAAGAACAAACTCTTCTGGGGTAACATAGCTGCCATGATTATCGTGGTAGTAGGTTTGGTATTCGGTGTGCTGAAGGCATTGGATGTGTACACCCGCCATGGGGAAGCCGTTGTAGTGCCCGACGTGAAGGGTATGAACTTACGGGAAGCCCAAACGCAGTTTGCCGAGCGCGAACTGCTGTTCGAGGTGGCCGATTCCAACTATGTAAAGACCTTGCCTGCCGGATGCATCCTCGACTACAATCCGATGGCCGGTCAACGGGTCAAGAAAGGACGTACCGTCTACCTGACCATTAATACGCTGAGCATACCTTTGCAAGAGGTGCCCGACGTGGCCGACAACAGCTCGGTGCGCCAGGCCGAGGCGCGTCTGTTGGCCGCAGGTTTCCGCCTCACGAGCAATGATTCTATCTCCGGGGAGAAAGATTGGGTGTATGCCGTGAAGTACCGGGGCGACTCGTTGGCCATCGGGGCGAAAGTGCCTACGGGAGCCATCCTGACGTTGGTGATAGGGAATGGAGAAGAACCGCCTCAACCGACCGATTCGTTAGGAATGGATTCGTTAGGAATAGACTCCTTGAGACGTCACCCTGTCGGGATGCCTGCCGGCGAAGGCCAAACGTTGGATGAAGAAGAATGGTTTTGACGAGAAGGTATGATAACGGACGAAACGGACATAGACATAGAAGAGAATGACGACCTGGACGACGTGGAGCCGATAGCGGACGAAGCGCGGCTTTACGAGCACTTCCGCGTGGTGGTGGACAAAGGACAGGAGATGGTGCGGGTAGACAAGTATCTGTTCGACCGCATCACGAACTCCTCGCGCAACCGCATCCAGAAGGCGGCCGACGCCGGGTTCGTCATGGCTAACGGGAAGCCCGTGAAGTGCAGCTACCGGGTGAAACCATTGGATGTCATTACGGTGGTGATGGACCGCCCGCGTTATGACAACGAGGTGGTGCCCGAAGACATACCGCTGGACATTGTGTATGAGGATGATTACGTGATGGTGGTGAACAAGCCCGCCGGTCTGGTGGTGCATCCCGGCCATGGCAACTGGAGCGGGACGCTGGTGAACGCCATCGCCTGGCACCTGAAAGACACGAAGGGATACGACGCCAACGACCCGCATTTGGGATTGGTGCACCGCATCGACAAGGACACAAGCGGCCTGCTGGTGATAGCCAAGACGGCCGACGCCAAGACCAACTTAGGTTGGCAATTCTTCCACAAGACCACCAAACGGCGTTATCGGGCGTTGGTGTGGGGAAATGTGGAGCAAGACGAAGGCACCGTCACGGGCAACATAGGCCGCAACCCGAAAGACCGCCTGCAGATGGCCGTCCTGCCCGAAGGACAGGGCAAGCCGGCCGTGACCCACTACCGGGTGCTCGAACGCTTCGGCTATGTAACCTTGGTGGAGTGCATCCTGGAGACAGGGCGTACGCACCAGATACGTGTCCACATGAAGCACATCGGGCATGTGCTCTTTAACGACGAACGTTATGGAGGCCACGAGATATTGCGCGGCACCCATTTCGCCAAATATAAACAGTTTGTAAACAACTGCTTTGACATCTGTCCGCGTCAGGCCTTGCATGCCATGACATTGGGGTTTGTCCATCCCGTCACAGGTGAGGAGATGTACTTCACCTCCGGATTGCCTGACGACATGGCGCGCCTCATCGACAAGTGGCGCGAATATGCGAAGACAATGACGAGCAATGATTAATGACTAAATAAATAATAATAAAGATAACAATGAAACGCACTATTGCTATTGTTGCCGGAGGCGACACTTCGGAGTATGAAGTTTCCCTGCGCAGTGCACAAGGAATTTATTCGTTCATTGATAAGGAGAAATACACCTTATATATAGTAGGCATGCGCGGGCTCGACTGGCACGTCCGGCTAAGCGAAGGAAAGACGTTGCCAATAGACCGCAATGACTTCAGCTTCACGAAAGAAAACGGAGAGAAGGTCACGTTCGACTTTGCCTACATCACCATCCACGGTACGCCCGGTGAGGACGGACGTTTACAGGGCTACTTCGACATGCTTCACATCCCTTATTCGTGTTGCGGCGTGTTGGCGGCGGCCCTTACCTACGACAAGTTCGCCTGCAACCAGTATCTGAAGTCCTACGGTGTGCGCATAGCCGACTCGTTGTTGCTTCGCGCCGGACAACATGTCTCCGATGACGATGTGGTGGAGAAAATCGGATTGCCCTGCTTCATCAAGCCCAGCTTGGGAGGCTCCAGTTTCGGAGTGACCAAGGTAAAGGCGCGCGAAGAGATACAACCTGCCATCGCCAAAGCGTTCGCCGAGGCACAGGAAGTCATGGTGGAAGCCTACATGCCCGGCACGGAACTGACTTGCGGATGCTACAAGACACGGGAGAAGTCAATCGTATTCCCCATCACCGAGGTGGTAAGCCACAATGAGTATTTTGACTATAAGGCAAAGTACAACGGAGAATCGGACGAGATTACCCCGGCCCGCATATCCGACAGCCTGACCGACCGTGTCAAGAAACTCACTTCGGCTATCTATGACATTCTGGGCGCTCAGGGCATCATCCGTGTGGATTATATCATTACCGAAGGCGAGAAAATCAACCTGCTCGAGGTGAACACCACGCCGGGCATGACCGCCACCAGCTTCATCCCCCAACAAGTGCGTGCGGCGGGGCTGGACATCAAGGACGTAATGACAGACATCATAGAAAACAAGTTTCATTAATCCCTACTGCCATGAACGAAGAATTTGACGAGATTCGCCCTTACCACGACGAAGAGTTACCGCAAGTGTTCGAGGAATTGATAGCCGACCCCGCTTTCCGGCAAGTGGTGGAAGCGGCTTTTCCGGAAGCGCCATTCGAAGTGTTGGCGAACCGTATGCGCGGATGCAAAACCAAGCTGGAGTTTCAAAAGAAGTTCGGCTATGTGCTGATGCAGAAATTGGCTCAAAACAGCACGGACGGCGTCACCTTGGACAACTCCGCCTTGGCGGACAAGGAAGGCGCTTATACCTACCTGTCCAACCATCGGGACATCATCCTCGACTCCGGCTTCCTGTCCAAACTCTTAGTGGATGAAGGACTGAACACCGTGGAAATAGCCATAGGAAACAATCTGCTCATCTATCCGTGGATAAAAAAACTGGTACGCATCAATAAGTCCTTCATCGTGCAACGCGGACTCCCCATGCGCCAGATGCTCCTGTCATCGGCCCGCATGTCGCGCTACATGCACTACACCATTGCCGACAAGAAACAATCCATCTGGATAGCCCAGCGCGAAGGCCGTGCCAAGGACTCTGATGACCGTACCCAGGAAAGCGTGCTGAAGATGCTCGTCCTTGGAGGCGAAGGGGACTGCGTCGACCGCTTGACGCAAATGAACATCGCCCCGCTCTCCATCTCCTACGAATACGACCCTTGCGACTTCCTCAAAGCGTGGGAATTCCAGTTGAAGCGTGATAACCCCGACTATAAAAAGACGACCTCCGATGATTTGAAGAACATGCAGACGGGACTCTTGGGCTACAAAGGCCGCGTGCACTTCCGCATTGCCCCCTGCATCAATCCCCAATTGGCTGAAATAGACCGCAATCTTCCCCGTCAGGAGCTTTTCATACGGATTGCCGAACTTATTGACCAATCCATTCATAGCGGCTACCGCCTTTATCCGGGTAATTACGTGGCCGCAGACTGGCTGGAGGAAGGACATCGCTTTGCCGCCCACTATACAGAAGAAGAAAAACAGAAATTTGAAGCCTATATCCATCAGCAATTGGCACGCATCGACTTGCCCGGCAAGGACGAAGCGTTTTTACGCGCCAAGATGTTGCAGATGTACGCCAATCCGTTGAAGAATTACCTACGTACGAAAGCCCATGAATAATTGTCTGCATAAAATAGGGATGATTGTAGGCTTGAGCCTGATGCTGGCCGGTTGCGGAGATGATTATTTCGTGCCGTCCGTGAAGCAAGACTATCTGACGGCTTATTCTTCGGCCACCGGGGAACTGACATCGGTCATGACTGACAAAGGCGTGCGTCTGCCTGTCCTGGCCGATGCCACAAATAGCCGTATCAAAGCCGACAGCTTAGTGCGGATTGTATGCAATTATACGGAGGAGACAAGCTCCGATGGCATCGCAGGCATACGCATCAACGCATTGGTCGGAGCCGTTTCTCCTATCCCGGAACCTGCCGAAAACTTTGAGGACGGAGTGAGAACTGACCCGGCCGATGTGCTCAGCATTTGGATGGGGCTTGACTACTTGAATTGCATTCTTGAAGTAAAGGCTCAAAACCAAGCGCATTATTTCCATTTTGTAGAAGAGGAAGTGGAGACAGACAATGCCACAGGCCATCGTACGGTCGACTTGCTGCTCTATCACGATGCCGGTTCCGACCTACAGGCTTACACCCAGCGTGCCTACTTGTCTGTTCCGTTGCGCCAATATGTTTCCGGGGATGTGTCCGGTGTGACCATCCGTTTCAGCCTCCATACTTACGAGAACGAAGTGAAAACCTACATTTTTGATTACAATCCCGCAAACTGACTTCATAGAATATGTATAAAACGTGGTTTACAAGCATCTGTCTGTTAATAATCTCCCTCTTCTCCTGCCAGCCGAAAGAGAAAGGGTTTAAGACGCTGTCGGTAGACGAGTTTGCCGATGTGATAAACGACCCTGACGTGCAACGCCTCGATGTGCGTACCGTGGCCGAATATTCAGAAGGGCATATCCCCGGAAGCCTCAACATCAATGTGCTCGACGAGGAACATTTCGCTTCCATATCCGAGTCTGCCTTAGACAAGAACCGGCCGGTGGCTCTGTATTGCCGGAGCGGCAAGCGCAGCAAGAAAGCCGCCCGGATTCTCAGCGGAAAAGGCTTCCGGATATATGAGCTTTCCACGGGATTCAACGGATGGAAAGAAGCCGGACAACCGGTGGAGAAATAAGTCTTATCCTGCATTATTGAAAATAAAATCTGCCTGTTAATGCACAAAAAGTACTTTTTGGTAGATATTGCGTGCATTTTCTATCAAAATCTTGCTGAGAATTAAAAAGAAGCGTTAATTTTGCGCAGATATTTATTTGATTCAAAGAATGGCGGATGACTCGTTGTTTTTAATAGACATTGACAGGATTCTTCGGGAGAAAGCACCGAAGCAGGCCCGGTACATACCCCGGTTTGTCGTTTCGTACTTGAAGCATATCGTACATCAGGACGAACTGAATGTGTTTTTACGCGACTCGAAGGACAAGGTGGGAGTAGACTTTCTGGAGGCTTGTCTCGATTTTCTGGATGCGAAGATAGACG
The DNA here is from genome assembly GCA_949300425.1 of uncultured Bacteroides sp. Taxonomy (GTDB): domain Bacteria; phylum Bacteroidota; class Bacteroidia; order Bacteroidales; family Bacteroidaceae; genus Bacteroides. The sequence goes on from CASGED010000097.1 coordinate 17,606, forward strand.
TGCATGGAGCCGAGAACCTGCCCGAAGACGGTCTTTATACATTCGTATCCAACCATCCCTTAGGAGGACAGGACGGCATTGCCTTGGGCTACGTGCTGGGCAAGCACTACAACGGACGGGTGAAGTACATGGTGAACGACTTGCTGATGAATCTGCACGGCCTGGCTCCCTTGTGCATCCCCATCAACAAGACCGGCCGCTTGGCCAAGGATTTCCCCCGACTGGTAGAGGAAGGATTCTCCTCGGACAACCAGATGATTATGTTTCCGGCCGGATTGTGCTCGCGCCGTCAGAAAGGAGGCGTCATAGCGGACTTGGATTGGAAGAAGACCTTTATCGTGAAAAGCGTAGAGCACCATCGGGATGTAGTCCCCGTGCATTTCGAAGGGCGGAACTCCGACTTCTTCTACAACCTGGCCAATGTATGCAAGGCCTTGGGGCTGAAAGTCAACATCGCCATGCTGTATTTGGCCGACGAGATGCTGAAGAACCGGCACAAGACATTTAAAGTGACCTTTGGCAAACCTATTCCTTGGCAGACCTTTGACAAATCGAAGACGCCTCTCCAATGGGCGGCCTACGTAAGAGACATCGTTTATAAGTTGTAATACTTACAATACATATATATTAAGAGTATGGAAGAGATTATCGCACCGATAGACAAGAAATTGCTGAAAGCGGAGTTGACCGAAGACAAGCGACTGCGCATGACCAACCGAAGTAACAACCAGATATACATTGTTACGGCACAAGATTCTCCCAACACGATGAAAGAAATTGGACGTCTGCGCGAGATAGCTTTCCGTGCGGCAGGAGGAGGAACAGGCTTGTCTATGGACATCGACGAATATGACGTGATGGACAATCCGTACAAACAACTCATCGTATGGAATCCAGAGGCAGAGGAAATATTGGGAGGCTACCGCTACTTGCTGGGGACAGACGTGCGCTTCGACGCGCAAGGTGCACCAATCTTGGCAACTGCACACATGTTCCATTTCTCCGACAAGTTCTTAAAAGACTATCTTCCTACCACTATTGAACTGGGACGCTCGTTCGTCACATTGGAATACCAATCCACCCGCATGGACAGCAAGGGACTTTTCGCATTGGACAACCTGTGGGACGGACTGGGTGCGCTGACCGTCATCATGCCCAACGTAAAATACTTCTTCGGAAAGGTGACGATGTATCCCAGTTATCACCGTTTGGGTCGCGACATGATTCTGTACTTCCTGCACAAACACTTTGCGGACAAAGACGGATTGGTCATACCGATGCAACCCTTACATTGGGAAGCGGACGAAGAACAACTGAAAGCCTTGTTCTGCAAGGACTCCTTCAAAGAAGATTACAAGATACTGAATGCTGAAATCCGGAAGTTTGGCTACAACATCCCTCCGTTGGTTAACGCCTACATGAATCTGAGCCCCACGATGCGCGTGTTCGGCACTGCCATCAACGATGAGTTTGGCGATGTAGAAGAGACTGGCATTCTGATAGCCGTGGACGAGATTTTGGCCGAAAAACGCATCCGCCACATCCAGTCGTTTATTGAAAATGAACAAGACGCCAGCAAGTTCATCTTTACCAAACGGGTATAGCCTGTTCGTTGATTCAGACGGTAAGGCACGGATTTCACCGATATGCAAGGGTGATATCCGTGCTTTATTTATCCCTTATCGCGGAGGCATATAACTGCTTCCTCGGCACGATTACTAATCGTCACGCGGTACGATTACTAATCGTCAGGTTGTACGATTACTAATCGTGCTGGATAGGAAGTTATATACTGTCGCCATAGTGCAAGTATCATCCGCGAAACAGGTATTCTTTATCGGCACAACAAACCGTTCTTTTGCTTGTATGTCATTTGGCAGGTGAACAAAAAGAGTGAAGAATATAGATATTTTTTTTATTCACAAACGTATTTTTTCAAAACTGTTTTTGCGTATATTTGTCCCGATATTAGGCCAAAAAGTAACAAAGACGCTTTGTTTTTATACTTGAGTAAACTTGATATTACGCTTTAAATCTGCGCCGTGCCTCATCAGAGGCGGTTGGGTGGGGGATGAAGCGTGACATAATGAAGGCGTTTACTTGACACTCTGAAATCTTGCAACTTTCAATAATGTCTGATGTTTTCAAGACTATTTAAAGAAATATCGAAAAAAAATCCGAAATAACATACAGGTAAAGAAAAAAACATTAACTTTGCCGCAGTGTAACTATACACATCTTATTATTTGCTCAACTTCCCGTACGAACTGCGACCTCGAAACAGGAATACGAGCATACCTAATAGCAAGGATCTGCGCCACATACGGCGCAGACTCTTCATTTGCTATTAGGGGCTGTCGCAGGCCTGTACGGGAAAATGAAGGTCTGCGCCTTTTTTATGTCCTGGTATGAGGGATAGAAAGCCCAGGCCGTAGTAACGAACTATAAACAAAAAAGCAAATAAAAAGATGCGTAACTTAGATTTCAAAAGAATTATTTGTGTGTTGGCCTTCCTTGGGCTGGCAGGATTCAGTTGTTTTTGGACGGCCGAATCACTGTTCATTTGGTTGCAACCTCATATGTCCATCTACGCGGCGTGGTTTATTGCGATCGCATTCTTCTTAATGGCTTCCGTCTGTTTTTCCAAGGTGTTGCAAACCTTTGATAAGAATGTATATTTTGGCGACCGGGCTTTTGGGCGTGGTGGACAATTCAGCATTGGATTAGTTGGTTTCCTCATATTTTGGTCTGTTAGTTTGGCTACTAATACTCACACTTTGATTTACAGAACCGCTATTAAAGATGTGCTAAATACTGACTTAAATCGTACATTAGGTTATTTGCAGGGATTGAAAGACAATAACCTGGCTATTAAAGAAATTAAAGATGGATATGAGCTAAAGCGAAATATAGTGAATGGACTATTTATAAACCTCAATTCGGAAATAAACAGTCCTGGAAACGAAGGAATCGGTCCAAAATTTAAAAAACTTGTACAAGATTTGAACAATGTTCTTGGCGTAACCATTCAGCAGATAGACAATCCGACGCAGGCTCAATGGAATACTGCTATTGATTTTTACCGAAAACAAGCGTACAACCATTTGGCTGAACAAGAGAGCGATTGTGAGAAGAAAATTAATGAGATACGTCGGGCAATGAATGCTGACGAGTTAAACAAATTACTGGTAAACATGAAAACTGCTTTATCCGATGTGAATGACAAAATGCAAGGGGCTAATCAAGACATCATCAATGCGGCATTGGGAGATTTGTCAGCGGGTTATTCTTATATTGCTACAAACTCCCGATATATAGATTTTAAGGATAATGACAAGTATCGTTATACGCGTGAAGGTGCCATTCCTGAAGCGAAAGAAATGCTCGCCGTAGATCAAGTATGGAAAGACTATTTAACTACGAATAAATACGATGGCCATGGCTTTATATGGTTGCTGTTAATCTCAATTTTGGTAGATTTGTCCGGTTTCATATTCTTTAATATGGCTTTTCAGAAAAGCGACGGTATCTAACTTTAAACAATAAAACATTATGGATACAAACAAATTTGACGAATTATTAAACGGTTCAAGCGATAATATTGCTACAGTTGACAAGAATGGTCAAAAGTCTGATTACAATAGGATTGATACAGCGATAAATGATGAGATTCTTAAAGAGCAAATAAAGCGTGATACGTATACAGATGAAGAATTAAAAGATGTAAACGCCATCACGGTGACCATACCGGATATCAGAACCCCGATTGTCGTATTTTTCGGTCCGCAATCTTCCGGAAAAACGTTAGTCTTACTTCGGCTTATTCGCTTTTTACAAGAGAATGATTATAAAGTTGTTGCAGAAGAAGTATTCCGTCCTAAAACAGATAAGCATTATACGGAAATGTGCGACAAGCTGCAAGAATTAGCTTATAGTCCTTATGCGCCCGGTGGAACAGATGTCATTAGTTTTATGTTGGTCAAAGTGCTGGATAGAGTCGGGAGACCTGTTTGCCAAATATTGGAAGCGCCCGGCGAACACTATTTTGACGGGACAGCATCCAATGTTTTTCCTACTTACATCAATGCTGTTCGTATGTCACCCAATCGAAAAGTATGGGTATATTTTGCGGAACAAAATTGGGGAAAAGACCAAAATGAACGTAATCTATATGCGCAAAAAATTATAGGAATGCAACAATCTCCTAAAGACAAAGTTGTATTTCTATTCAATAAAGCAGATCAGCAACCCAGCCAATTCCAACCAAATGGTACCCCTAACACGTCTGCGTTCTTTAATGCCATAAGCCAACAATATCCAAGCATATTCACGAAATTCCGGAATACCGGAATGACACGGATGTTATTTGGTGAGTACAACTTTAAGGCTTTATGCTTTTCATCTGGAGTGTTCAATGAAACATCCGATGGAAGAGAAATTTGGACGGTAGGAGAGAATTTCTATTGTCAGGATTTATGGAGAATCTTGACTAGGTAAGCACTTAAAAAGATCAATTATCTTTCATTAAAAAGGTAAGTCAATGATAAAAACATATTTATACGGGACTCCCCATGGTTTTGATTTCTATGAGAAAGAACTAGCTTTTAGTGACTATTTCAAAGGATTCTATATATCTTCCCGTAGCGGGAAAAGGCTTGTGGTAAACCGCCGTGAAGATGGGACGACGATTTACAGTTTTTTGCACTATGGATTGATGGAAGTAGGAGGCAGACCCAATTCTTTCTTCGGCATGTCTCTAATTATGGACGAAGGAAGATATACCCCCGATTTTCAACAAATGTTCAAGTGGTTTGAGTATATCTTTGAAAAATTGCTGGAACGGGGCATTATATTTAAAAAGAATGAAGCCGGTACAATCCAATACCGTATAGACAAGTTGGAGGAAGCGTCCGAAGATGTGGAATGGGTGAAAGCCAACTTGCCAAAGATATTCTCCCAAGAAGCCGCAACGCGGATTTTGTACTATGATAATTCCTTTACGCAAGGACAAGCCGGTAAAGTCGCCTGTTTTAATGACGAAGAATCCGAAAAGAATTTATTGACCGCATTCCGTGAATTTCGATGGATAATCCTCTCACCGGGGTTTGAAAAGTCTATTGAATTGAATGCCGGAGAACTGAAAGAACGGCTTGGAGAATTGAACGGAAAATTAGCACCTATAGCCACCCAAGTGGCCATAGGCAATTGGAAAGGTTCGGAAAACGACTTGGGGCAAATGCGCCGAGAAGCGGAGAATGCTTGTGTGAATATTGACAAATACCTTTCTTCCATCCGAGATGAAGAAGAGCGAAAAACATTTAGCGAATTACTGAGCCGTTACAAGGAGTTTTGCGGCAACATCCATCAATTACAGTACACATTGTTAAAGCAGAATCAATCTACACCCGGGACCATAGAGAACAGGAAAACAGAAGAGGCAGAGAAAAGAAAAGAAGCAAAATCTCAGATAGAAGAAAATAAGGAACAAGAAACGACATATATAAACGAAAAATGGAACAATCAGTTTCCGCCTACGTCAAATATTTCAGGTGAACAAATTGTTAAGCTAAAGAAATATGGCTTAATCGGCGGAAGTGTTCTCCTTTTATTATGTCTCGTCGGGATGTTTGCATTCAATGATAAACAGGAAAGGGCAACGGTTTCGGATAAAACTACTGCATCCTTAAATGATTCGCACAAAGATGAGCATTGGGTAGATTCGAAAGTTTTCAATGACTACATAAATAACAATGCCATAGCAGATGCCTATAATTATTTGAAAGACAAAGAAAATAAATCGGATTATATTTTTCAATTGAAAAATAGTATTAAAAACTACTTATGGGAATTGATAATTGCACCAAATTCCAGCCAAGAAACCGTGGCAGAAAATCTCATGGATTTTTATATAAACAACAAAGAGATATTGGATTTTGTAAAATTTACCAATGAGGATGAGGATTGGTGGAATCAATTGAATGCAAATTATCATGAAAAAAGGGATTCAGCGTCACAGATAAAACTGGTACGTTTTATGAGCGATGGGGTAACCCGCAAAGACTCCTTAATTATTAGAAGTTCAACTCTAATCGGTAGAGAGTATTATGTGGGTGAATATGTGGATTTTTACTATCCAGGGATAGGCCAAATGGTTTTTGATAAATGCCCATTTGATCTCTTTCCCCAAACAGATCATTTAAGAATCCGGTTAACAGTTGATACTCTTTACGTTTTCCGTGTCGGAGGAAAGGAAATAACTATTACTGCAAAGACAAATACTGGTGAATGAAATTATGTTACTTTTTATTGTATTGGCGACAACAGAGAATTGTGTGTTAATGTGGTTTTTAGAAAAAAGGTTGGATGCATCGCATGAGGGATGTGCTGAAGCAGATAGTTTGCTGACTACAGATGCCAGTGTGTTCTACTGTCCCATTATAGATCCTGATATGATGAAGATAAATGACATATTCACAGCTGTTGACGGTATGAGTCTTTCATCGCTTTCTCCTGCTCAATCCGAATTTTACAAACCTGGATTAACAGAACGATATAATAAATTCTTAATCTATTTTGAATGATGAAACAGAAATTTTTGGTTGTAGCACTTGTCGCTTTATCTGTTCTATTAGTAGCATGCGGTAGTAAAGAAAAGCCTTCCCCAAGAGTTGACGTTTGGGGAAGCAATGATGGTTTGCGTATTTCCATGGATGCGCCAAAAATAGAAGTTCCGTTTAAGAGACTTGAAGGTGACATAATAGAGGTACAAGTGTCTTTGAATGGGGTGCCTTTTAATATGTGTTGGGATACAGGCGCATCGATGCTTTGTATTTCTTCTTTGGAATTTACGAAAATGTACAAAGAAAGACGGATTACAGAAGCAGACTACAAAGGTGAAATACTTACATCCATCGCCGATGGAAGTACAGTAAAAAGCAAAGTATACACCATTCGCAAAATTTACATCAAAGGTATGGACGACAAAATTCTACGATTATACAATGTGGACGCTGTTGTTTCAAAAAATGTGGATGCTCCATTGCTTATTGGACAGAATGTAATAAAACAATTGCCCAAACATATGGTCAATGATTCTACCGGTATGATTGAATTTGAAGAACAACAATGAACTTTAATTTTTATCTGATAGGTACACCCGGTGGACGGTATAGCCAATATCCAGATGATTATACCGCCTCTATATTCACTGAATTACTAAAAGACTTGCGGGGAAGTCAATTGGTCATTCATCGTGAAATGGATCTCGTTCATTATGTTTTTTTCGAGTACTTGGACGAAGGCCAGATGATAGGCTTTGGTTTCATATTCAACAATGCCAGGCTGCAAAAGCCATCTGAACTGATTAATCTGTTCAGGTTCATCGTTGAGAAGAAATTGGTAGACAGCGGAACTGTTTATCGATATACAGAAGAAGGGAAGTTAGTGTTCCGGGTGAAAACGATGAGTGAATGCCACCGCGAATACAGTCGGTTGAAGGATTTTATCGAATTAGAATTCGAACAAAACGCTTCCAAATATGACATAACGCCTTTACGAACCGTTTACAACGGAACCAAGGCGATTGAGACTATTGATGGGAATGCAACGAATACGCAAATAACGAACTTGACCGATCAGTACAATACGGTAATCGTAAAAGAGGACTCCGGAATAGGGCATGGGTATATCCCTAAACTCATAGCTTCTTTGCGTGAACAATATCAAACAGCCATACAGGAAAATGGAAAGCTACAAGAAAACTTGAGCAAACTGAACAGGACAAAGAAACAATATCGTTGGGTCATTTTCTTATCAATAGCCTTTCTCTCCTGTTTGATAGGCATCTACTTCCTTAACGATAACCTTTCAAGGATTATCAGTAATCAAAGCAGTCAGATAAGAGAACTGCAACAAAACTTACAAGAACAGGAAAACAATCTCAGTCTTGTACGGGATTCATTAAATACCATCAGCGAATCCTTGGATAATGCTCAAAATAAGTTGTCATATCTTAAGAACGATTTCCCTATACAAATTTCAAAAATCGAAATTGGTAATGTATATTATAAAGGAGAGATAGAAACAAATTATGGCAATGTCATATATAGTAGTCGTACTATGTATTTGAAACCACGGATAACTTACAGAGGCATAAAAATCTCGGAATATGTGAAACTGAAAATACGCTGGTATGATTCGGATTGGGATATGCGTAGAGGAAAAAATTCGCCAAAGGGATTTACATTAGAGCAAACTTTATTTGTTCATGATGGATGTAATACCGTGACCTTGACTGGTTGGGGGAATAAAAATAAAGGGGCTTATTGGGAAAAAGGCAACTATCGGCTTGAAATATGGTACGAAGACATTTGCTTAAAAGCAAAATCGTTTACAATTTATTAAAATCTATGCAATATGTTACACGAAGTCAATACATTAAGAAAAATTGCAGCCAAAATTGTATTCATTACCGTATTGGTGTTGACTGCAATCAATGTATGTGCACAAGATGACCGCTATTTCCAACAAGCACAAAGTTATCAGAAGCAAGCGGAAACTTATTTCAAACAGGCGGAGAGCCATGAACGTAACGCAAAACGCTATAGTCAAAAGGCACAAAGTTACCTTCAAAAAGCCGCATTTTATTCCCAAAAGAATAATAAACAGAAAGTTAAGGCCTATCAGCGATGGGCGAAGGAAGCTACCAATAAAATGGAAATGCGTTTGCGTTGGGCGAAAGAAGCACGACAGAAAGGAGAAGTCCGTTTGCGTTGGGCGAAAGAATGTTTGAAGAAAATGAACAATGACTAACTTTTTAAATTTTAATCGTATGAAAGCTACAAAATTTATTCAATTCATTACAGGTATTTGTATGTGTATGACCCTCTGCTCTTGTCCTCCTGAACCTGATGATATTAAAAGTTTTATAAACTTCATAGGGATAGAATCAGCAGATTTTACCATAATGAATACCACGACCGGCGAACAGTTGAAAAACACTGGATTACAGGTAGGAGAAATCACAACCATAGAGGTACACCCTGGAGACGTATTGCGATTAGAATATACGCCTCCAACAGAGTATAGTCAGTACACATGGAAAGTGACATACGAATTATTCGATGAAACATTTACTGAATATGCCCCCTATTCTATGGAATATACAGTGAAGAATATCGAATCCGGAAGATATTCTGTAACTTGTAGGGGCATCATAGAAGATGAGGCTGTGGAATTTTCCGGTGCAGACTCAGGATCGGTATATTTGGAATTAACAGCAAACTAACGTTAGAAGTAATCAGATAAAAACAAGCAGGGAATAAGACTCTAAGTATTTAATCATATTTAGTTCATACTATAAATAGGGATTTATTATCCGTATAGATGCACTGTTTCAGTAGCTGTTGAAACAGCGTTTCAGTAGTATGTGAAACGACCCATTAAATTATCATTTAATTTTGTACACCTACTTATAAGTTATTAAGATATGTTTCAAAACAAACTTTTATGGCTTGACTTGGCCGTATGTTCCGTATGGTTGCTTGCCATCTTAGGTAGTCGGTACGACTGGAACAGTAGTATTCAGTTCGTGGCAATCTTAACGGTGGTTATGCGAGTGGCGTTCACGTTTGTACTGGCCAAAGGTGACAAACGGGGATGGCTTCCTTTAGGAATAATGATGGCATTGGGTGTCCTGATGCTACAAGGTGGTAAAGCCATCGGCATGCAAGGACTTATAAGTTATCCGTTCTATATTCTTAATGTGGAGACAGACAAGGCAATCCAAATCATTATCAGCGTTTTTTGTGTGTTGTGGATATGGATTTTGCCTGTGGCATTGTATCTGTACAGGTTGTTCCGGAAAGATTTGTCGCGGACGGATTTACGATGGACGGACTTGATAGGTGGCGTTCTTTGGAGAGACCGCCGTGCCGGGTTTTATTCCACTTTACTATTGCTATGCATAACGGTGTTGTACACGGGATTAGCCATGAACGCAAGGGTTTGCCGGATAGTCTGTCTCACAGTTCCGGTACTTAGTTTTTGGCTGATTGCCCGATATTATAATCTGAAAATCAAAAGGCTGTGGGTGCTGGTAGTGGCTATGGGGCTTTTCTTCTACGCGCAACCGTTGGCCGGCCTGTGGCGGATTCTGCTGCTTGCTATCAGTTTCTCTTTGGTGACTTATGTGGGCTGTCAATTATATCAAGGCTTAAAGAAGCATGCAGTTCCTATATTGGCAACCTTCTATGTAGGTATGTTCTTGCCTTCGTTGGCTATTGGTTACAATCCTTATGTATGCATAGATTACGGACGATACTATTTCCATACACACCAGCCGTATGAAGGTATATTCTATGTGAAGGACGGACGGAAGATTGGATTGCGCGACCGCTACGGATTGCTTGTCAAACCGGAATATGAATACATTCGCCATTCGCAGGGAAAGAATTGGTACAATCACGTGTCATTGTGCAAAGACGGCTATGTGACGTTGTATGACATCGACAATGCCCGAATCGTAAAAAACAGTGATATTGATGGGAAGTTGCAGGCGGACGTATGTAGGACATTGAATGATTTTCATAACAAATATGATTCGGAATATGATGATTGCATAGAGGTGAAAGTAACTGAAATATCCACGGACAAAGTGTTGGCTCATGTGAAAGCGGTTTACTACGGTCTTCCTCATTACGATTATTCCTGTGGCTCTTTTTTGCCGAAAGATACCGTGGCTTTGCAATCCGGTGAATGGGCGTGCGATACTTCTCTGCTTATTGACAATTTTCGAAAAAAAGCGTTAAGTTACGTTTGGGATATCCAAAGGGATGGCACAGCCCTATACCGCATCTATGTGAAGATGGCAAAGGATGAATTGCCGGAGAAAAACATGATTATTGACCTGATGGAAATCATATCGGAAAGTAATACGCTAAAAATAAGAAAATGACACATAAGCTATGAATGAATTGGATTATAATTATTTTCAGAAGCAAATTGAACATCCTTCTCAGTATGATTGCTACGACAGAGGGGAAGGCATGTATGAATGTACACAGGCACGCAATCATGTAGAAAGGTATTTAGTAAATACCCACACGCAAAAGGTGTATGAACTGGTAGATTTTATGGGACATGTCAAAGCGTTCATCGCAGATGATATAGACTATGAATCGGTGGACAAAATGGAGAATGCCGGAGATGCGCATAGCTTGGTAGCCAACTACCGTTTTAGCGTTGACGGTTTCAAGGATGGCGTAGCGATGGTAATCTGGACATTGTATCCGGACGGGACGATATTTTGCGGACGAAGACGGCTTCGGCATGGAGGACAATTACGAGACAACTATCTACGCTTTTATTGACACGAATTGCAAGGTACTTATCTCTTTTCAAGATATGGATGACAGGAAATACATGAAAGCGTGTCAAGAACAAGCCAAGGAAATAGTCAGGAAAAGGAACGCATGAGAAAAATTGGACTCATATTGGCTATTTTCTATGGTTTGCTGTATGCTTGTACGCCCGCACATAAGGAACAGAAAGGGATGGGATATGTGGCTACAGATGCGGTTGACCAACCGACGGAGACGCGTGAGGATTCGTTGGCTCAAATAGAAATTTCGATGGAAGAACGTATGATTGACCACAACTTAGACTTGCGGCATTATTTTGATTCACTTTGCCGATATACGGAAGCAGAATTGTGGATTCATCGGCAAGATGACCCGGATACCGTGAGGGTATGGGAAGCGATAGACGAACTTTCGGCTTTTGTCAGAAACGAACGAAAAACTTATCCGGTAAAAGAAGTGCGTAAAGCATTGTATTTGATGGGACTTGAACAAGGGTATCTGCAAGGACACGACGGGTGGAGTGAGAGTGCTTGGAACGGGAAACAACCGAATCCGGGAGAATTGTTCTTGTTTCAATTCATAAAGCAGGCTGCCCGCTATTGTCCACGTGTGGAACTATTGACGGACGTGTATAGTGAGGATAGGCGGGAAGGAATGATAAAGTTTCTTTCATGGGGCGGTTATCCGCTTTATGTTTTCATACTTCAGCGGATAGAAAAGGGGTATGAAGCACAATTATTTCTGCCTATATAAGGCATAGCAATGTTTTTGGGAAAGGTAGTCAGAGGTGCTTTAATGAATAATCTACCAAAAAAACATCCAAATATTTGTGTATCCGACAAATAATTCGTTCCTTTGCAACCGCTTTCGCGCAATCGCTGTCAGGAAAAACAGAGAGAAGCCTGGTATGTTGCGTAGTAACGATAAACAATTTAATCAAAGTAAAACAATGGATTTAATTAAAATTGCAGAAGAAGCATTTGCTACAGGCAAGCAACATCCCAGTTTCAAGGCTGGTGACACAGTGACCGTAGCATATCGTATCGTGGAAGGTAACAAGGAGCGTGTACAGCTGTACCGTGGTGTAGTTATCAAAATCTGCGGACATGGTGAGAAGAAGCGTTTCACTGTACGCAAGATGTCTGGAACCGTAGGCGTAGAGCGTATTTTCCCGCTGGAGTCACCGGCAATCGACAGCATCGAAGTGAACAAGATTGGTAAGGTACGTCGCGCTAAGTTGTATTACCTGCGCGGTCTTACCGGTAAGAAAGCAAGAATCAAAGAGAAAAGAGCCAACGCTTAATAAGGCGACGGACTTCTTGCTTGGACAAGATAAAAAAGGGAAACTCCATTCGGGGCTTCCCTTTTTTAATGCTGTTTTATTACTGTTTTATTTCCCAGCCCAATGCGCTGGCGCCCAATACGGCCGCATCGGCATCCTTCAGTTCGGACATCAGCAGTTTGGTCTTACCTTTGTAGATGTTCAGCACGTTTTTGTCTATGGATTCCTGGATGGGTCTGAATATGTACTCGCCGGATTTGGCTAAGCCGCCGAAGAGAATGATGGCTTCCGGGCTGGAGAAAGCGATGGCGTCAGCCAAGGCTTCACCCAAGATGGTACCGGTGAAGTTAAAGATATTCAAAGCCAACGTGTCACCCTGTACGGCAGCGTCATACACGTCCTTAGATGTGATATTCTCGGCGGGAATGGAGCGAAGCAGACTGGGTTCGGTACTGGCCGTGAGGAATTCACGTGCCGTACGTGCCACGCCTGTAGCTGAGCAGTATGTTTCCAGACAGCCATGACGGCCACATCCGCACAGACGACCGTCCCGGCGGATAATGACATGTCCCAACTCTCCGGCAAAACCATCATGGCCATATACCAATTGTCCGTTGATGACGATTCCGCTGCCTACGCCGGTTCCCAAGGTAATCATGATGAAGTCTTTCATACCTCGTGCCGCGCCGTAAGTCATTTCACCGATGGCTGCCGCATTGGCGTCATTGGTCAGGGCGGTCGGAATGCCTAAACGTTGTTCAAACAAGGCTGCCAAGGGTATCACACCTTTCCACGGAAGGTTGGGCGCAAACTCAATGGTGCCCGTATAATAGTTGCCGTTCGGGGCTCCGATGCCGATACCTTTAATCTTGTCCACTCCGCCATTCGCCTCAATCAATGGCAACAGATTCTTGCACACTGCGGCCACGTAATCATCTATCTCCGTATAAGCGCCGGTTTTGATAGAACTGCTTGCAAGGACCGTACCACGTGCGTCCACAATGCCGAACACGGTGTTTGTTCCGCCTATGTCGATACCTACCACATAGGGCTTCTCCATGTTTGTATTCATGATATTTTTGTTTTAAAAGATTAATTATAAAAGTTCAGATTACAAAAATCAGAAAGAAAAATGAAACAACAAAATCTTTTCTCCTAAAAAACGGTATTCAGATGATACACACGTTGGCGGAGAAAAGATTTCGTTCTTATCAGCGTCGGGGAATATCCACCGATTCTTCCGCCTTCCCGTTCAACCAGCGTGAGAAGAAATCTACCATGCGCCAGTAGAAATACTCGTCCATCGTGCCAAAGCTATGGCGTTGACCGGGTAGGATTAGCATTTCGAAACGTTTGCCCGCCCGAATCAATGCGTCCGCCACGCGGATGGTGTTTGCCGGATGAACGTTGTTGTCGATGTCGCCGTGTACCAGCATCAGATGGCCTTTCAGCCGGCTGGCTATTTCGGGATTGGTGGCAATCTTATATACAAAGGTGGTGTCACCCTTCTCGGAAACCTGCTCCTTCACACCGTGGTGAGTCTCGCTCCACCAGCGGTTGTAGATGCGGTTGTCGTGATTGCCGGCACAAGATACGGCCGCCTTATAGAAATCCGGATACTGTAGGATGGCTGCCGTAGACATGAATCCGCCTCCTGAATGGCCGTGAATGCCTACGCGGTCGATGTCGATGAACGGATAACGGGCCGCCAGTTGTTCAACTGCCGCCTTATGGTCGGCCAACGGGTAGTCGCGCATGTTGCCGTAACCGTAGTTGTGATACCACTTGGAACGGCTGGGATGTCCGCCGCGCTGGCCTACGGAGATGACGATGAAGCCCGCCTGCGCCAAACGGTCGGTACGCACACTCATGCGGGTGAAGGGATAATATACCGCCTCCACCTGCGGACCGGGATATACGTAGTCGATGATAGGATATACTTTGGTAGAGTCAAAATCGTAAGGTTTGTACATTACCCCGTAGAGGTCGGTTACGCCGTCAGCCGCTTTCACCGTGAAAAGTTCGGGGAACTTATAGCCTGCCGCGAACAGTTGCGAGAAGTCGCTCTCCTGCAAGTCCATCACTTTGTTCCCGCTCCGGTCTATCAGTACGGCATTGGGCACGGTATTTACCCGCGAGTAATTGTCCACCACGTAGCGGGCGTCGTCGTCCATGGCCACTTCGTGGAAATATTCGCCCTGGGTCAAGAGTTTCAATCCGTTTCCGTCCGCGTTTACCCGGTAGAGGTGCTCATAGTAAGGATTCTCGCCTTCCTCGCGTCCGTTGGCGGTGAAGTAGATGGTACGGGTGGCAGGGTCTACCTTTATGACACGTTCCACGTGCCAAGGGCCTTTGGTGATGCGGTTCTTCAGGTTTCCTTGGTCATCATATAAATAAAGGTGTGCCCAGCCGTCACGCTCGCTCCACTGGATAAATTCTTTTCCCTCGCCGAACACGTGGATGGGACGGGTCTCCTGGTAGGTATTCATTCGCTCCTCCACGATGGGGACGATGGAGTCTTGTCCGATGGTGTAGGTACAGACGTCTATGCGGTGCAGGTCGCGGCTGTAGCGGGTGAGGTAGAGGCGGTTGTTGTCGCCTTGCCATACGCGAGACCTGAACTCGGCGTCGCGTTCGCGCCGGAGGGTGGGACGCGCTTCAATGTTCAGTGTTTGGTGCTTCCAAGCTGCGGTGCGTATCTCCTTGCGGCTGTTGTCGGTGAGGTCGAAGAGGTGCAGGTGATACTCCGGCGCTTCCATCTCGCCGGGCATCTGGTAGCGGTAGGTCTCCAGGGTAGGGCGCGGCGAGGCTAAGGAGTTGATGACCCATAGGTCTTTCACACGGCTGTTGTCAGTGACGACGGTGATGAAGTGGCGGGAGTCGGGCGACCAGTAGCCATAGGCGTTCCGACGCTTGCCGTTGCACAGGGTGTCGGTGTTGAGCTGGCTGTAGGGTATGCCATAGCCGAAGCGCTCCGTGCCGTCCGTGGTCAACTGTATTTCAACGATGGTGCTGTCCTTCTCGTCCTTCTGCGCCTTGCGGTAGTCGGCTATGCTCATGCGGTAGAGGTTACAGTCCTTGGCGTAGACGACCGTTTGCCCATCGGGCGACACCGATGCCCAGCCTAAGCGTTTCGGCTCTTTGGCTTCTTCGGTGAGGCGGGTCAGTTTACGGGTAGGATAGTCGTAGGAGAAATAGAACACTTCCTTTTCGGGCTTCCCGGATTTCTTTTTGTCTTTCTCCGGGCCGTCCTTCTTGGGCTTTTTGTCTTGCGAGGAAACCACTTCGAAGGTAAACGTGCGTCCGTCTTCTTTCACCTTCAGGTTGCGGATGGGCAAGTGGCGTGCCTCGAAGGGGTCGTGCATGATTTCGGAGAGTTGGGACGCCAGTTCGTCGCGGTCGAAGAGCGGAGTTTTCCGGCGGCTATCGGGATTCACTACATACCAGAATGTGCCTTCACTGGTCTTATACTGAAACCAAAAGTCGTTGCCTGTGGGAAACCAGTGCGGGTCTACTTGGGTGGAGAAAAGCATGGTGCTTAATTTCTCTCGTGTGAATTTCTCTGCCTGAAGATATTCGGGCAGACGTTCCTGGGCGGTCATAGAAGGGCTTTGGCAGACCAGTCCCAGGAATAAAACAGATAAAAATCGTACTTTCATCATTGTTTTCGGTTGCTATGAATGTTTTTTTGTTATGCAAAGATAGTGGAATCGGGTGTAAAACGTTCAAGTTCGTTTGAAAAAGTAAGTGGCAGAATGGCAAAAATCGTACTTATTCGCAGTGATACTCCACCAGCCCTTTTAACGGAGAGGCTGTAATTGTACCTATGTGAATGCCCGTTTCACGAGCCGCTTCGGCCAGCAATTCGCGATAGTGCCAGGCGATGGACCCGGTGAAGCTGACGGGGTATTCTTTACAGTGGGGATAAAGCAGCACGTTGCGGGTGATGAAGGCATGGAAACCGTTTGACACCATGTGCCGCATGCAAGGCTCGTCAATGTGTTCGGCAATGAAAGGCGAGAGCGAAGCCAGGAACCGGTTGGGGAACGGTTGCCGATAGACGCGGTCGATGATGTCGCCCGGTGTCAGCTGGTAGCGGGCAAGGAATGTTTCGCGCAAGTAGGGGGGGGTCTGCCCTTTCAGCAAATCACCTATCAAGTGCTTGCCTAAGTAAGCTCCGCTACCTTCATCTCCTAAGATAAAGCCCAAGGGCGAGACATTCTGTTCCATTCGTTCTCCGTCCCACAGGCAGGAATTGGAGCCTGTGCCTAAGATGCAGACGATACCCGGACGATGGCCTGACAGGGAGCGGGCGGCTCCTACCATGTCCGAACAAACCTCTACCTGGCCATCCGGGCAGAGCAGGCGGCGCAGCACGCCGCGTACTTTTTCCGTTAGGGCAGGAGTGGCGCATCCCGCTCCGTAGAAGTGCAAGGCTTGGGGCATTCGTCTTTCTAACTTCGGAAGCAATTCGTGGCTGATGCAGAGTTTAATCTCTTCTTCTGTCTGATATACAGGGTTGATGCCTGTGGTCTGTGCCTTTAGGACTGGGATCCCGTTTTCCGTCAGGCACCAATCGGTCTTGGTGGAGCCACTGTCGGCCAATAAATATGTCATAGTTATATGATGTATTAGTTTGTTTCAGTAACTGATCAGATTTAGTTCTATACGCTTACTTATATTTTCTTGCTAACCCACACCGCCGCCGCAATCCCAGGTAGTGTGCATGCACATACCCATACGAAGAACATCGTATAGCCTAATTGTTCCTGTATCCAGCCGGCAGGCATACCCGGCAGCATCATGCCCAGTGCCATGAAAGCCGTGCCGATGGCATAGTGGGCTGCGGGATGGCGGCCTGTGGCGATGTGGATGAGAAACAGCGTATAGGCGGTAAAGCCGAAGCCGTAGCCCAATTGCTCCACGGCTACGCAGGCGGTGATGAGCCAGACGTTTTGGGGCAGTGCGGCCGCCAAATAGACGTATAACAAGTCGGGCAGGTTGATGGCCAACGCCATGGGGAGCATCCAGCGTTTCAGTCCCTGCCGGGAGACAATCCAGCCGCCCGCAATGCCGCCTACCAACAATGCCGCTACCCCTACCGTGCCGTATATCATGCCCACGGTGGCGGTGCTCAGCCCTAAACCACCTTGCGCGGGAGAGTCCAGCAAGAAAGGCGAGACGATTTTGACTAATTGCGATTCGCCCAGACGGTAAGTGAGCAGGAAGAAGAGTATCAGTCCCAAGTTTCCTTTCCGGAAAAAAGAAGAGAAAGTTCCGGCAAATTCGCGAGCTAATTTCCCCGGTGAAAGCGTTTGGCCGGAAGTGTCGGATGAAGGGCGGGGAAGGACAAAGCCATGCCAGGCGGTAAGCCCGATGAACAAGGCGGCTGTCAGGTAGAAGGTCAGACTCCAAGCTAAGGCAATGTTGCCTGTCGTGACTTCTATCCATCCGGCCAGCATTACCAATACACCTTGTCCGAAGATGGAAGCCAGGCGGTAGAACGTGTTGCGTATGCCGACGAAAAGCGATTGGCCGTCGGGCGGGAGCGCTGCCATGTAGAAACCGTCGGCGGCAATGTCGTGTGTGGCCGAACTGAACGCCATCAGCCAAAAGCAAGCCAGTGACGTTTGTACCCACCAGTCCGTGGGAATGAAAAAAGCTACTCCCGCCAGTCCGGCTCCCACCAATGACTGCATGCTGACAATCCACCAGCGTTTGGACTTCAACAAGTCTACAATGGGACTCCATAGAGGCTTGATGGTCCAGGGGAGGTAGAGCCATGAGGTGTAGAGGGCTATTTCCGCATTGCCCAGTCCCAATCGTTTATAGAGGATGACGGACAAGGTCATGACCGCCACATAGGGCAAACCTTCGGCAAAGTACAGTGTGGGCACCCAAGCCCAAGGAGAATCTGGTCGTTTCATAAGCATGGATTTTGGAGATGGTAGATGGATTCAATAGTGGCTTCTGCATAGTAATGCCGCAATATGTCCCGGTAACCATAGCCTTGTGTGGCCATCACGGCGGCTCCTATCTGGCATAGTCCTACACCGTGCCCCCATCCAGCTCCCGTGAGGATGAAACGTCCCGGAAGCCCGTCGGGACGGTAATCCGTTTTGTCCACTACGAAAGCCGAACTGTAGAGATGGGTGGGTGACAGCGTGCGGCGTATCTCCAGTTCTTTGCCAATGATGCGGGTGAGTTGTGTGCCGACAATCTTCAGTTGCCACAATCGACCGCTGGTGCCGCGAGCTACGGGCACGAGATCGATGATGCGGCCATAGTCCACTCCAGAACGTTCCCTGATCAAGTTTGCTAACTCATCCTGAGTGTATTCTACTTCCCAACGGTAGAAGTCGGGCGTTTCTTGGTCGTAGTTGTTCAGTATGCGGGATAGAATGTCTGGGTCGCTTGTATGGCAGAATGCCGGAGGTGTAAAGCGAATCCAGCGTTCGGCTTCTGCCTCGATGGTTAAGTCGGGGAGGCGGGACATTTCTTTTCCCGTGACCCAGTCTCGTCCGCGATGCAGGTAAGGGTGGGGCGTGTCGGCCCAGCAATATTGGAACTCTTCAAAAGCTCCTCCGCAACATTTGGAGAATCGCGCGTCGCAAATCTTTCCTTCGTACATCAGTACCTCTCCGCAGGTCTCGGCTACGGCCTGCCGCACTTGTTCGGTCGAAGCCCGAGTGATGCCTTGGTAACGTTGGCAATGGTCGTCGGCACAGACATCGAAGTGGGTATGAGCGGAACGTTCGTACCACAGGAGGGGATTATCCTCCGTTTTTCCCCTCCTTTCTTTGGGGGAGAATACGGTGGAGGTACCGCCAAGGCCTGCCAGCAGCCAACTTCTCGAAATCACGGTATGCGCTTTCAGCAGTTCCGTTGGAGCGGTAGCGTTCATCTCGCTGGATATGACACTGGTCAGATACATTTCAGCCGGGATGATGTTGATGGCGGTCAGCTTGTCTTCCTCTATTATGATATGTAGGGCGCCTTGGAAACATTGGTCTTCATCGCGTTGCCAATGGAAGCCGATGCCGATGGTGACACCGTGTAAAAGGAACGATGCCTGCATGCCTTCTGCCGGCTCCAATAACAGAGCAGTGTAAAGTTGGCCGTTCAGGCGGATGCGGCCGTCGGCGTACACGGCATTCTGCTGTCCTGTCAGGGTTTGTCCGTTCAGTTTGTAGGGCGTGGTCAGTGTGAATGTGATGCTGGGCGCAGAAAGGATTCCGACATGTATCAACGGTTCATGTTTCATAGGTTATTCCGTTTTTTAGAGCGGTGAGTGGCAGACAGACCTCACGGAGTATCTGGCTGACATCATCCGCCGTGATTTTTAGAAAATCTTCTTCACGCGGAAGAATGAATACACCGCCAAGGTCTACTGATGCCGGGCTGCATAGCAGGCGGGCATCTCCGTTTGCGTCGTAGCAGGCGGGACGGTGCTTGGAACGGGGAAAGACGAACGTTTCCCAGTGGTTGTCTTTGTATAGAGCCAATACGTTCATGCGGGATTCTTCTTCTCCGGCAGGAACGGGCAGTATTCGGCAGATTCTTTGGAAAAGCTGGCAAGCGGCTTCAATGGTGCCCGACTCTATTACAAGAGTTGTCCGGGGCGCATCGTTCAGGCAATAAAGGGCGGCATTGGCTGTCCGCACGATTTCTTTGCCTATCCATGTCCGCCAAGCGTTCTCTATAGGTAGAAAACCACGGCTTCCGGCTTGGAAGTGGGCATGGTCGGGGGCGGATGCGCCGCAGTGGGGACCATTGTAAAAGAGAACGTAATCGGTCAGCAAGCGTGCCAATTCCAGCAAATCGCCGAAGCGGGAAACGATGCGTTGGGGTATATGCTCTTTCTCCACAATGGTAAAATGCCGCGGAAAGATAGGGAAGGGATTGACCAATATCTCATAGTGTCCTAATAGGGGGATATGGTGCTGTTCCGTCGGTCGATGGGACGGGCAGAGGAAGCACGGACGCCGGGCAATGGAAGCGGCGTCTACTTTGGCGCCCGACGAGACGATGCGGGCGGGATTGTATTGCATCCGGTAAGAAATCCCATTTATCCATAGTTCCCGCGTCCGGACTTCGGACAGAACGCGATAATTGTCACGGGCGGTTTCCCACGTGGTCAGTTGTTCGTCCAGCAGGCGTAAGGTTTCTTTATTCATCATGGGACGTGGCGTTTAAGGTGATGCGTGCCTGCAGTTCCCAAGTGCGTAGGCGGTCTTTGTATAGGTTGCGGGCGTTGGAGAGTTCCCTGCTGGGAGAGGCGTCGGAATTGCCTTCCCAACGGCGGCACAGATACACCGGCTCGAACACCCGGCCTACCCGGTAACGTCGGCTGAACTGCAAAGCTAAGGCGTAGTCTTCGCCATAGTTGACGTCGGGAGCCTGGAATTGGCGCAGCAAGGGGGTGTAGAAAGCCCGTGGCGCCCCTATGCCGTTTACTCGCAACAGATTGTTGTGCCCGTTGTCCACTGTCCATTCACGGTGGTCGATGAGGCCGGGCGGGAGGATGTTCAGGCGGAAGTCCGTCATCTGGTATGAACCTACCAGCATGGCGCATTGTTGTTCGTAGAAGGCGTGTATCAGCGTGGATAGCGTGTGGCTGTCCTTGTAGAGGTCGTCGCTGTCCAATTGTACGGCGAACCGCCCGCAGGATTTGTGGCGTGCGGCCAGGTTCCAGCATCCGCCTATGCCCAAATCTGTCCGTTCGGGAATGAGGTGAATGAGGCGGTCGTCTGTCTCTGCCGCTTCTCGGATGGCTTCTGTGGTTCCGTCTGTGGAATGGTTGTCTATAATCAGGACGTTATAGGAAAAGTTTGTCTCTTGGTTGAGAGCTGAGCGGATGGCATCGCGGATGGTGCGGACACGGTTACGTACGGGGATGATGACCGACGCTTCGCAGGCAAATGTTCCTTTCGATAAGTCGATGGGAGCGGACGCAGGTTCCAGCCAGGCATGGATCGTTTGGAGGTGGTGGGTACAAGCGGCTTCCATTTCCAATTGGCGGTCGCGGTTTCGTGGATCCACATAGGCGAACATGCTGCTGTCTTGTTGCTGGTTGTTCGTCATGGTATAAAGATATTCGTTGATGTGTACAACAGGCCACTGCTCGGACAATTTCAGGCGCAGGTCGTATAACCCGGCGTAAACATAGTCTTCGTTCATGCGTGCCGCGGCTTCCCGGAAGGCTTCGGTACGGAATAATAAGACAGGGCCAAAGTCGAAGTCATCGCGCAACGAGCCCTTTTGGTAGTCGATGAGTGGCATGGGCGTGAGGCCGTTTTCCGTCTCTTTCCGATAGTCGGCATAGACAAGTCCTGCTCCGCTATCGTGCAGGATGCGTTTCATGCGTTCCAGAGCTGACTGTCCCCAGCGGATGGGGACGGAGTTGGTGGATATAAGAATGCTATCTCCATCGGCTTGTACGGCTATTTGGCGGATGCTCTTAGTGGAGGTGTCAGGTAGTATGTACATAGGTCTAATGTGTTAATATGTTAATGTGTTGTGCCGGGCGTCTGCTGATGCACAGCAGCCCGATGAAGGTGACTGCAGCGTTGATGACGAGTAGTTCGAAACTGATTTGCCAGCCGTCGAACCAGGCTTCGCTGTGGCTTTGCAGCACGTAGCACAGCAGGGGAGAGGCGAGTACTACGGCTGGCACCCATCGGTCGCGGACCGTTCGGCGACAGGCCAATCCGAAGCCGAACATACCCAGCAGGGGACCATACGTGTAGGCGGCCAAATTGTAGACTGCATTGATGGCGCTGTCGTCGTTCAGCTCGTAGAATACGACAATGACCAGTGCCATCAGCAACGACATGACGATATGTACCAGGCGGCGGGTCAGGGTCAGGTCGCGTTCGTCTTGCGTCCGGTCGGCTTTCAGAATGTCTACAGTGAAGGAAGTGGTCAAGGCCGTGAGGGCAGAGCCGGCGGCGGAATAGGCTGCCGAAATCAGCCCGATGATGAAGACAACGCCTATGGTCACGGGAAATCCGTCGCTCCATACTACCCGGCCGAAGAGGGCGTCGCCATTAATCGGTTTATCTGAAAACTGAGCGTCGGCATACACATATAGCAACGTGCCCAGCACTAAAAACAAGCCGATGACGAATATTTGTACGAACGCGCTTAACACCATGTTCTTTTGGGCGTCGCGCGGATTGCGGCAGGATAACGTGCGTTGCATCAGGTCTTGGTCCAGTCCTGTGGTGGCTATCATCAGGAAGATACCTGCCAGAAACTGTTTCCAAAAGTAGCGCCCGTCGCCGGGATGGTCAAAAAAGAAAACTTGGCTGGTGGGGTGGCTGGCCACTGTGCCCGGAAGTTCTGTCAAGTTCAGGTTTAGGCTATGGGCGATGCAGCCAATGCAGCACACCACCGATGTAACTAAGCACAGTGTTTTCAACACGTCCGTCCCAATCATGGATTTTACTCCGCCCTGAAAGGAATAGAGCCAAATGAGAGCCACCGTCAGAACTACTCCCACGGCGAAGGGAACGTGCAACGGCTCGAATACCAACGGCTGTAATACGGCACACACCACGAAGAATCTCACTGATGCGCCCAACATTTTGCTGACAAAGAATATCCAAGCTCCCGTGCGGCACGATGTCCCGCCAAAACGTTGCTCCAAATAGCCGTAGATGCTGGTCAAATTCATCCGGTAGAATAGGGGAATGAGAACCGCCGCTACTACCACGGCTCCCACGAAAAAGCCTAACACCATCTGCATGTAGGCATAACCGCCCGTACCCACGGCTCCCGGTACTGAGATGAAAGTCACCCCCGAGATGCTGGCTCCAATCATGGCCAGTGTGGCCATCAACCACGAAGAACTGCGTCCTCCGGTGAAAAAAGCGATGTTGTCCGCCCGGCGGCCTCTTGTCCAGGAAAGCAGCACAAGCACGGTAAAGTAGCAGGCGATAGTGGCAAGTATGATCCAAGGAGTTTTCATTCTGTATAGAGTAAGTAGGGTTTTCGTTGTTCTTTAAATCGTTTCACGTCCTCCTGCCAGCAAGCGCGTATTTTGTCGCTTGCGTAACCTTGCTTAATCATTTCCCTCACGTAATCCACGCCAATCAACCGTTCAAAGAATGAGGTGAAGAAACTGTCGCCTCCGCCGAGCCGTCGGTAGGCGTCGATGACGTAAGTCAGGTCGAGGCCGCGCGTCCGGATACTGTCCTGGGGCATGGCGGAAAGGTCGAAACCATGGCACAGTTTGTCGAGCTGAGGCGGATTCTTGGCTGCCGGAACGCTTTGTGGGGTAAACGAATAAGGGCATCCCTTCATCAGCGGATGGCCATACACCTGAAAAGGCTTGTTCGTGCCTCGGCCTAAACTGACCACCGTTCCCTCGAACAGACACAGGCTGGGATAGAGGTAGACCGCCTGCATATTGGGCAGGTTGGGCGAGGGAGCCAAAGGCAGGCGATAGAGTGCCCGATGGGTGTAATGGTCGCACGGGATGACCTTGAGTCGGCATTGCCGCCCGTCCGTCAGCCAGCCTTCGCCGTTTATCATCTGTGCCAACTCGCCCAACGTCATGCCATGCACCACGGGGATGGGCAGCAGGCCTACGCCGGATTTGTAGCGGGTGACATCCAGTATGGGCCCGTCCACGTAGAAGCCGTTCGGATTGGGTCGATCCAACACCACCACTTCTTTGTTGCGGGCGGCACAGGCGTCCATCATGTAGTACATGCTGATATAATAAGTATAAAAGCGCAGCCCCACGTCTTGTAGGTCTACAATCAGCACATCGAATGTCTGCATGTCTTCGGCACTCGGCCCTTTGCTACGTCCTCCGCCGTAGAGCGACAAGATGGGCACGCCTGTTTTTTCGTCTATCGAACTCCGCACCGTTCCTCCCGCCTCCACTGTGCCGCGGAAACCGTGTTCGGGACTGAATACGCCTGTCACGTCCACGCCTTCTGCCAAGAGTAAGTCCAGTAGATGACGTTCGCCCACCTGTGCGGTGTGGTTGGCCAGCAGGGCCACCCGCTTGCCTTGCAGCAGGGGCAGATAGAGTTCGGTACGTTCGTCGGCAGGGACGATGCGAAGGCTTTCCGGTGGCTGTGCCCGGACAATGAGGCTGGTCACGGCCAGCAGGCAAATGTATAGGAAGGAGTGAAGTCGGTACATCTCTGTATTATTATGTTTTCCGTTCATATTCTTTGTTTGACTAATGGTTGATACAAAAGTAACTAATTCCGTGGAAAATGTACCTGTTTTCCTATTATTGTTTTTAAATTGTGCAAAGAATTAGAGGATTAGGAAAGGTTGATGATTGAATTTTTTTCTCTATAAATACATATTTAGTAATGAGTCCTAATTAGAGAATATGCGGGAAGAAACGGGTCGAACATACAAAAAAGTTAAGGCTTATCTTGTAGAAAGGAAAATCGGTATCATGCTCAAAAAGAACTTGTTATTGAAAGAACGAGAAGTTCACGCTGCCATACACCCGTTTTTCTACAAAATGTGGATGTGTTTCGAAAGCGTTCTTTTTGCCATGCTCCAAAACAAACAAGCCGTTTTCTTTCAACAGGTTGTTTGCGAATATCAAATCCGGGAGAGTTTCTAAATTGGATAGTTCGTAAGGCGGGTCAGCGAAGATAAAGTCAAATTGTTCTCGGCTGTTCTGTATATATTTGAACACATCCCCCCGCAGAGGTAACCATTGGTCCGCTTTCACTTCCTGCATTACTTTGCAGATGAAAGCGTAGTGCTCCCTATCTTTCTCTACGCTGATGACTCGCTCGCATCCGCGTGATGCCAGTTCGATACTGATGCTGCCCGTGCCGGCAAAGAGATCGAGCGCACGCACAGAATCTTCCTCGAAATCAAAATAGTTGGACGTTAATACATTGAACAGATTTTCTTTGGCAAAATCCGTAGTAGGGCGTGCCTTAAAGGAATGAGGAACGTCGAAACGCCTCCGTTTATAGATACCGCTGATTACTCGCATTGATTGATGGCGTATAAGTCTATATTTTCTACAGGATTCATGATGAACACTTGGCGGATATATTTGCGCAATTCACCAAGTAATAGCTCTTTCTCGTCTAAGAACCCGCTCAGGTGTAGTTCATCTCGTTCTTGATTAAACTCTAATTGTTTCCATATATACAACAAGTAGTAAATGCGGTCAGCCGTCACTGCGCAAGGATAAGTATTAGCCAAAAGCAACTGGTTGCGCTCATAGCAATATAAATCCGCATTTTTTTTGTGTAGGTTGACATACATTTTACGGCTATTCCCTAAACGGCTTTTATTTGAGAAAAATTCGATGAGCGGAGCCGTTTGCGAGTAAAACCGTGCCTGCGGATGTCTTTCCTGCAGGAAGGAGTAAGCCGTTTG
Source organism: uncultured Bacteroides sp. (assembly GCA_949300425.1). Taxonomy (GTDB): domain Bacteria; phylum Bacteroidota; class Bacteroidia; order Bacteroidales; family Bacteroidaceae; genus Bacteroides. The sequence continues at coordinate 43,625 of CASGED010000097.1, forward strand.
GTCTATGCCGAACAGGACTACCACGTTGCTGGCATGCAGGATGTTATACAGCACTTGTTCGTTCTCGCGCGGCAGATGATTGTGATAAAATATCTGTTCGGCTTGTTCGTCCTCAAAAAAATCCAATGGGATGAATGTGAAACGTCTGTTCGTGGAAAGCACATTGACGCGCCGGTAAGGCAGGCTTAGCCATTCCATCTCCCGATAGGTGCGCTTCAAATTGGCCGTCAGAGACAATGACTCGTCTATCGCATGGCTTTCAATCCACGGCGCATCATCCTCCAGAGGGTTAAGTACAGAAAAAGAAAATCCATCCGTACTCAGACGGATGGATAATGTATATTGCTCCGATTTACTAAAATCAATCGTTTCTGTCATACCACTCTCTTTCTTGAGCTTATTATTCCCAGTTTCCTGCGTTGTTGTTGGCAGTCTCCAAGTTACCAATCATCAGACCAGGGTATTTGTTCAATTTGGTCTGCATATCAATCTTGTTGGCAATTTCTTGACGGTCCAAACCATTCAGATAAACCGTGTACGGAGTCTTCACTTCGAGCAAGCAGAATGGAGCGCCTGATTTTGCGGTATCGTTGCGGATAGCCATTTCGAATTGTGCGCCGTTGCCAAAGGGTACATATCTCATAGAGTCTGCGTTGTAACCTTTCGGGAAGATAGTGTCAATGACAGCTACCCATTGGGTGTCACGTGCAAAGTTCTCCAAGCCCCATTTTTTAACCTCGTTGTAGTTACCGGTTTTTTGGGCTTTTGCAATGATTTGAACGGCCTTCTTTTCAGTCAGGCCATCTTCCAACTGCTTATCGGTCAATTCACCCTTCTTGAATACGAACGGGAGTTTCGCGGTTTTAACGAAGTTGATGAGTGAATCGAAACTTGCTGTGTACTGTTGGTTGTGCAGGTTACGATACTCAGCTTGCGCTTTACGGATATCAACCAAACGTGCAATAACTGCCTTTTCGCGGATATCCTCCTCTTTCTCGAAGTTAATCGGACCCATAATGCTAGCGTAGCAAATGTAAACTAACGCAAAGGCGCATAAGACCAAAACGATATTAAATACTGTTTTCATGATAAATATGTTTTTTTAGTTTATTATATTCGCACCGCAAAAATAAAAGAAATAAAATTAAAAATGATAGTTCCTCTTATTTTTTTCTCATACAAAAATGATAAATAACTATTTGGAGAGGCAAATTAAAGAATTTTTTCCTTATCTGCCAACAGTTGAGCAAGAAAATGCAATAAAAAAGTTATCCGAGTTCCTAAGCTCTCCTAAAGATGGACTCGTTTTCCTGCTTCGCGGCTATGCGGGTACCGGGAAAACATCGCTGGTGGGAGCGTTGGTGCATGCGTTGGATAAACTGCGACAGAAGTCAGTCTTGTTGGCGCCGACCGGGCGTGCAGCGAAGGTTTTTGCTTCTTATGCCGGGCATCCGGCTTTTACCATTCACAAGAAGATATACCGGCAGAAGGCTTTCTCTGGGGAGATGGACAACTTCTCCTTGAACGAAAACCTCACGACACATACTTTATATATAGTAGATGAGGCTTCTATGATTTCCAATGAAGGTTTGTCGGGCAGTGTATTTGGTACAGGGCGTTTATTAGATGACTTGGTGCAGTTTGTATATGCCGGCCAAGGGTGTCGGCTCTTGCTGATGGGTGATACGGCTCAGCTTCCGCCTGTAGGTGAGGAACTGAGTCCTGCGCTTTATGCCGATGCGTTGCGAGGATATGGGTTGGAAGTGGTAGAGGCTGAGTTGACCCAAGTAGTTCGTCAGGAACAGCAGTCGGGTGTCTTGTGGAATGCTACGGTGTTACGTCGGCTCATTACAGAAGAGTCCTGTTATGCGTTACCTAAAATACGTTTGTCTGGCTTTGCGGATATAAAGAATGTACCGGGCAACGAGCTGATTGATACATTGTCCACTTGTTATGACCGGGATGGTTTGGATGAGACGATTGTAGTGTGCCGCTCCAACAAACGAGCTAATATATATAATAATGGTATACGAGTGCAGATTCTTTGGCGTGAAGAAGAATTGGAGACGGGAGACCGTCTGATGGTGGTTAAGAATAACTATTATTGGACCGGGAAACAGAAGGTATTGGACTTTATAGCAAATGGCGAGACTGTGGTGGTAAGGCGAGTTAGACGCACACGCGAGTTGTATGGGTTCCGTTTTGCGGATGTTGTGGTAGCGTTTCCCGATTACGATGAATTAGAACTGGAGGTCACGTTGTTGCTCGATACGTTGCATAGCGAAGTCCCTGCACTTTCACGCGATGCGAATGAGCGTCTTTTTCAAACAGTATTGGAAGACTATGCCGACATTCCGCTGAAGCGTGACCGTATGAAGAAGATGAAGTCCGATCCTCATTATAATGCTTTGCAAGTGAAGTACGCGTATGCCGTTACCTGCCACAAAGCACAGGGTGGACAATGGAAGAATGTGTTTCTCGACCAAGGTTATATGTCCGATGAATATCTGACGCCTGATTATTTTCGTTGGCTCTATACGGCTTTTACTCGTGCTACCGGAACTCTTTATTTGGTGAATTATCCGCTGGAACAGGTGGAATAGGAAGTGCCTTAATTCTTAAATGCCTTACGGATGACTTTTCGACTGAGTATGGTTTGCATGAGTCCGCGTATCAGTAGGTAAACGAGGAAGGCAATCCAAAGGGCGTGATTCCCCCATAGGGTATGTAGACCGTAGTATAAGAGGAAAAAACTGGCGGTTGCTGTGGCCATGGATTGTAACATGCCCCGTGTGGCAGTGGCTCCGATAAAGATACCGTCCCAAATAAACGCAGCCATTCCGGCTATAGGTATGGCTAAAGCCCAGCCGAAATAACTGTTTGCTGCGGCAATGACTTCGGCTTCATCGGTAAGCAGTTCTAAAAAGGCATTGCCGCCTATGGCATATGCCAAGGTAAACAATATGGCCATCTCTCCGCCCCATGCGAAAAGGTGGCGTACCGTAAGGCTGAATTGGGATTGATTCTGTGTACCGATGTATTTGCCGCTCAGGGCCTCTCCGGCATAAGCAAATCCGTCCATGACATACGAGTAGAGTGTAAAAAGTTGTATCAGTAGGGTATTGACGGCCAACACCATTTCGCCTTGTTTCGCCCCCGTTGAGGTGAAGAATAAGGTGACAGCCACCAAGCAAAGCGTACGAAGAAAAATATCGCGGTTCACTGCGAAGAATCTGCTCATAGCCGACCGTTCCCATAAGCCTTTCCATCGGAAGTATGTTCTCAGTCTGCCATAATAATGTAGACACAATCCTATTCCCATGAAGAATCCTGCATATTGGGCTATCAAGGTGCCCAACGCCACTCCTTCTACTTTCAGTCCACCCCCGTATACCAACCAGAGGCTTGCCGCAATGTTTACTATATTTTGTGTAATGGCTATTGTCATGGGAATACGTGAGTTCTGCATTCCTATGAACCAGCCCGTCAGCCCATAAAGTCCCAACATGGCCGGCGCTCCCCAAATACAGATGTGGAAATAGGTCGTAGTCAATTGACGTACCTCGTCCGTAGGGTGAACTAGTAGGAAAGCTATTTCACGAACAGGTACTTGCAAGACAATAAAACAGATTCCTACGCCGACGCCTATTCCTACAGCCCGTGTCAACATGCGTGTCGCTTCCGTCCAGTCGCGACGGCCATACAGTTGTGACGTCATTCCGCTGGTACCCATGCGCAGGAAGCCGAATATCCAGTAGATGATGTTGAACAACATACCGCCTACGGCAATGGCTCCGATGTAGGCCGCGCTTCCTAAATGTCCTACGATGGTCACATCTACCAACCCTAACAAAGGCACGGTGATGTTCGACACAATGGAAGGCAAAGCTATGTGTAATATCTGCCGGTCTATCCGCTTCATGGAGCGTCCTTTACTTCCTCAAAGTCTACATAATCTCCCTCGTCTTTCGCAAATACTCTTTTCTTGCCTTCGGGATGGATTGCTTTTCTCTTATAACGGATGTGGTTACTTTCCTCGTCTGAATGGTGCTGTTGGCGTCGTCCGATACCGAACAGTCCTCGCAGGATTGTTCCTACGATGCTGAGTCCGATAAACAAGACGGCTACGACAATGAAAAGCAAAAAAACTAAAAATAATTGTAGCATACATCTAAATCGTTAAGTTGTTACGGAATAGAGCTATACAATAACTATGCCAAAAGCGTTCATTCACTTTTTCCGGCACGTTCCTAAGGATATCAGGATGTAACAAATGATGGAGGCCGCAAAACCTCTGACCTGTAAAAGGACAAGCAAGCAGGCACTAAGAATCAAGAAGCAGAAACTGACTTTGTTATCTTTCCACGAAAGATTCTTGAACTTGAGCGAAAACATGGGAATCTCCGACACCAATAGCCATGAGAACAAACATACAAGTATCAGCAGGTACAACGGGTGAAACATTGCATTGATTAAAAAAGGATGAAAGCCGGCCACTAACGAGCCCCAAAATAAAGCGTTGGCCGGCACTGGTAGTCCGATAAACGAAGATGTCTGCCGGGTATCGTTGTTGAACTTGGCTAAGCGGAGTGCCGAAAATACGGCAATAAGGAAGGCTAAATAGGGTAGCCAGGCCACCACGGAAGCCATGTAGGCAGGATAGTGCATTTCTTTGAACAAGGAAAATACAATCAGCGAGGGTGCCACGCCAAAACTCACGTCATCGGACAATGAATCCAAATCCTTGCCGATGTCGGAATAAGCATGGAGCACGCGTGCGGCCAAACCATCAAGGAAGTCGAACAAGGCACTGATAGCGATAAATAAGAGAGCCATGTCATAACGGGCCTCGAAAGCCATGACACTTGCCACACACCCTGAAAATAGGTTCAGGCAGGTGAGCGCGTTGGGAATATGGCGGGTAATGTGGTTTGCCATAAAAATTTATTTAAGTTTAGCTATTACCGTTTGGTTGCCTGTAGTCATTTGCCCTAACTTGACCAAGATTTCTGTGTCAAGAGGCAAGAATACATCCACACGCGAACCGAACTTGATAAAGCCCAAATGTTCGTCTATATAACAATCTTCGCCCGGCGTGGCGTAAGTGACAATGCGTCTGGCCATGGCTCCGGCAATCTGTCGGGTCATAATTTCCACCCCTTCCGGTGTCTCTATAATAATGGTAGAACGCTCATTGTCCGTACTGGCTTTCGGAAGCCAAGCTTTCAGGAACTTGCCATTCTGATGCGACACTTGTTTTACCAAACCATCTACAGGATACCAATTGGCATGTACGTTGACCAGACTCATGAAGATGGACACCATGATGCGTCGGTCGTGAAAATATTCGTTCTCGTCCACTTCCTCCACCACAACCACCTTGCCGTCAGCGGGAGCCACAACCACTTTCTCGGTGTTTTGCCCGAAGAGCCGGATGGGGCAACGGAAGAAGTTGACCAAGATTCCGTAGACCACCAAGCTGGCAACCGCCAGGATATAAAACGGCCACTTGTACTCGAAGCCGAAGTATACCAGCGCATTGAGGGCTAACAGGATAAATAAGCCTCCCACTAAGGTGTGAGTGCCTTCACGATGTAAATGTATCTTTTTTAGTCTTTTCAGTCTGGCCATGTAGCTTTGTTCGCTTCTTAATTAGATTGAAACTAACTGCAAAAATAGGGTTATTTTAAAAATCTAACAAAGATTTCAGGAAGAAATGCACTTTTGAATAATTTTTTGGAGAATATCTTTGCTATGAATTTCAGAGATAGTACCTTTATGCTCTAAATTTTTAAGAGAAAATACAGCGTATGCAGGATTTTGTTCATTTGCATGTACACACCCAATATTCCTTGCTCGACGGGCAGGCCAGCATCAGCAAACTGGTGGACAAAGCCATGAAGGACGGGATGAAAGGAATTGCCGTGACCGATCATGGTAATATGTTTGGAATCAAAGAGTTTACTAACTATGTCAATAAGAAGAACAGTGGGCCGCAAGGCGAAATAAAGGACTTGAAGAAGCGTATCGCCGGTATTGAGAGCGGCGAGACTGCCTGCGAGAATCCGGAAGCGGAATTGGCGGAATGCCGATTGAAAATAGAAGAAGCCAAAAGGAAACTATTCAAGCCTATCATTGGATGCGAGATGTATGTGGCCCATCGTACGATGGACAAGCGCGAAGGCAAACCGGATCAAGGCGGCTGGCATCTCATCGTATTGGCGAAAAATGAAAAAGGATACCACAACTTGATAAAATTGGTTTCACGTGCTTGGACAAAGGGATATTATATGCGTCCGCGTACCGACCGTACTGAATTGGAAAAGTATCGCGAAGGCCTCATCATTTGTTCGGCTTGCCTCGGTGGAGAAGTCCCGAAGATGATTATGGCCGACAAGTACGAAGAAGCCGAGGAGGCCATCCGTTGGTATAAAGAAATGTTTGGGGAGGATTATTACCTGGAGTTGCAACGTCATAAAGCCACTGTGTCCCGTGCCAACCACGAAGCATACCCTTTGCAACAGAAAGTAAATGCCAAACTATTAGAGTATGCCCGGAAATATAATATTAAGGTTATCTGCACCAACGACGTGCATTTTGTAGATGAAGAGAATGCCGAAGCCCATGACCGTCTGATTTGCCTGAGTACAGGAAAAGATTTGGATGACCCGACCCGCATGCTCTATACCAAGCAGGAATGGATGAAGACCAAAGCCGAGATGAACGCCTTGTTTGCCGACGTGCCTGAAGCCTTGTCCAATACCTTGGAGATACTGGATAAAGTAGAGTATTACTCCATCGACCATGCTCCCATTATGCCGACCTTTGCCATTCCTGAAGACTTTGGCACAGAAGAAGAATACCGCAAGAAATATACGGAAGAGGACCTTTTCAACGAATTTACCCGCAATGAGAACGGTGAAGTGGTGTTAGACGAAGAAGCTGCCAAGGCTAAAATCAAGCGTTTGGGAGGATATGAGAAGCTATACCGTATCAAATTGGAGGCCGACTATTTGGCCAAACTGGCTTTCGATGGTGCCAAACGCTTATACGGTGATCCGCTGAGTGAGGAAGTAAAAGAACGCCTGACGTTCGAACTTTATATTATGAAAACCATGGGATTCCCTGGCTATTTCCTCATTGTGCAGGACTTCATCAATGCCGCCCGTACCCAGTTGGGCGTATCGGTAGGCCCGGGACGTGGTTCGGCGGCCGGTTCGGCAGTAGCCTATTGTTTGGGCATCACGAAGATAGACCCCATTCAATATGACCTGTTGTTTGAGCGTTTCCTGAATCCGGACCGAATTTCATTGCCTGATATTGATGTGGACTTCGATGATGACGGACGAGGCGAAGTGCTCCGTTGGGTAACCGAGAAATACGGACAGGAAAAAGTGGCGCACATCATTACCTATGGTACCATGGCCACCAAGATGGCTATTAAGGACGTGGCGCGCGTAGAAAAACTCCCCTTGTCCGAGTCTGACCGTCTGTGTAAACTTGTACCCGATAAAATACCTGACAAGAAATTGAATCTGCCCAATGCCATCGCTTACGTGCCCGAGTTACAGGCTGCAGAAGCTTCACCCGACCCTTTGGTACGCGAAACCATCAAATATGCCAAAATGTTGGAAGGTAATGTCCGAGGTACGGGCGTACACGCTTGTGGCACCATCATTTGCCGGGATGACATTACGGACTGGGTCCCGGTCAGTACGGCGGACGACAAAGAAACAGGCGAGAAACTGCTTGTGACCCAATACGAAGGTTCGGTCATCGAAGATACCGGACTGATTAAGATGGACTTCCTGGGACTGAAAACTCTGTCCATTATTAAGGAAGCGGTGGAGAACGTGCGCTTGCACCGGGGCGTCCAGCTGGATATAGACAAAATTTCCATTAACGATCCGGCCACCTACAAACTCTATTGTGAAGGTCGTACCATCGGCACATTCCAATTCGAATCGGCCGGCATGCAGAAGTATTTGCGCGAATTACAGCCCAGTACGTTCGAAGACCTGATAGCCATGAACGCTTTGTATCGTCCGGGACCTATGGATTACATTCCGGATTTCATCGACCGCAAATGGGGACGCAAGCCCATCGAGTACGACATCCCTATTATGGAAAAATACCTGAAGGACACCTATGGCATTACGGTCTATCAGGAGCAGGTGATGCTTCTCTCCCGTCTGCTGGCCGACTTTACGCGTGGTGAGTCCGATGCCTTACGTAAGGCGATGGGTAAGAAGTTGCGTGACAAGTTGGACCACATGAAGCCCAAGTTCATTGCCGGCGGACAGAAGAACGGTCACGACCCCAAAGTATTGGAAAAGATTTGGACGGACTGGGAGAAATTTGCGTCCTATGCCTTCAACAAGTCGCACGCCACGTGCTATTCGTGGGTGGCCTATCAGACCGCTTACCTGAAAGCGAACTATCCCGCCGAATACATGGCGGCCGTTATGAGCCGAAGCTTGTCGGACATCGTCTCTATCACCAAGCTGATGGACGAATGCAAGTCAATGGGCATTAAGGTGATGGGGCCGGACGTAAACGAGAGTAACAAGAAATTCACCGTCAACGCCGAAGGCAATATCCGTTTCGGCTTAGGTGCCATCAAGGGTGTAGGCGAGAGTGCCGTACAGAGCATTATAAGCGAACGTGAGAAGAACGGTCCTTACAAGAATATCTTTGACTTTGTGCAACGTGTCAACCTCAACTCTTGTAATAGGAAAAACATTGAGTGCCTGGCTTTGGCTGGCAGCCTCGATAGTTTTACCGAGCTATCCCGCGAACAATACTTTGCCGAGAACACCAAAGGGGAACTTTTCTTGGATACCTTAGTCCGTTACGGAAGCCGTTATCAGACGGACAAGTCTATGGCAACCAATTCCTTGTTTGGCGGGGAAAACATGATAGAAGTGGCCACGCCCGAGATACCGAATGCCGAGCGTTGGAGTGACTTAGAGCGACTGAACCAAGAGCGTGACCTGGTGGGCATCTACTTGTCCGCCCATCCGTTGGATGAATATGCCGTGGTATTGGAGCACGTATGCAATACCCGCATGGCTGAACTGGGAAACAAGGAAGCGTTGGTCGGACGCGAAATCACCATGGGAGGCATCGTAACTTCCGTGCGGCGCGGCACCAGCAAGAACGGCAATCCTTACGGCATAGCCAAGATAGAAGATTATAGCGGTGCTTATGAATTCCCCTTCTTTGGCAAGGACTGGACTACCTACCAGAACTATTTGGGTGAACGTACGTTCCTCTATCTGACCGCACGTTGCCAGCCCAAACAATGGAAACCGGATGAATTGGAGCTGAAAATCACATCCATACAGTTGCTGCCCGATGTAAAAGAGGAGCTGATAAAGAAGATAACCATCCTGATACCCTTGACGTACCTCAACGCGACGTTGATAACGGAATTGTCGCAACTGACAAAAGAGCATCCCGGAAATACCGAGTTGTGTTTCAAGGTGACCGACTCGGAAAGCAAGCAATCGCTCGATTTGGTTTCGCGACCGGTCAAGCTGACGGTAGGCCGTGAATTGATTTCATATTTAAAAGGGCGGCCGGAGCTTGAATTTCGAATAAATTAGTTATCTTTGTCCCAAAGAAAGATCGAAAATATATATTATCAACAATCTAAAATATTTGAATACGATGGCATTAGAAATTACTGAAGGCAATTATCAAGAGCTGATAGCAAGCGGAAACCCTGTAGTGATTGATTTTTGGGCACCTTGGTGCGGACCATGTAAGATGGTTAGTCCGATTATTGACGAATTGGCAGCCGAGTATGAAGGCAAGGTTACGATAGGCAAATGTGATGTGGACGACAATGGAGACGTGGCGGCCGCGTTTGGCATACGCAACATCCCTACCGTACTGTTCTTCAAAGATGGCAAGCAAGTGGACAAACAAGTAGGCTCCGCACCGAAACCTACCTATGTACAGAAGATAGAAGCTTTATTGTAATAAAAAGAAATGCTTATGGGACAGGATGACGATTTCTTAAAGGAAGACCTTGATGATGAAAAGACGATTGGGTTCATCAAGAATTATTTGCCGCAAGAAGTGAAAGAAAAGTTCACCGACGATGACCTTTATTACTTTCTCGACTTGATAGATGAGTATTATACCGAAAGTGGTATTCTCGACGCGCAGCCGGATGCCGAAGGATATATTGACATTGATTTAGAAAAAATCGTGGACTATATCCGGAAGGAAGCGCACAAAGACGAAGTAGGCGATTTCGACCCCGAGGACCTGTTGTTTGTCGTCCAAGGCGAAATGGAGTACGCTGATTCGTTGGCGGAGGAAGAGTAAAGAAAGGGCGTAGTCCCAAAAACGATTTTTTCAAGCGCGGATGACGCGGATTTCACGGATAAAATCAGGAACTTATTCGTGTGGTTCGTGTCATCCGCACCTGTTTTTATCCTGCTCACCCGCGTCATAGCATTTATCATTCTTAATTTTTCATTCAAGCGGGGCTTCGGTTCGCTAAATTATCATTTAACCTCCCACCCCTTATCATTTAATGTACCGTCCCGTCCCTTTAAATGGGAGTGGTCTTCTGATTAAACGTGATTTGAGCGCTTGAAAACAGGCAGTGTTTGAATCGGCAAGACGGTATGTTTCACCTTCTACACAAATTTTCCTGTTGCAAGTTTCACGCCTTCACGGCTTCGTAACCGCTTGACTTTGAAACGAATGCTGTGAAAGATACATCCTTCACGGATGTTTCACGTCTCCGTTTTGTGAAGGACACGGGATTTCTCCTTAAAAAACGATTCTGTACAATTTGTGTATATAGATGTACGATTTGTGCATATAACGTCCGGCACCGTGAAACAAGGCAAAACGTGAAAGGAATGGATGTTTCACAGCATATACTTATAAATCAAAAGAATACAGGGCGGTGAAAGCGTGAAACTTTCACCGGGCGAAGTCCCCTTGGGCGTTGTAAAGACGGCCTTTATGAGGCTGAAGTTCTTCTTTACGGGCGTAAAGAGCGGCTTTGGTTAGACAAATGGGAATATAGCTTCCCTGTTTTTATCCCTTCAACTCTTTCTCCTCCTCCTGTGGAATACGAACGGAAGTATAAAGTTCGAAGATGGCGGCGATGGTGAGGCAGACAATCCATTCATTGCCGTTGGTGAACAGCATCAGTGTGCCGGCCACTACCAAAAGTAACGCGCCTAATATCTGCTGGAAACGCAAGCGGCGGATAACAGAGTTTTGTACATGCGGGCGGGTGTTGATTTGCGCTAATGCAACCAAGGTGGCGCCTACCGTATAAACGTATGGAGCCGCTATCCAACCGGTGATGTAGACGGCGGCACCAACCAATACCATAATGGCGCCTACGGCGAAAAGAGCGGAAAGTATTTGTTTCATGGGCATGTTATTCTAAATCTTCTATATCTTCTTCGAACACATAAATATCTTCGTTGGGCTTTTTCATGAAGTACCTCTCGCGGGCCACTTGCTCGATGGTTCCCGAATCTGCGGCCAACTCGTTCAAACGGCGCGTACTGTTCTCAAAATCCTCACGGTACTTTTCTATCTCGCTGCGCAGTTCATTGGCTTCGTGATAAAGTTCCAACCGCCTGAGGAGACTGTTTTCGTCCAAAAAAATAATAATGACGCCAAATATCAGTAACGTTACCAAATACTTGTGCCGACAGATGTGACGCCAAAATGAAAGCAGGTTATCCATATAATTTAATGATGTTTATGTGCGGGCAAAGATACGCATTTTGAACATAAAAACTTCAAGCTATCTCAAAAATGTTTCACCACGCATGGAACGGGCTTTTTATCCATAAAGCTGAAATTTCTTTCTTAGAGGAAAAAAACATATCTTTGCGTGCTGAATATATAATTCGAAAGACAACTATGAAACGACTCTTCATCTGTATTGTTTTAGCCGTGTCGGCATTGTCCGTCCAGGCTATTGCGCCTTTGTGGCTGCGCGATGTGCGCATTTCGCCCGATGGCAATCACATAGTCTTCTGTTACAAGGGCGACATTTACAAGGTTGCCGTTCAAGGCGGGGAAGCTGTCCGGCTGACTACGCAAGATACATACGAATGCAATCCCGTGTGGTCGCCGGACGGGAAGCAACTTGCTTTTGCCAGCGACCGTAACGGTAACTTCGACATCTATGTGATGTCTGCTCAAGGCGGAAGCGCCCGGCGGTTGACCTATAATTCCAACGCGGAAATACCTTCCGCCTTCACTCCGGATGGTAAGTATGTGGTTTTCTCCGCTTCCATACAAGATCCCGCCGCAAGCGCTCTCTTCCCCAAGGCAAGTATGACCGAACTTTATCGGGTGCCTGTTGAGGGCGGACGTACGGAGCAAGTGCTTGCTACGCCGGCTGAAGAAGTCTGCTACGATCCTTCAGGCAGTTGTTTCTACTATCAAGATCAGAAAGGAGTGGAGAGTGAATGGCGTAAACACCATACTTCCTCTATTACGCGAGACATTTGGCGCTATGACACTGCAACGGGCAAACATGTCAACTTGACCGACCGTGCGGGTGAAGACCGTAATCCCGTGCTCTCGCCCGATGGCCGTTCTCTTTATTTTTTGAGTGAACGCGATGGCGGCTCCTTTAACGTCTACAACTTCCTTTTGGACAATCCACAGGAAGTGAAAGCCGTGACTCGTTTCCGTACGCATCCGGTCCGCTTCCTCTCCATGAGCTGCAATGGGACACTATGCTACACCTATGATGGAGAAATCTATACGCAGCCAATGGGTGGGGAAGCGCAGAAAGTCCGCATTGGCTTGGTGCGTGATGAGGCTCCTCAGTTGGTTACGTTGAGATATACTTCCGGAGCCTCTTCAGCTACTGTATCGCCGGATGGCAAGCAAGTGGCTTTCGTGGTCAGAGGCGAGGTGTTTGTCACTTCCGTAGAGTATGGCACCACCAAGCAAATCACCCATACGCCGGCCGCTGAAGCGGGATTGACGTTCGGAGCGGATAACCGTACGTTGGCTTATGCCAGCGAGCGCACGGGCAATTGGCAGCTCTACTTGGCCAGGATAGTCCGAAAGGAAGAGCCAAATTTCCCCAATGCGACGATGATTGACGAGGAAGTCCTATTGCCTTCGGACAAGGTAGAGCGGACGTATCCTCAATTCTCGCCTGATGGCAAAGAGCTTGCTTTCATTGAAGACCGTCAACGCCTGATGGTGCTCAACTTGGAGAGCAAGAAAGTGCGCCAGATTACCGACGGTTCTACGTGGTATAACACAGGAGGAGGCTTCGATTATGCTTGGTCCCCCGATGGAAAATGGTTTACCCTGGAATTTACGGGAAATCGTCATGACCCGTATAACGATATTGGCTTGGTGAGTGCGGCCGGTGGTTCACCCATTCTCAACCTGACTCAAAGTGGATATAGCAGCGGCTCACCCCGTTTTGTGCTGGAAGGCAATGCAATCCTTTTCACCACCGAACGTTACGGTATGCGCGCACACGCTTCTTGGGGGTCGCAAAATGACGCGATGTTAGTCTTTTTAAACCAAGATGCCTATGACAAGTATTGTCTGAGCAAAGAAGATTATGAATTGCGCAAAGAATTGGAAAAAGAGCAAAAGAAAGGTAAGGATGAAAAACAGAAAGAAAATTCCGGGTTGAAAGATAAGAAGGAGGAAGTGTCCCCTATTATTGTCGAGACGGAAGGCTTGGAAGACCGCATCGTGCGTCTTACCCCCTCTTCCTCGGACATGCGGAGTGCCATTATTTCGCCCGATGGAGAATCACTCTATTACATAGCCTCCTATGAGGCCGGGCTGGCTCTTTGGAAAATGAACCTGCGCAAGAAAGAAATCAAGCTCCTGCATGAGTTGAAAGGTGGATGGGCTTCGCTGGAATTGGATAAAGAAGGCAAGAACCTCTATCTGTTGAGCGGGCGCAACATGCAGAAGATGACCCTTGCAAACGATGCGTTGAAGTCCATCACCTATCGGGCTACGGTGAAGATGGATTTGGAGGCCGAACGCGCTTATATGTTCGACCATGTGTATAAGCAAGAGAAGAACCGCTTCTATAACATCAACATGCACGGCGTGGATTGGGAGGCTATGACCAAAGCCTATCGCAAGTTCCTGCCCCATATAGCCAACAATTACGACTTCGCCGAATTGTTGAGCGAATGGTTAGGCGAGCTGAACGTGTCTCACACCGGAGGGCGTTATACGCATCCTTCATCGGGCGAAAAAACCGCTCAGACAGGACTCCTTTTCGACTGGACTTATGAAGGCCCCGGCTTGCGCATTGCCGAAGTGTTGGAAAAAGGCCCCTTTGACAAAGCCTTGTCGAAAGCAAGTGCCGGTCAAATCTTGGAGAAGATAGACGGTATAACCGTCACCCCTGAGGCCGACCCCAGTATCCTGCTCAATGATAAAGCGGGGCGTAAGACGCTTGTTTCACTTCTCGACCCGCGTACGGGCGAGCGTTGGGAGGAAGTCATTATTCCCATCAGCCAAGGCGCTTATAGTGATTTGCTTTATCGCCGCTGGGTAAAGCAGCGCGCCGCGGATGTGCAGAGATGGTCCAACGGCCGTCTGGGCTATGTACACATCAAGTCTATGGATGACGGGAGTTTCCGGGATGTTTACTCGGATATTCTCGGCAAATACAACCGGTGCGAAGGCATCGTGATTGACACCCGTTTCAATGGAGGCGGGCGTTTGCACGAAGACATAGAAGTCTTGTTCAGTGGAAAGAAGTATTTTACTCAAGTCATACGTGGGCGCGAAGCTTGCGACATGCCCAGCCGCCGTTGGAACAAACCTTCCATCATGTTGACGTGCGAGGCCAATTATTCCAACGCGCATGGTACCCCTTGGGTCTATCGTCATCAGGTGTTGGGCAAACTGGTAGGTATGCCGGTGCCCGGCACCATGACCAGTGTTTCTTGGGAACGTTTGCAAGATCCGTCATTGGTTTTCGGCATCCCCATTGTGGGTTATCGCCTGCCCGATGGCAGTTACTTGGAAAACACGCAACTGGAGCCGGACATAAAAGTGCCCAATTCACCTGAAACCATCGTTCAAGGCGAAGACGTCCAACTGAAAGTCGCCGTAGAAGAGTTGCTGAAGGAGATAGACGGGAAGTAGCACTGAAAATGGCTGGAATAATGTTTTTTTGCGTACATTTGCAACAGACTATATTAAGAATGCAGCATTACTGAATATGGAAGACTATATCGTATCAGCTCGGAAGTACCGTCCGTCCACCTTCGAGTCGGTGGTTGGACAACGTGCTTTGACTACTACCTTGAAAAATGCCATTGCCACCGGCAAGTTGGCGCACGCTTACTTGTTCTGCGGACCGCGCGGAGTGGGCAAGACCACTTGCGCCCGCATCTTCGCCAAGACCATCAACTGCCTGCACCCCACTGCTGACGGTGAGGCGTGTAACGAATGCGAGTCGTGCATGGCTTTCAACGAGCAACGTTCCTACAACATTCATGAGCTGGACGCCGCTTCCAACAACTCGGTAGACGACATTCGCCAATTGGTAGAACAGGTACGTATCCCGCCACAGATAGGAAAATACAAAGTCTATATCATCGACGAGGTACACATGTTGTCCGCTTCAGCTTTCAATGCTTTCTTGAAGACCCTTGAAGAACCGCCTCACCACGCCATCTTCATTTTGGCCACTACCGAGAAGCATAAGATTCTGCCGACCATTCTTTCCCGTTGCCAAATATACGACTTCAACCGCATCCGGGTGGAGGACATCGTGGCTCATTTGGCATACGTGGCTTCCAAAGAAGGAATCGCCGCCGAACCGGAAGCGCTCAATGTCATTGCCTTAAAGGCCGATGGCGGAATGCGTGACGCCTTGTCCATTTTCGACCAAGTAGTGAGCTTTACAGGCGGACACATCACCTATCAGAGTGTCATTGAGAACCTGAATGTATTGGACTATGAGTATTACTTCCGCCTGACTGACTATTTCCTGGAAAACAAGGTGAGTGACGCTTTGCTGCTTTTCAACGAAGTGTTGAACAAGGGGTTTGAAGGAAGTCATTTCATTACCGGCCTTGCCTCCCACTTCCGCGACTTGTTGGTGAGCAAAGACCCCGTTACTCTGCCTTTGTTGGAGGTGGGTGCCAGCATCCGGCAACGCTATCAGGAACAGGCGCAAAAGTGCCCGCTTCCGTTCCTTTATCGAGCCATAAAGTTGTGCAATGATTGCGATTTGAATTATCGCGCCAGTAAGAACAAACGCTTGTTGGTGGAACTGACGTTGATACAGGTGGCGCAGATAACGTCGGGCGAGGAGGAAGCCATTAGTGGTGGGCGTAGCCCTAAGCAGACGATAAAACCCCTGTTCACTTCCCAAACCGCTCCTGCTCCGCAACCTGTGGCTGCACAGACTGCCTCTCAACAGGTCCGTCCTAAAACGGTTGCGCCTCATGCCGCTTCCCCTCAGGTTCAACAATCCGCTTCACCTGTCTCGACGTCTTCAATCTTGTTGGGCAAGGCGAAGGAAGAAAAAAAAATACCGGTGGTGAAGATGGGTGGCTTGGGCATTTCCATTAAGCAGCACCCGCAAGCGGTCGCAGAGGGCACACTTACCGCAACGACCCAAGCGCAATCGGAGCCGTTGACGGAAGAGGACTACATGATAACCGAGCGGGATGTCAACTTCTATTGGCAGGAATACGCCAACAACATGCCCAAAGAGCAAGTGGCTCTCTCAACCCGTATGCACGCCATGCGCCTCACGCTGCTGGACGATACGACTTTTGAGGTCGTGGTAGACAATGAGATTATTGCCAAGGAATTTACAGCTTTGGCTCCCGAAGTAGAGACTTACTTGCGTGCCCGCTTGAAGAACCGGAAAGTCACAATGAAAGTACGGGTCAGTGCTCCTACTGAGAAAGCCCGTGCCTATAGCCGTGTGGAGAAATACCAGATGATGGTTCAGAAGAACAACGCCCTTCAACAATTAAGGGAAGAGTTCGGGCTGGAGTTCTCTTGACAGTGTCTCTCACCGTCTGTTTTTGAAGAATTCTTTCATCAAGGTGGCGCATTCGTCCCCGATGACTCCTTTTACGACTTCGGTCTTAGGATGTAAAGCTTGCGGGGCATATCGTCGGTAGCCGCGTTTCTCGTCTTCAGCTCCGAATACCAATCGGCGAATCTGTGCCCAACCGATGGCGCCCGCGCACATCACGCAAGGTTCTACCGTGACGTACAGCGTACATTCATTCAGGTACTTGCCTCCTAAGGCCGATGCGGCCGCCGTAATGGCCTGCATTTCGGCATGTGCCGTGACGTCCGTCAAGGTTTCCGTCAGGTTGTAGGCACGGGCTATGATGCGGTCCCGACATACCACAACCGCCCCTACCGGGACTTCTCCGCGCTCCATGGCTTTACGGGCTTCGAGCAAAGCCTGTTTCATGTAATACGTATCGTCCATTTATCTACCTCCGCATGTCATGTTCCCCGAATAGAGTCGGGTAGTCTTCATCCATATTCTTATAGATAAACATGAGAATTGTTTCGCGAAACCAGCGTGACTTGTTGGTTATCCGGTATTTTTCCAGATAACGGTCTACAATTCGCTGTTCTTCTTCGCTGAGCAGACACACCATCCGAAGGTGGCGTTTCGGCTCGTCCAGCGATGTTTTTGTCGCTATTTTACGTCTTTTTCTCATATTCACTGCAAATTTAGTTTTACTTCGGTAATTTCAAAGCAGAAAAAGCGTAATTTTGTCGGCAAAGTAGAAAAAAGAAGCATGGCAACGCACAATAAATTAGGAAAAGCCGGAGAAGATGCCGCTGCGGCCTATCTGGAAGGCAAGGGGTATATCCTTCTTCATCGCAACTGGCGGAAAAACCATTTGGAATTGGACATCGTGGCGGAGAAGGACCATGAATTGGTTGTGGTCGAAGTAAAGACGCGCGCGAATGGCTCCTATCGGGAACCGCAGGAAGCGGTAGACTGGCTGAAAATACGTCGTATTGTCATAGCTACGGACGCTTATATCAAACATTTTGGCTGGGATAAACCGGTACGCTTCGACATCATCACCGTTGTGGGGCAGAATGGGGATTTCCAGATAGAACATATTGAGAACGCTTTTTATCCACCCTTGTTTTAAATCCGAACCAATGACAGTTTTACCCGAAAATTTTCCATATCCGTTGATGGCGTTGGCAAAGACGGATTCTACAAACCGATACCTTAATGATTGGTGCAACGGGCATCCGGACGCTGTAGAAGAATTGACTACTGTTTGTGCCGAATACCAAACTGCCGGCAAAGGGCAACGGGGAAATTCATGGGAAGCGGCAGACGGCAAAAACCTTCTTTTCAGCTTCGTGCTCTATCCTGCTTTTTTGGAAGCGGGGCAGCAGTTCATTCTGTCCCAGGTGATTTCATTGGGCATTAAGGAAGCGTTGGACAATCTTGTGGAAGGAATCAGCATCAAATGGCCCAACGACATTTATTGGCGAGAGAAAAAAATATGCGGCATTCTGATTGAGAACGATTTGCAAGGACGTTACTTGAACCGCTCTATCGCCGGTGTCGGCTTGAATGTCAATCAGGAAGTTTTCCATAGCGATGCTCCCAATCCGGTCTCCCTCAAACAAATCACCGGACAAGACTACGACCGTTATGAATTGTTGGCTGACATATTGACCCGTATCCATGACTATTACGTCCGTTTGCGGACCGAAAATCCGGTCCGCTTTCGTCCTAATATATCCGTCCGTTATGCGGAAGCGTTATTCCGACGTGACGGATGGCATCTCTATACCGATTCGCACGGTACTTTCCGGGCACGTATCGTTTGCGTAGAATCGGACGGCCGTTTCGTTTTGGAAGATGAAGAGAAGAATCTTCGTCACTATTTGTTTAAAGAGGTACAATATGTCGTTTAAAAGATACTGTATATGTACACATCTTTTCCTTACTCGCTTAGCCCATATTCCCCCGCCTCTTCCGTCACCTGCCGTTGCAGTTCCTCCAGCGAATACTCCTTGCCTGTGAACTTCACTGTGGCCACGGGCGGGTCGAGGGTGACGATGGCGCTGACGCCTTCCAGTTTGTTCAATGCTTTCTCTACGTGCATGCGGCAGTGCTGGCACATCATGCCGCTTACTTTGAATTGCTTTTCCATTGTCTTTTCTTTTGTTTTAGGAGCCCCACCAACCTCCCCCAAAGGGAGGCTTAAAGCGGTATGCACTTCCTTAAGCTCCCCTTCGGGGGGAGTTGAGGGGGCTGTGGTTAATTTCTTTTTTCTTAATCTTAGGCTGTTCGTCACCACGCTGACGCTGCTGAACGCCATGGCCGCCCCGCCAATCATCGGGTTGAGCAGGAAGCCGCAGACGGGGTAGAGCACGCCGGCGGCGATGGGCACGCCTATCGTGTTGTAGATGAAGGCCCAGAAGAGGTTCTGCCGGATGGTGCGCACCGTCAGGCGGGAGAGGCGCAGGGCTTCGGGTATCTTGCGCAGGTCGGAGGAGATGAGTGTCATCTTTGCCACATCCATGGCAATGTCGCTGCCGCTGCCCATGGCGATGCTGAGGTCGGCCTGCGCCAGGGCGGCACTGTCGTTGATGCCGTCGCCCACCATGGCCACCACCTTGCCCGCTTGTTGCAACTGCCGGATGTAGGCGGCTTTGTCCTGGGGCAATACGCCCGCCTTGTATTTCGCGATGCCTGCCTGCCGGGCGATGGCCTGGGCGGTGGCTTCATTGTCGCCCGTCAGCAGATGCACTTCGATGTCTTCGGCTTGCAGGGTGCGGATGGCTTCTACGGACGAAGCCTTGATGCGGTCGGCTATGGCGATGACGGCCAAGGCTTCCGTCTCGTTGGCAAACCAAATTACCGTCTGCGCTTCAGCTTCCCAAGCAGAGGCGGCTTCTTGCAGGGTGGGAGAGATGCGTTTGCCCTCCATCAGGCGGCGATTGCCTGCATAATAAGCAACACCCTTATAGGTGCCTTTCACCCCTTGCCCCGTCAAACTCTCGAAGTTATCTATGCTCCATTCTTCATCTTTCATTCTTAATTCTTCATTCAGCAAGATGGCTTCCGCCAGCGGATGTTCGGATTTCCTTTCCAAGGCCAACAGGACGGGGGCATATTGCTTGGCTTCCCCGTCCGTCCAAAGGATGTGTTGCACGGCGGGATGTCCCTCGGTCACGGTGCCCGTCTTGTCCAATACCACGGCATTCACCTTCTTGGCCGTTTCCAGGCTCTCCGCGTCCTTGATGAGGATGCCCCGCTCGGCTCCTTTTCCGATGCCCACCATGATGGCCGTGGGCGTGGCAAGCCCCAAGGCGCAGGGGCAGGCGATGATGAGCACCGTCACCAGCGCCAACAGGCCGTGGGTGAATCCGTCCGAGGAATCCAATACCATCCAAAGAATGAAGGAGAACAGCGCGATGCTCATGATGGCGGGCACGAACACGGCGGCCACCCGGTCCACCAGCTTTTGCACGGGCGCCTTCGAGCCTTGCGCGTCCTGCACCAGGTGGATAATCTTGGCGAGGAGTGTGTCCGTCCCCACCTTGTCCGCCCGGAAGCGGAAGCTGCCTTTCTGGTTGATGGTGCCGGCATAGACCTTGGTGTCCTTGCGCTTGGCCACGGGCACCGGCTCGCCGCTCAGCATGCTTTCGTCCACGTAGGAACTGCCGTCCGTCACCACCCCGTCCACGGCGATGCGTTCGCCGGGCTTCACCTGGATGATGTCGCCTGGCCTGACTTGGGTGATGGGGACTTCTTTTAATGCTTCATTAACCACGAGGGTGACGGTCTTCGGCTGCAACCCCATCAGCTTCTTGATGGCCTGCGAAGTGTTTCCCTTGGCCCGCTCCTCCAGCAGACGTCCCAACAGGATGAAGGCGATGATGACGCTCGATGATTCAAAATAGACGTGCGGCGTAATTCCCCTGGACAGCCAGAAGTCGGGGAAGAACAGGTTGAACACACTGAACAGATAGGCCACGCCCGTACTGCTGGCCACCAGCGTGTCCATGTTGGCCGAGCCGTGCCGGAGTTGCTTCCAGGCATTGCCAAAGAAAGACCGCCCCAAAACGAACACAACCGGCGTGGAAAGTGCCCACGTGACCCAGCCTGCCCACGCCCTGTCCATGAAGCCCATGCCGATGACGGCGATGGGGATGGCCAAGAGGATGGCCCACGTAGTGCGTTGCTTCAGTGATTTATATTTCTTGATGTGCGCCTCTTCCACCTCGTCCTCTGTATGCTCGTCGTGACTGATAATCAAGTCGTAGCCTGCCTCCTGCACGGCGTGTTGCAGGGCTTCGGGCGAGGTCTGTGCCGGGTCATACTCCACCAAAGCCGTGGCGGCGGCATAGTTGACGGATGCCTGGCACACGCCCGGCTGCTTGTTCAGCGTCTTGTCCACGCGGGCGGCGCAGGCGGCGCAACTCATGCCTAGGATGGGGAAGGTTTCTTGTCGGTTATTCTGGTCCATACGTTTACTCCTAATTTGCGGGGCAAAGGTAAGGTTTTGGGGCAGGGGTGGGGTTATAAGATTATGGATAAGATTTATAAGACTATATTTCGTCCAGCCCCCTGCGCTTGTTTTCTTTCAGTCGCTTGAAGTGGCTGGGCATCAGCCCGGTCACTTGCTTGAATTGCGTGCTGAGGTAGGCGGCGCTTGAGTAGCCCAGTTGGTCGGCTATCTCGTTCAGGGTCAG
>CASGED010000098.1 GCA_949300425.1 uncultured Bacteroides sp.
AGAAAATTTCTATTAAATTTGCATCAGTCATGGGAATGGATGTTTTTATGTAACTTATTGATTATCAGCTATAAAGATACTAAAAATATTTCATTCCCACAACTTTTTCAATCGTTTTCTTATACCGAACTCACGTTAAATCTAATACATTTTGCCATCCTCCAACTGGAACGCAATGAATGAGCTTGCTTGTCCTAAGAGAATATTTAGATAATATTTTATTTACAACTAATTGAGATAGTATATCTTCTACAAGAAATAAAAAATCAGGAGATACGTTACTATATAGATCGCGTATAAGATAACTTGGATAACAATTTGTCTCTATGGTTAAGTTTCCATTATTGTTAGTAACTTTAAAAAGTTCAGAAGGAGGCATCGTACGGATCACTTCTGGAGAATGACTTGATAAATAAATAATTAAATTAGAATGTTCTTTTACCAACTGTTTCAAAAAACCCATAAGCCTGAGTACGGCAACAGGATGAAGAGCTAACTCTAACTCATCGATAAACACTAAAACTTTTTGGCTACTAGGAAGTGATCTTCGAACTATTGAATTGTAAAGAAAATGCAATAATGAGACTAAAAGACACTCTCCTGAACTCATACGATATTGGCTCACTAAATGATTTTCTACAGTAATAAAATACGGACGATTTTTTATATTTAATTGTTGTGCTACATATTTATTTTTTATCCGTTTTAAAGTGGAATAATGCATTGAATCCCCATGCAAAATGAAACTCATGTAATTCTTTACATAGTCATCTGCATCAGCTAGTTTTTGTTCTGTAATTTGTCCTGATACAATCATTTGTTCTATATTTGTAGAATCTTCAAACCGTGTACCATAAAATAAACTACCTTCATACAACCCATTATATCTAAGATTATCTCCAAAATGTTGCCATTTCAAATTGTTACTTCGTTTCCATAAACAAAATTTACCATCTATTTCAAATCTTACAAATGAATCATTTTTTGTATCACTAATAGTGAGACGATTTAATTGATTTGATAATAGTTGGGCCAAACATAGCATCATAGTACTTTTGCCACAACCATTAGTACCAACAATAGTATATATACCATTGTCAAAAGGAAGTTCGATTTGAGCTTCATTTATATTTTTTATATTATGCAATTGCACTCTTAATGTGTCCATTGTATAGTTATGTTACCTAAAGTAATCAATTATATATTAATACCAATTCGACATAAATTTTATTTTGTCTATTATAATAGTAATCGTCTAAATGTTATAATTCAATATTTATATCAACCTTTCTATGAATTGTTTTAATTCCTGAAAATGTCTATTCCCCTCAGTTGAATTCTTATATGAATCAAAGCAAAGCTTAAATGCCAGTTGTCGATTTGCAGCCAGTCCTTGTTCCACCATTTTTTTCAATAAGCAATGGGGATTTGAATTATTAACATGATATTGAAGCGCAGAATTAGGATGAGTATCCAAATATGATTTTACAAGCATTTTCTCTGGCGCATCATTTGAAAAATGAAAGAAAAGACTTGGTTCTAAAGGGAATGCAAGATCCCCATTTGGGAGTCGTTTGTGTTGCATATCGCCATCCAAAACACAAGCTGCATTGGAAAATAATGTTTCAACAGAATTCAAGGCTTGTCGTGTCTTAAAATATTTGTATGTATCGTTTGCTGATCCCACTATAATAGGTTTTACAAGACGCGCAATCCCATGATTAGTATTGTTTATTTCGGCAATGGCATTATCTATAATCAACTTTGACTCTTCATCCTCAACATAAATCATAGTAATAGGGAATGCTTCGCTATCCATGCGTGTCAAAGACTCATATGTGCTCAGACCAGGTCTTGCTATAAAGCTGCCAGTATTGTTTTCTATAAATATCCTAGAAGATTTCGGCACACTATCTATGATTGCATATGAATGAGACGTAATGATAAATTGTTTATGCTGTCTTTGGGAAATGATGTATATCACATCCATTAGTCTTCGCTGAATTTTAGGATGCAAACCTACTTCCAACTCATCTATCAAAATCAGAGAATAGTCGGGCATGTGAAGTATTTGTCCCAGCAGATTAACAAGTACATCTTCTCCTGATGCAGTGTTGAAGCTAGAGTAATTGTATACATTTCCAGCACAAAATTTATACACGTTATTGTCTGCCACCTCAGTTAACTTGCCAATTGTATACTTTGTTTCCAATATATAAGATAGGTATTCATTGATATCGTTTTGATTAGCCATTGCTGTTACAGTAGCTTGTCTCGCCCTATTATATGCCGAAGATGTGAGATGCCTGCCTGGGTTGATGCGATTCAGATCTATTAAACAGACATGTCTTCCTCCAGCAGAATGCCTATTAGTAGGTTTGCCTATCTGTCCGCCTTTTTTGCCAGCACCTCCCCATTTTTTAGATATATACTTTCGGTATTCTCTACCGTTCTTCTGATGATCACCTTCTCTGTATTCAATATGATATATCCAATCTTCTGCTTGTACATCGTGATTGGTGAACCTCACAAGGTGACTCCACGTTGCTCTTTCCCATGTACCGTTTGCAACATTCTTGCGGTCAAAATTGTAGTGGCTACAAGCAATGGTCATTAGTACAGATGTTTTGCCTGAGCAATTTGAACCTGAAATGATAGAAATTGGATGATTGAAGTGCAACTCCAAATTAGTGATGTGTCTGAATCGTTCCAATTTCACCATATTAAAAAAATGAGGATACATACGAACTTTCTCGGGCATTGACTTTGTTAGAAATGAATTAACTTCGTCTCTTGCTGAGTTTGGATTTAATGCCATATTATACAATTCTATTAATAAACTATAAATATCTATAATCGGATAATATTATTACTTATTTATAATACTGAATTACAAATGAATCAAATAACAATCGCTATATTTAGCGAGGACAAAGTTACGAAATTATTTTGCATGGTAGATCTTCTGCGAGTTTTTTTGATTATCAAATAAAGAAGAAGCAATGTATGCGACGGCAAAAGCAGCGTTGCCGCCACAATGGTATAACGCATCAATCAGAAATCATGCTTATAGTCATACTTTTTTATTATTCAGGCTATCTTTATATGAAGCATTTCTATATTGAAATAAGATAATGCTAGTATATGTCATTTGTTCCCTTAAGTCATGTCGTATAATCATTTTGTGGAATTACAGAAGAAAGTAACTGTTCTACTTAACTATATTCTTAAAGAAATCCCTTCTCAAAAAATACATTGTAGCAAGTTTTGCAGACAATATTTCGTTGAGCGTTTGTTGTAACTAAGTGTATATATATATTCATGTAGTATTCATAAGATATTTTTTCGGTTTCAAGTTGCACTAGCTATACCGTGAGAGGAGAAAGTTGCTTAACTTCATGATGGCATCCAAGTATGTTTATGACAGAAAAATTCTTGGACATAAGGATTTTGCTATTTTGGGTATGGAAAATTTATTACATACAAACAAATGTTTGTTCGAAAGGTTGTTCATGGGCGGAATACAGTTAGTTACGAAGTTGAAAAAGCAATCTGAAAGACACTTCGCATTTGAGACATTTTATTGTTTGATATTTCCTCTTCTATAAGACATAAGATGATATAACCAGACACAAACCGACACATTCATCCGTCCTTGGCTTATCCCCTGTACCTTTGGCATCGAATTAACACGAAGTCTCACTAAAAACGATTCGACCATGAGAAAAAGAATCCTTTTTTCGGTATTGTGTGCCGCCATAGCGGTGACCAACGTTTTCGCGCAAGGCGAAGGGCTTGCCGGCATCAACGAGGCAACCAGCCTCATGACCAGCTATTTTGATCCGGCGACCAAACTCTGCTATGCTATCGGTGCGGTGCTCGGATTGGTAGGCGGCATCAAGACCTACGGCAAGTTCTCCAGCGGGGACCCTGACACCTCGAAGACCGCGGCAAGCTGGTTCTTCGCCTGCATCTTCCTGATTGTAGCGGCCACCATCCTGCGTTCCTTCTTCCTCTAAAAGATGGAATATCCGATTAACAAAGGCGTCGGGAAGCGGGTGGAGTTCAAAGGGCTGACGGCAGGCTACCTCTTCCTCTTTGCGGGAGGGCTTGCTGCTGTGCTGCTCTCGGTGATTGCCTTGTACCTTGCCGGAGCAGACAGCCTCGTTTGCATTCTCTTCGGGTTTTCGTCCGGTTCCTTGGCGGTTTGGCTGACTTTCCGGATGAACCGGAAGTTCGGCGAGCACGGGCTGATGAAACGGCTTGCCGAAAAACGCCATCCCCGCTACCTGATCCACAGAAGAAGATTGTTCCGATTACTGACCAAAAGACAAAAAAGATGAGAAACGTATTGAAAGCCGAGACGTTGGAACGCAAGTTCCCCCTCCTTGCCGTGGAGAACGGCTGCATCGTGTCGAAGGACGCGGACCTGACGGTCGCCTTCGAGGTGACACTGCCCGAAGTGTACACCGTGGCGGGGAAGGAATACGAAGCCATCCACTCGTCCTGGGTAAAGGCCATCCGGGTATTGCCGCCCTTTACCGTCGTGTACAAGCAGGACTGGTTCACGGAAGAGCGTTACCGTCCCGACTGGGAAGGCAAGGAAATGAGCTTCCTTTCACGGAGCTATGAACGCCATTTCAACGAGCGGCCTTACCTCAGCCACCGCTGTTTCCTGTACGTGACGAAAACCACCCGTGAAAGGAGCCGCCAGCGGAGCGACTTCAACACGCTCTGCAAGGGGCATATCCTGCCCAAGGAGGTTACGGACAAGGACGCGGTCTCCAAGTTTATGGAATCGGTCGGGCAGTTCGAGCGCATCCTGAACGATTCCGGGCAGATAAGGATACGCCGGTTATCGGAAGAGGAAATCACCGGGACGGAAAAGGCGCCGGGCATCGTGGAAAAGTATTTCTCGCTCAGCCCGGACGGGAACGCCACGGCACTCCAGGATATCTGCCTGAAGCCCGAAGAAATGCGCATCGGCGACAAACGGCTTTCGTTGCACACGCTCTCTTTGGCGGACGACCTGCCAAGCCGTGTCGCCACGGACATGCGCTACGAGAAGATG
Organism: uncultured Bacteroides sp.; assembly: GCA_949300425.1. Taxonomy (GTDB): domain Bacteria; phylum Bacteroidota; class Bacteroidia; order Bacteroidales; family Bacteroidaceae; genus Bacteroides. Next base: position 5,072 of record CASGED010000098.1, read on the forward strand.
TCCACCGACAAGAGCCGTTGCAACCTTTCGTTCGCCGCCCCTGTCGGGCTGCTCCTTTCCTGCAACCATATCTATTCACAATACGTGTTCATTGACGACGCGAAGGAGACCTTGCAGGATTTGGAAAAGGCATCCCGCAACCTGCTCTCCCTGTCCCGCTACAACCGCAGCAACGCCGTGAACCGGGAGTGGGTGGAGATGTACCTGGACGAGGCGCATTCCAAGGGGCTGCTTCCGGTACGCTGCCACTGCAACGTGCTCTGCTGGGCGGAGGACGAGGAGGAACTGCGCCGCATAAAGAACGATGCGGGAAGCCAGCTTGCCCTGATGGAATGCACCCCGCGGCACAATACCATTGACGTGCCGGTGCTGTATTGGGCGGGCATTCCGGGCAACGCGGGCGATTTTCCGGCGGAGGAAAGCTTCCATACCTTCCTGGAGCAGGCGGTCTGCCTGTTCTCGGAAGAGACGAACTACCGCAGTTCGCCCAGCCCCTTCGGGATACGCATGGCGGACCGCCAAAGCGGGGTTCCGGTGCATGTGGACATCAGCGACCTCCCGATGAAGCGCGGCATCACGACCAACCGCAACAAATTCATCCTCGGTCCTTCAGGCAGCGGGAAGTCCTTCTTCACCAACCACCTGGTAAGGCAGTACTATGAACAGAACGCCCATATCCTGCTGGTGGATATCGGCAACAGTTACCAAGGGCTGTGCCGGTTGATAAACAGCCGGACCAAAGGGGAAGACGGCATCTACCTGACCTACGAGGAGGACAACCCGATTGCCTTCAACCCCTTCTATACCGACTCCGGGGAATTTGACGTGGAGAAGCGCGAAAGCATCAAAACGCTGATACTGACGCTTTGGAAACGGGAGGACGAAGCCCCGAGCCGTTCGGAAGAGGTCGCCCTTTCCGGCGCGGTCAATGCCTATATCCGGAAGATTGCGGAAGACAAAAGCCTCCGTCCTGACTTCAACGGCTTCTATGAGTTCGTGCGCGATGGCTACCGGCGGATGATGGAAGAGAGGAAGGTGCGCGAGAAGGACTTTGACATTGACGGGTTCCTGAACGTGCTGGAGCCGTTCTACCGGGGAGGCGACTATGATTTCCTCCTGAACTCCGACCGGAAGCTGGACCTCACGAACAAGCGTTTCATCGTGTTCGAGCTGGACAACATCTCCACCAACAAGGTATTGCTGCCGGTGGTAACGCTGATCATCATGGAGACTTTCATCGGCAAGATGCGCAAGCTGAAAGGCATCCGGAAAATGATTTTGATAGAGGAATGCTGGAAAGCCCTGATGTCCGCCAACATGAGCGAGTACGTCCGCTACCTTTTCAAGACCGTCCGGAAGTATTTCGGGGAAGCGGTGGTGGTCACGCAGGAAGTGGATGATATCATTTCCTCGCCCATTGTGAAAGAAACCATCATCAACAATTCCGACTGCAAGATACTCCTTGACCAACGGAAGTACATGAACAAGTTCGAGCATATCCAAAAGCTGCTCGGACTGACGGACAAGGAGAAGGACCAGATCCTTTCCATCAACCAGGCGAACCGTCCGGGAAACACCTACCGCGAGGTATGGATCGGGCTGGGCGGCACACAGTCGGCGGTCTATGCCACGGAAGTGAGCGAAGAGGAATACGCGGTGTACACCACGGAGGAATCCGAGAAACTGGAACTGCAACGGCTGGCAGAGGAACTGGACGGGGATCTGGAAGCCGCCATACGGCAGGTGGCTGAAAAGAGGAGAATGGAGAAATCATGAGAACCATTAACCATAAACATGACAACGGCATGGAAACAGATGATTTGACGCGCGGGAAAACCGCCACAAGCCTTTACCTGTACCTCATGCAGGGAAGGGATATACCAGAGCCGGTGCGGAAGCGGTACGGATTCGATGAAGACTACCGGATGCTCCAACGGATTAACGGGATGGACCATGACGTGTACGAAAGGGAGAGGCGGACGGGCAAATTACCGGATGCCGCAATGGTGGAAGCGAGGCTGACCCGCTCGGTGGAGAAAGCTTTCGAGTTCCTTTGCCACCGCCCTCCCGATGATTACCTTGAACTGCTGGACAGGGAACTGGAGACGCTTGGGGCCATGGCATGGTCTCAAGACTGCCAAAGAGCCTTATTCTGCAGGCCGGATTTCTTTGCCAAATACGGCATTGATACCCGTAGCCCGCGTGGGGAGCAGCTCCGGCAGATTGAAAAGGCATACCGGGAACTGGACGCGCGTTGTGTCCGCATGACCGGACGGAGACCTTACGCGGACGGGCTTTTTGACGCGGTGAAAGCAAGGGAACCTGCCCCTTGCAAGGGACAACCCCGGCTGGGCATACGGTTCAAGCAGGCCGGAAAGCCCAAAGGCAGGAAGACGGGATTATGAACCGAATTCAGGAAACCAACGACAAGAACAAGACAGAAACATGCACATTCGATTGACTAAATCACAACGCCTGCTGATTTGCGGCGGGCTGATAGGCTTGGCGTCGCTGATGCTGCAAGCCTGCGAGACGGTAATGAAAGGCGGCGGGGACATCCGCGACAAGATTTGCGGGAACTGGGAAAGCGTGGAAGGGAAGCCCGATGTGTTGGTATATAAGGACTGCGAGGCCTACAAGGTGACGGTCTTCGCCCGGAACGTCCGGACACGGGAACTGAAACCGCAGACCTACCTGCTGGTGGAAGAGGGCGGGAACCTTTTCATCAACACCGGCTACCGCATCGACGTGGCTTACAACGAGGCGGCTGACGTGCTGACCTTCTCGCCGAACGGGGATTATGTAAGGAAGGAGGAACGCCCGTGAAGACAAGGACAGTCCTGATGTTGTGCCTTGCCCTCTCGCTCGGCACGTCCGGAGCGAGGGCGCAATGGGTCGTCTCGGACCCCGGCAACCTTGCCCAAAGCATCATCAACATGGCGAACAACATCACGCACACCTCCGCCACGGCGACCAACACGATGAACAGCTTTGCCGAGACGGTCAAGATTTACGAACAGGCAAAGGCCTACTACGATGCGCTGAAGGCGGTGAACGACCTGGTGCGGGACGCCCGGAAGGTGCGTGAAATCCTCCTGATGGTGGGCGACGTGTCGGAAATCTACGTGACCAATTTCCAGAAGATGCTGGGCGACGAGAGCTTCACGCCGGAAGAGCTGGACGCCATCGCTTTCGGGTACACCAAACTGCTGGAGGAGAGCACGGGCGTATTGGAAGACCTGCAACAGGTCATCAATGTGACGACGCTCTCCCTGACGGACAAGGACCGCATGGACGTGGTGGACGGCTGCTACCGGAGCATGAGGCGTTACCGCAACCTGGTGCTCTATTACACGAACAAGCACATCGCCGTGGCCTACGTCCGCGCCAGGAAGAAAAACGACCTGGACCGCGTGATGAAGCTCTACGGGGACGCGAATGAAAAATACTGGTAGCCTATGCTGTTGTTATCCATAGATTTTGCGAACCTCCATACCATCCTGGAGAGCCTGTACGATGACATGATGCCGCTTTGCGGGGACATGATGGCCGTGGCCAAGGGGATAGCCGGGCTTGGGGCGTTGTTCTACATCGCCGTCCGTGTCTGGCAGGCGATGGCAAGGGCGGAACCGGTAGACGTCTATCCGCTCCTGCGCCCCTTCGCCATCGGAATCTGCATCCTGCTCTTCCCGACCCTGGTGCTCGGCACCTTGAACAATACGCTGGGACTGATTGTGGAGGGTACGCACTCCATGCTGGAAACCCAGACGATGGACATGGAGCAGTACCGGGAACAGAAGGACAAGCTGGAGAGGGAAGCCATGCTCCGCAATCCGGAGACCGCCTACCTGGTCAGCGACGAGGAGTTCGACCGCCAGCTGGAGGAACTCGGCTGGTCGCCGGACGACACCGCCACACGGCTCGGCATGTACGTGGAAGTCGGCGTGTACAACTTGGAAAAGAACATCCGCGACGCTTTCCGGAGCCTGTTGGAACTGCTCTTTGCCGCCGCCTCGCTCCTGATAGACACGGTAAGGACGTTCTTCCTCGTGGTGCTGAGCATCCTGGGGCCGGTAGCCTTCGCCTTCTCGGTGTGGGACGGCTTCCAGTCCTCGCTCGTGCAGTGGTTCACGCGGTACATCTCGGTTTACCTCTGGCTCCCGGTGTCGGACCTGTTCAGCTGTATGCTGGCCAAGATACAGGTACTGATGCTCCAAAATGACATCCTGGAACTGCAAAACAACCCGGACTATTCGATAGACAACTCCAACGCGATGTATATCGTGTTCATGCTGATCGGCATCATCGGGTATTTCACCGTGCCGACCGTGGCGAACTGGATCGTGCAGGCGGGAGGCGGGGGCAACTTCAGCCGGAACATCAACCGGACGGCGACCCAGTCGGGAAGTTTGGGGGCTGGCGTTGCCGGTTCCGCTTTCGGAAACGCGTTGGGCCGCATCAGGGGGAAATAACGTCCCGGGCAACCGGAAACCGTGAGTCGGGCAACTCAAAGTTCTGAGTTGGGCAACTCAGCTTGGCGAGTCGGGCAACTCAGCAAAGCCAGTCGCCCGGCTTGGAAAAACCGGTTGCACGGCCTCCGCATGAACAGAACAGAAAAACAAACAAAGAACGTATGGAATTCAAGTCATTGACAAACATTGAGACGAGTTTCCGGCGCATCCGCGTGATGCTGGCCCTCTTCGTCTGCTGCACGACGCTCGTCAGCGGCTACGCCCTGTGGAGCTCGTACCGCTTCGCCGAGAAGCAGCGGGAGAAAATCTATGTGCTGGACGGCGGGAAGTCGCTGATGCTCGCCCTCTCGCAGGACCTCTCGCAGAACCGTCCGGCGGAAGCGCGTGAGCACGTGAGGCGTTTCCATGAACTCTTCTTCGGGCTCTCGCCGCAGAAGGACGCCATCGAGCACAACATCAACCGCGCGTTGCAGCTGGCCGACAAAAGCGCTTACCACTATTACGTGGACTTTGCCGAAAAGGGGTACTACAACCGGATCATCGCCGGCAACATCAACCAGGTGGTGCAGGTGGACAGCGTGTCGTGCGACTTCTCCGCCTATCCCTACCGGGTGAGGACATACGCCCGGCAGATGATCATCCGCGAGAGCAACGTGACGGAGCGCAGCCTCGTGACAAGCTGCGAACTGCAAAACGCCCGGCGCTCGGACGACAACCCGAACGGGTTCATCATCGAGCACCTGGTGATATTGGAAAACAAGGATTTAAGAAGCGTGGAACGATGAAAAGGAAATGGGATCTGAAACGGCAGGCGGGCGCACGGTTGCGCCTCTTCTGCCACAAACTGAACGAGAAGGAACGGAAGGCGGCCATCCTCGTGGCGTTCGCCCTCTTTGCCGCCGGATGCCTTTACGTGACGGCCTCTTCGGTCGTGGAATTCGGCACCGGCGGAAACAATCTGGACGTCGGGCATATCAGCCCGTTGGAACTGAAGGAGGACAGCCGATGAAGATGGAGGTAAAGAAAATCAAGGAATGGCTGGATGCCCGTGTGCTCTCCAGAATCAAGCCGGACAAGCCGCTGACGGAGGCGGAAAAACGTAAACGGGGCAAATTCATCGTCTATCCGGCATCCGTCCTCCTGTTCTTGGGATGCATCTGGCTGATTGACCCGTTCCCGTCGGATAAGAAGGAAGGACAAGGCAACGGTTTCAATACGGAAATCCCTTCCCCTGAAAAGCGGGACATGGAGGCCAGCAAG
>CASGED010000099.1 GCA_949300425.1 uncultured Bacteroides sp.
CTACGACGTCGTGTCCGACTTTGTCACCCTGCGAAAGCGCGGGGTGAACTATGTCGGGCTGTGCCCCTTCCACGACGACAAGACGCCGTCGTTCTACGTCTCGCCCGCCAAGAACCTCTGCAAGTGCTTCGCCTGCGGCAAAGGAGGAAATCCTGTACATTTCATTATGCTGCATGAGCAGTTTTCCTTTCCTGACGCTTTGCGCTACCTGGCCAAGAAATACCACATCGAAATTCAGGAGCGTGAACAGACCGCCGAGGAGAAAGCCGCACAGACCGAGCGCGACAGTCTCTTCGTCGTCAACCAGTTTGCCAACGACTACTTCCGCCGCACCCTGCGCGAGACGGAAGAAGGACGGAGCATCGGCATGGCCTACTTCCGCAACCGTGGTTTCCGCGACGACATCATAGAGAAATTTCAGTTGGGCTACTGCACCGAAAGTCACGATGCCTTTGCCAAAGAAGCATTGGCCAAAGGTTATCAGAAAGATTACCTTGTGAAAACAGGACTTTGCTACGAGACAGAAGACCACCGCCTGCGCGACCGTTTCTGGGGGCGCGTCATCTTCCCCGTACATACGTTGAGTGGCAAAGTGGTGGCTTTTGGTGGACGTGTATTGGCAGCCGCCACCAAGGGTGTGAAGGTGAAGTACATCAACTCGCCGGAATCAGAAATCTATCACAAAAGCAACGAGCTGTACGGCATCTACCAAGCCAAGCAGGCTATTGTGAAGCAGGACCGCTGCTACATGGTGGAAGGTTACACGGACGTCATCTCCATGCACCAAAGCGGCATTGAAAACGTGGTGGCATCCTCGGGCACTGCGCTCACCACACAACAAATTAAGCTGATACATCGCTTCACGTCCAACATGACCGTGCTTTACGACGGCGACGCGGCGGGCATCAAAGCCTCTCTGCGCGGTATCGACATGCTGCTGGAAGAAGGAATGAACGTCAAAGTCTGCCTCTTGCCCGATGGAGACGACCCCGACTCTTTTGCCTGCAAGCACAACAGCACGGAAATGCGCGCTTTCCTCGATGAACATGAGACGGACTTCATCCGCTTCAAAACCAACTTGTTACTGGAGGATGCGGGACGAGACCCCATCAAACGGGCAGAGCTCATCAGCAACATCGTGCAAAGCATATCGGTCATTCCCGAAGCTATTGTACGCGATGTCTATATCAAGGAATGCGCCCAACTGTTGCATGTAGAAGACCGCCTGTTGGTGTCCGAAGTGGCCAAACGGCGCGAGAAAGAAGCCGAACAGCGTGCCGAGCAACGTGAACGGGAACGCCGGCGTAACATGCAGACGCAATCTTCCGCTACTGAGACATCAGCGACTTCCGTTCCTGAAGAAGAGACCTTACCTCCTCCGCCGGAAGCTGAAACAGGGTATGTACCTACCGAAGCGACATATACCTCTTTCATTCCCCAAGAAGGGAAAGAAGGGCAAGAGTTTTATCAATACGAGCAACAGATTATCCAAATGATTGTGCGCTACGGAGAACAGGTGATGTGTAATGTGACCGATGAAGAGGGGAATGAACATCCCGTGACTGTCATAGAATATGTCGTGGCCGATTTACAGCAAGACGATTTGTCTTTTCACAATCCGCTACACCGGCAAATCTTGGCAGAAGCCGCTGAACGGATGCAACACCCCGGATTCGTGGCCGAACATTATTTTCTGAACCATCCCAACCCTGCTATCGGACAACTCAGCGCAGACCTGATAAGCGACCGTTACCAACTGAGCAAATACCACTCCAAGGCACAGAAAATAGTAACAGACGAAGAACGGCTGTATGAACTGGTACCTACACTCATGACCAACTTCAAGTTCGCCATTGTGAATGAGGAATTGAAACACATCCTCAAAGCGTTACAAGATCCCGCCGTAGCGAACGACAACGAGCAATGCACCGCCGTGATGCAACGCTACAACGAACTGCGCCAAGTGCAAAGCCTCATGGCCAAGCGACTGGGCGACCGAGTGGTACTGAAACTTTAAAAATCACGGTCTCTTTATCAGATTCATAAACTCTTCACGAGTCTTGGCCTGATTGAAAGCGCCGGTAAAGTCCGAAGTGGTGGTAATGGCGTTTTGCTTCTCTACCCCACGCATTTGCATACACATGTGCTTGGCCTCCACAACGACCATCACGCCCAATGGATTCAGCGTTTCCTGAATGCACTCCTTAATTTGCAGGGTCATCCGTTCCTGAACCTGCAGGCGGTGGGAAAAGATGTCCACCACACGGGCTATTTTGCTCAAGCCCGTGATATAGCCGTTAGGAATATAAGCCACGTGCGCCTTTCCATAAAAAGGCAACATGTGATGCTCGCACAACGAAAAGAAATCAATGTCTTTCACAATCACCATTTGGCTGTACTCTTCCTTAAACTTGGCCGAACGCAACACCTCATGCGGATCCATGCTATATCCCTTGGTCAGTGTCAGCATGGCCTTAGCTACCCGCTCCGGAGTTTTAAGCAGGCCTTCACGGGTGGGGTCTTCACCTAACAGTGTGAGAATACGAAGATAATGTTCTTTCAGTTCATCCAAATAAGGAGATGTGACTATTTCTTTATCCAACATGTCTTTCTTATCCTATTTATGTTATAGCGGAATATTGATTTGGTCTCTGACAATAGAAACTTCCTTAAACTCACCTGTGGCACGCAGGCGGCGCATCATGGCGTCAGCTTCTTCCACACTACGGTAATCGCCTGCCCGGCAAAGCCAACGCGGAGAATTGAAAAACGTATATACAGTCAATTCGGGGAATAATTCCTTGATGGCTGTCGCTACCGCATCGGCCTCATTCTTGGCTTGACGAGTGTTGTTGCCGGCATACACCTGCACCCGGTAGCCCGCACACTTCAGAAATTCCTGCTCGCCCGTCTGCGAGGGCACATATTCTTTGCCTATCAACGCCTCGACACGCGGGTCTTGATGGATGGTCACTTTACCCTGACCGGGCACATTGCGCTCCAAGTCCTTAACAATATTGTTCTGTGCCGCAGCAAGCAGTGCGGTCATCGCCACACAAGCGGTTAAAAGAATCCGTTTCATTACAAATACGGTTTGTTTACAAAGTAAGAGATCCAAAAAGAGAAATGCCGCGTCGCAAGCTATGCAACGACGCGGCCTTTTTATTTTCTGATTATTAATTATTAAAAGCGTCGATGATACCTTTGAAATCGGCAGCCTTCAAAGCAGCGCCACCAATCAAACCGCCATCTACGTCAGGCTTCGCAAAAAGTTCCTTGGCATTAGAAGGCTTGCAGCTACCGCCATACAGAATAGAGCAGTTGTCGGCAACTTCCTGACCATACTTGCCGGCTACCGTTGAGCGGATGAAAGCATGGATTTCCTGCGCCTGCTCGGGAGTAGCAGTCTTGCCGGTACCAATGGCCCATACAGGTTCGTAAGCCAAGATTATCTTAGAGAAATCTTCGGCAGACAACGAGAATACCGATGCCAACTGAGCAGCTACGACTTCGTTCTGTTTGTTGGCTTCACGCTCTTCCAATACTTCGCCGATGCAGAAGATAGGTGTCAATCCATGCGCCAAGGCCAGTTTCACTTTCTCTTCCAGGATTTCTACCGTTTCGTGATAGTAAGCACGACGCTCAGAGTGACCCAGAATGACATACTTAGCGCCTGTAGAAGCCACCATGGCGGCAGAAACTTCGCCCGTATAAGCGCCCGATTCCTTGTCCGCGCAGTTTTCGGCGCCTACACCAATCTTGGCAGGGTCTACCAACGGCGTTACAGAAGCCAAGTGAATAAACGGTGTACAGATGATAACATCGCAATTGGGCTTTTCGTTAGCCAGCATCTCATTCAGTTCCTTTGCAAGCGCAATACCCTCTTGAAGGGTCTTGTTCATTTTCCAGTTACCTGCAACAATGTTCTTTCTCATTTTGTTTTCAGTTTTAAAGATTAATAGTATCGCTTATTTATATTTCCTCTCACTCTAAGCCAGCCTTCTCCTGGCTTTCCGCTTGATGACCAAATGGTCGAGCAACAGAATCAAGCACAACGGCACCATGAACCATAACAAGACCTTGCCCATGGTCACCCACACACTTACCGCTTTCTGCTGCCCTAAGGGAATTTTCTCAAGCGCGTCGGTCAGTATATATTCATCCGGCAGGTTGTTGTCGCTCCACTTGTTTAAAACGGTTCCCCCTTTTATCAGCAGCATTCCCGGATTAGAACGGACAATGGTTTTCAGCGTAATGTCATCAGTCTGACAAAACGGATATTCAGCTCCCGTCCGGTCACACCACAACAAAATATCATCTTCCGGAGAGGAGGTCAACGCATAGAAACCATATCCGTGTTCTACACTATAATCATAAATCTCGTTAATCAGATCAATGTTACTGTCATCGGCTTCTTCTATCCGATGGGCTATCAACAGGAACGTATACCCCTCGTCCGTCAGTATCCGCTCCGTAATATCCCCCCCCGTCGTAACTTCCAACATGGCAAAATCATGTATAGGCGGTTCATATCCTTTCTCTTTCACCACATTGCGTGTTTCCACAAATGTCCAGGTGCTATCCGGATAATTCTCCAACGTAAACTCTTGCCGCCTGCCGTCTTTTTCCAAGATGAAACGCGTATCGTAAACGGTCGGTTTGGCGTCGGCCGGAACCTCCATTCCTTCCTTGATGTTCGCGCCAATCTTGTATGGCCTGAAATCTATAATCGGCAAGTTGCGCAAACAATAAAATGAAAGCGCAAAGATAAACAAGATGGTATACATCGAGAACATCCATTCAATCTTGCGAGAAATGAAACGCACCACCTCTATCCGCCATTTGAATACGGACAAGGCGGCTACCAGCAACACGACATTCTTCCAAAAAGTCTCCCAATTGGTCAGCACCCACGCATCACCGAAACATCCGCAGTCCGAAACCGGATTGGCGATGGCCAGATAAAGCGTAAGAGGCGTCATAAATGCCATCAACACAAGAGCCATCGTAGAACTCACCCGCTTATGGATGCCCAGAAAGAGGCAGACTCCGACATAAAACTCAATAACTGACAATGCCACGCCTGCCATAAAAAGCAAGGAAGCGGGCATCCACGTACCCATACCAAAAGCCGTGGCATAGTCCTGCAACTTATAGAAAAAACCATAAGGGTCTATCACCTTGACGAATCCGGAAAAAATGAAAACGCCTCCCAACACAAAACGACACACGTTGGTCCACACCTTTATGGCCAACTGTATCCTTCGCGTGGCAGGCTTAAGGACATCTTTTTCAATCTCTTTCGTTTTTTTCATCTCTTGCATTCCTTATTGGCTTGCAAAGTTAGGAATAATTAAAGAATAAAGAAAAAAGAGGCACTCTAAATATTATTAACGCCCTCCCCTCAAACGCAACTTGCTTACTTTGCCAAGGCAGCTTGCTTATTTTGCCAACACAGCTTGCTGACGCAACTGCGTTGACTGATTGCAGTATCATTTAATAGATTTCATTCAGATTTCATTGCATTTACAAAAATTCCCCTTAACTTTGTACACAAAATCAAAGGGAACTGCCTATGTAACATTACAGACTAAAGACATAAAAGATATAAAGAAGCGTTAGCTTTATTCATGCTTTTGAAAATCGCCAATTAGAAAAAGCACCATGAGTAAAAGTTGATGCTCACGCCATGCGGCGTGGGCTTTTACTCGTATATGGTGCACGGTGTTTGGCGATACCTCAAAAGCGTAGACGAAGTTTAAGTCCGCGCTTTTTTATTGTCTCAGATTAAGGATTCGGACTTATCCACTATCATCATAATCATTTAATCTTTGCACAATATGATATTACTTTTAACCATTGTTTGTCTATCCGTCATATTGCTGATATATATATATAAAGCAACGAAAGAAGAAACAACATTTCAAGGCTTGTCCCCACTGCGGACACCGAGCTTGTCAGCCTCAAGCATCAAATGTTGTATGGCGAGGAAGGGGATACATAATCATCTATAACTACAAATGCCCGGAATGCGGAAAAGAATTTTAAACAATAAAAAGGGGCAGTCCAAAAAGTCGGTTGTAAAAGCCAGCAAGCTGTCTTTGCAAAGTAAGTAAGCTGAAATGGCAAAGTAAGTAAGCTGTCTTGGTAAAGTCAGCAAGCTGCGTTGGCAAAACCAGTACTACGGTCTTTTTAAGGCACGCAAGTAACATTTGTACATAGACATTATCCCATATAAAATGCCCAAATATTATTGGATACTTTGCTGTTTATCCAATAATACTTGGGCAAGTAATCAATGATACTATAATCAGGAGCAACGCAGCACCTGACCGGGACGCAGGATAGTGCGACGCGTAATGTGATTCAGACGACAAAGCTGGCTGACACTTACGCCCTGACGAGCCGCAATACGTGACAACGTATCACCTTTCTTTACTTTATAGAACAAATCACCTTTACCGGCCTTTCCCTTCTTGTTTTTCTCGAACGTATAGGTATCAGCCACGATGTCCTGCTTCTCGAAATTGAACATCAAAGCGGGGTCGATAGCTATTCCTAAGAAACGAGTTTCGAAATGCAGGTGCGAACCCGTGGAACGACCGGTATTGCCGCCCAACCCGATAGGTTCTCCGGCTTTTACTAACTGTTCAGGCTTCACTAATTGTTTGGACAAGTGTCCGTAAATGGTTTCCAAGCCATTGTCGTGACGAATGACAATATACTTTCCATATCCGCGACGACCCTGGTTCTGCACCACACGCACCTTGCCGTCAAAAGCCGAACGGATGGTGTCGCCTACATAGACCTTGACATCCAAGCCATAGTGCGCACGACGACGACGCGGACGATAACCAAACACATCGTTGATTTTAGTATGCTCGGTAGGCATACAGAATCCTGTAAGATCTATGATATATTTCTCAGGGATAATGGCATCACCATATACGTGCACTTGCTTTGTATTCCAAGAGGGATAGATGTCAAACGCCGGATAGAGGGACTGCTCCACCCGTATCTGCTTTTGCAAAGCCAATGAGTCTACACTTTTCAGTTTTCTATCGATAGGTGCTTGACGGGCAATGAGATCTTGAGCCAAAGAGTTCAAGCTCACCATAGCCGTAGCTGCGCACAAAGTTGTTTTAATCCAATTCAAATTCATTCCGTATTGTCGTTCTTTTTTAATACCCGTAGTCAAGCACGGACGGTTTTTCAAAACCTTGTAGTTTGTATGCGAATATCGGTTTTCCAAAAATTCTCCCAAAGGTAACATTTCTCTTTGATATTGCGAATGCCATTTTAACTATTTTTCTAAAGCAAAGGATCTATCAGAGAACCGATAATTGTACAAAGCTCTATTTATTAAGCACTTACGCAATACATGTTTTACAACATATATTGCAGACATCATGACTTTTTGTCCAATATTCAGCTAATAGCAGCCCAATTTACATTAGTTTTGCAGAGAGCCTGCAATTGTTTCCAAACAATTTCATTCTCGGGGTCCACACCGTTGGGATCGGCATCAACCAATTGCTGCGCCACCCCACGCACATATTGCAAAAGTTGCCCGTCGCGCACGATATCGGCAATCTTCAAGTCGAAAGCCACACCACTTTGTTGCGTTCCTTCCAAATCACCCGGTCCACGTAACTTCAAATCGGCTTCGGCAATCTCAAAACCATCGTTGGTGCGCACCATAATTTCTATCCGCTTACGAGTGTCTTCGCTCAACTTGTAACCTGTCACTAAGATGCAATAAGATTGGTCGGCGCCTCGTCCTACACGCCCGCGCAATTGATGTAATTGCGACAAACCGAAGCGTTCGGCATTCTCGATAATCATCACCGAAGCATTAGGAACATTCACGCCTACTTCTATCACGGTAGTGGCTACCATAATCTGCGCCTCTCCCGACACGAAACGCTGCATTTGCTCGTCTTTCTCTGCCGGCTTCATCTGACCATGCACCTTACACACCGTGCAATCGGGAAACGCTTCGCAAACATGCAGATAACCTTCCTCCAGATTTTTCAAGTCTATTTTCTCGCTTTCTTTTATCAACGGGTAAACGATATAGACTTGACGACCTTCGGCAATCTGCTTACGCACAGAACGATACAAACTTGCCCGGTTATTATCAAACTGATGCAGAGTAGCTATCGGCTTACGCCCAGGGGGAAGTTCGTCTATCACCGACACATCCAAATCGCCATACAGAGTCATGGCCAAAGTGCGGGGAATGGGTGTGGCCGTCATGACCAATACATGGGGAGGTTGTACATTCTTCGTCCACAAACGGGCACGTTGCGCTACCCCAAAGCGGTGCTGCTCGTCAATAACCACCAAGCCCAAGGAAGCAAAATTTACCGTATCTTCTATCACGGCATGCGTACCTATCAGAATTTGCACATCGCCGCTCAACAATCCTTGCAAGATACCTTCTCTCCGCTTCCCTTTGATGGAGCCAGTAAGGAGCTCTACCCGCACATCCATCCCGCAAAGCAACTCACGAATGGTTTCGTAATGCTGATTGGCCAAAATCTCGGTAGGTGCCATCATGCAAGCCTGATAACCGTTGTCCAGGGCAATCAACATACTCATCAAAGCCACCAACGTCTTTCCACTCCCGACATCGCCTTGCAACAAACGATTCATCTGCCGTCCCGAACCGACATCGCGCCGGATTTCCTTCAGTACTCGCTTCTGAGCGCTCGTCAATTGAAAAGGCAAATTTCTGGCATAGAAAGTATTGAAGATGTCCCCCACTCTGCTGAACACATAGCCCCGATACTTGCGCTGACGGTCACGGGCATAACGTAAGATATTGAGTTGCACATAAAACAGCTCTTCAAACTTCAACCGATATTGGGCTTTACGCAACAATTCCGCATTGCCGGGGAAATGGATATTGAGCAAAGCATCCGTCAACGACATCAAATGATATTCCGATACAATAGCAGGAGACAACGTCTCAGGCAAAGGTTCCTTGATTTGCTTGATGACATTGTTCATCAGCTTCACAATCATTTGCGAATTCAGGAAACTGCGCTTCATCTTCTCCGTTGTGTTATAATAGGGCTGCAATCCCATGCTGCTCATCTGCACGTCCGTAGCCAAGTCGATGTCCGGATGGGCGATATTAACGCGTCCGTTGAACATAGCCGGACGGCCAAACACGATGTATTCCTGACGAATCTTATATTTGCCCAACAAATACTTAATGCCCTGAAACCACACCAAATCCACCACACCCGTACCATCCGAGAAATGAGCTATCAATCTGCGTTGCCGTCCTTCACCCGCTTCCTCAAAACTCAGAATTTGCCCTTTCAGTTGGATATAAGGCATGGTTCCGTCCAACTCTCGGATAGAATAGATACGGCTACGGTCTACATACTTATAGGGGAAATAATACAATAGGTCATGCTGGGTATAAATGTCCAGTTCCTTGTTGAGCACTGCGGCGCGTTGCGGTCCTACACCCGGCAAAAACTTTATGTCACTCGCAACCCAATCTATCATTCACCCAACAATGCCGAAGCAATTTTCAAATCGAAAGGAGTCGTTATCTTCATATTCTCGCGATTGCCCTCCACCAAAGCCACCGGTTGTCCCATGGCCTCCACCACCGAAGCATCATCCGTAAATTCGGGCACATAAACCTGGCGATAGGCTTCCTTCAACAAGGATGCGTCAAAAACCTGAGGGGTCTGCACTAATTTATAGTCATTACGATTTACCGTGACGCTACTTCCCGACACTAAGTGTCTCACCGTCTCCACAATGTCAATCACCGGAATCACCGCTTTTCGCAAAGCCGCCTCTCTATAACAGCGAGCTATCACCTCTTGCGAGACAAAGGGGCGTACCCCGTCGTGGACACCTACCAAAGCTGGTTCGTTCACCCATTCTAATCCGTTCTTCACCGAATGGAAACGAGTCTCTCCTCCGTCCGCCACCCGATGCGGTAAAACGAAACGATGCTTCGCGCACAGTTCAGCCCAAAAATCCTGCTGGCTGTGCGGAAGCACTACTATCATTCGGATATTCTGATTGTAAGCATAAAAAGCCTCCATGGTACGCATCAACACAGGCTTACCGCCTATTGGTAGAAATTGTTTAGGCAATTCCGTCCCCATGCGCAGCCCCTTGCCTCCGGCTACAATCAGAACATATTCCGTCATAAGCTTATCGAGTCAGGCACATGGCGTTTTTTAACTCCTTCACCTTCTCTTTACCACAAAGATGTTCTACCAAAGCCAAAGCAAACTCTATGGCGGCACCCGGGCCTTTACCGGTAATGATGTTCCCGTCTTTCTCAACCATCGTTCCCGTATATTCGGCTCCTTCCAGATATTTGTCGAATCCCGGATAACAAGTGGCCTTCTTGTCCTTCAGCAGTCCCAAGTTACCCAGCACCATCGGGGCGGCGCAAATGGCAGCCACATTTTTGTTATCAGCCACTTGTTTCTTCAAGAGGCGTTGCAGGTCCTCGCAATCGTTCAGCGTCTGAGCACCGGGCAGTCCACCGGGCAATACCAACATTTCTGCATCATAAAAGTCCGCGTTGACTATATTTTGGTCGCACAAGACTGAAATGCCATGCGCACCTTTCACTATCTCATCGGGAGTTACAGATATCATAGACACCTTAACTTCGGCACGTCTCAAAATATCTACTGCGGCAAATGCTTCCATTTCTTCAAATCCGTCCGCAAAAAAAACATAAACAGTTCCCATAATGCATCCTTTCTTTTTAGAATAAAATTATTTCAAGTTAAAATAATACGTAATTGTACCCGTTTGGTTGTTTACCCCCTCTACCGCATTGAATCGGGCCTTCTTGGCCGCATCCTCGGCGGCTTTTCGCAAAGCGGGATTCACGGTGTTGGTCTGGCGATTGATGCTTGTAGCTATCACATACCCGGCAGGGTTCACGGTAATGGTAACCACTACCCTCCCCTCATCCTGCACATTGTATACCGGACGGGGCAAACCGCCTTCACCAATGGAACGCCCGTTCAGGCTAAAACTTCCATAACCGCCCATTCCGGTTACGGCACCTGTAGACGAATTACCTTCGGAACTTCCCTGCACACCTTCGCCCGAAGAATGACCTCGATTCTCCATTTGGGCACCCTTGCCAAAAGCACCGGCAACTCTTCTTCGCGCGGCTTCTTCGGCTTCACGACGTTCACGTTCGGCCTTGGCTTCAGCTAATTTACGGGCTTCTTCGGCTTTTTCAGCTTCGGTCTTTTCTGGTTTCTCTGTTTCTTCCCTCTTCTTGGTTTCCGTTTTCGGCTGTAAAGCCACGGTTTCCTCCAAATCTTGTGTCAAAATATCCTGCTCCGTGACATCCGATATGTCCGGCGCTACTTCTTCCGGCATCACATCCACCTCCACCAGCGAGGGGTCATCCATACCACCGGCTTCGGGCACTTCACCCAACACAACCGGCATACCTCCCTCTGCGGCAGGCGCAGGAATAATAAAGCCTACTGCTATCAAAAAGACAAGCAACGCCACGTGCACCAGCAGCGCGCCTAAAATACCTATATATTTACCTTTTTCTTTTTGAGTCACAGATTCTTTCTTTTTTCTGATTCATCAGTTTTTCTCCGGTGGACGTGTAGCCAGCACCATCTTGAAATGGTTCTCGTTGGCAATGTTCAGCACCTTCACGATTTCCCGATAAGGTACAGACTCGTCCGCATAGAGTGCCACATACATTTCCGGCTCACGCTGGGCGCACACACGCAGGAAGGGAGTCAACTCCTCCATCGTGATGGCCTGTTCCGCATCGTTGCCGAAAGCCGCATACATATTCAATTCCTTGTCAATGATTACCCGCGTCAAAGGTTTCGCGGAGGTCTGCTCTTTGCCTTGCGGAAGCAATACCTTGATAGCGTTGGGCGAGACCACCGTTGAAGTAATCATAAAGAATATCAGCAACAGAAATATCACGTCCGTCATGGACGCCATGCTGAACGTGGGCGATATTTTGGCTCTGCGCTTCAGCATGGTTCATTTAATAAATCCATGAAAGCCATGGTCTTGGCCTCCATCTTGTTCACCACACCGTCCACCAATGTCACCAAGTAGTTGTAGGCAAACATGGCTATGATACCTACCACTAAGCCGCCAACGGTTGTTATCATTGCCTCATAGATACCTCCAGACAGCAAAGTGATGTCCACATTGTTACCGGCATTGGCCATCTCAAAGAACGCACGCACCATACCGGTCACCGTCCCCAAAAAACCAATCATGGGAGCTCCACCCGCAATGGTTGCCATGATGTTCAATCCCTTCTCCAGCTTGGCCACTTCGAAGTTGCCCACGTTCTCAATAGCCGCCTGCACATCGCTTACAGGACGCCCCAATCGACTGATACCCTTCTCTATCATACGTGCCGAAGGCGTATTGACATTCCGGCAATAAGCAAGAGCCGATTTGATTTCTCCGCCCAGGATGTAATCCTTGATTTTATCCATAAACATCGGGTCTTCCTTACCAGCCTTCCGTATCACGTAGTTACGTTCAAAAAGGATGTAGAAACATACCAACGACAACACGGCCAGCACAATCATAATCCAGCCACCTTTGACGGCCATTCCCCACAAAGTCATCTCCTCCGGCCCGGCCACAGGAGTCAAAACCGGATTCTCTCCGGCAATCGAGTCGGCTAGCGACGAAGCCGCCTGAGCCATGACAAGCATTACAGTATTCATCAGCGAAGACAATTTTTATACGCCTGAATGGTCTTTTCCAATCCCAAATACAATGCATCACATATCAATGCATGACCAATGGAAACCTCATCCAGCCAGGGTATGTTTTGATAAAAGTAATTCAGATTCTCCAAACTCAAGTCGTGACCGGCATTCAAGCCCAAGCCCAACTTGCGCACCGCCTTGCCCGCTTCTACAAACGGCGCTACCGCTTCTTCCCGGTTCTTAGCATAGCCGGACGCATAAGGCTCAGTGTATAGTTCCACCCGGTCGGCTCCCGCCTTGGCGGCATACTCTATCATTTCCACATCCGTAGAAACAAATACCGATGTCCGTATACCGGCCTTGTTAAGCCCATCCAACACCTCGCTCAGGAAAGCGAAATTAGCCTTTGTGTCCCATCCGGCATTGGATGTCAGCTGGGTAGGGCTGTCGGGGACCAAAGTCACCTGATGGGGTTTTACCTTCAAGACCATATCAATGAACTCCGGTGCCGGATAACCTTCGATATTGAACTCGGTATGCAGCAACGGGCGCAAATCATACACATCTTTCCTACGGATATGGCGTTCGTCTGGACGCGGATGCACCGTAATGCCATCCGCACCGAAACGCTCACAATCCAAAGCAACCTTCACAACATCGGGCACATTTCCCCCACGAGCGTTGCGCAAAGTTGCCACCTTGTTTATATTTACACTCAGTTTAGTCATATACGATCCCTTTGTTTTGCGGCAAAAGTACAAATAATAGTGATAAGTTAACCGATTTCTTATAAAAAAATAGCATCTTTGCAGCGCAAATCACAAATAAACTATATGAAATTTGCCATCTTTGGAAATACGTATCAAGCGAAAAAGTCATTTTATGCCGAACAGTTATTCAATCTGCTCGGCCGATACAATGCGCAAATAAGCGTATGCCGCGAGTTTCACCATTTCCTCACCTCGGATTTGGGCTTAAATCTCCCGCCTGTACAATTGTTTGACGGAGATGATTTCGAAGCCGACATGGTCATCAGCCTCGGAGGAGACGGAACATTCCTGAAAGCTGCCAGCCGCGTAGGCAAGAAGAGCATCCCTATTTTGGGCATCAACATCGGCCGCCTGGGCTTCCTAGCCGATATCTCACCCGAAGAGATGGAAAACACTTTCGAGGAAATCCACCAGCACCGCTATACGCTGGACGAACGCCGTGTGCTCCAACTGCAATGTGACGACCCGACTTTAATGAAAGAGCCATACGCCCTTAACGAAATAGCCGTACTGAAGCGGGACAGCTCATCCATGATAAGCATACACACTGCCATCAATGATGTTCCGCTCACCACCTATCAGGCAGACGGACTTATCATCGCCACCCCTACCGGCTCTACGGCTTACTCACTCAGCGTGGGTGGCCCCATCATTGTGCCCCATAGCAAGACTATTGCCATCACACCCGTTGCCCCCCATAGCCTCAACATGCGTCCCATTGTTATTTGTGATGACTGGACAATCACTTTAGATGTAGAGAGCCGTAACCACAACTTCCTCGTAGCCATCGACGGACGTAGCGAAGCATGCAATGAGACCACCCGCCTCACCATCTCACGCGCCGACTACACCGTAAAGGTGGTAAAGCGTTATAACCATGTATTTTTCGACACCCTGCGCAGCAAAATGATGTGGGGAGCCGATGTAAGGTAGAAAACCACAGTTATAAATATGACTAGAATCCCTGTTATCTTCTATAAGGTAGCGGGGATTTTTTATATCCATCTCCACTTCTACTTCCCTCTTTCTCTTTTCTCACATTGTTAACTCTTTTTCCTCCTCAGTTCCTCCAAAAATCTATTTGGGAAATTTGTATGTTACTTTGTAGCCTGAAATGCGCCCC
>CASGED010000100.1 GCA_949300425.1 uncultured Bacteroides sp.
AACAGACAGCGGGAAGATTCGTGTAAGTGGCGAAACATACGGCTTCGCCCGCCCAACTACGGGCTGTTTTCAGGCGGACGGATCACATTTAATCATAAGGCCGCTCACATTTAAAGGGACGGGGCGGCACATTAAAGGGGACGGCACGGCACATTAAATGATAGTTCATCCGTTCCGGGAACGCAGGCAGCGCAGCCAGCTTAATATGCTAATGCGCCCCGCTAAAATCCCGTTTGCCACCTATGCATTTCTCGGAAGAATCATAAAGTAACCGTTTTTTTTTATGCGATTTTATGCTGAGCAACATATATGATTAGTTTTTTTTTATTGCATACTTTTGCAAACGTTGTAAAATACAAAATGAACAAAACATTAGCTAATATTTACTTTTTAAATCTAACGAGGAACACTTATGAGAGGAAAGTTAGTAGTGCTGTTTGCCTGTATCATCATAGGAATAGGAACAGCCATGGCTCAAAAGCGACAAGTAAGTGGCGTGATTATCTCCGGAGAGGATAACCAGCCAGTCATTGGCGCTTCCGTATTGGTGGTCGGCACATCGACCGGTGTATCAACAGACGTAGACGGTAAATTCGTGATATCCGATTTGCCTGCCTCCGCCAAGCAACTGAAAATATCGTATATCGGCCTGAAAAGCCAGACCGTCAACATACCGAAGAACGGGATGCTGAAAGTGGTGCTCGAACCGGACTCGGAAGTGCTGAGCGAGGTGGTTGTAACGGGTATGCACTCGGTGGACAAGCGTTTGTTTACCGGTGCCGCCGACAGGCTGTCTGCCGCCGATGCCAAGCTGGACGGTATGGCGGACATCAGCCGAAGCTTGGAAGGACGCGCGGCGGGTGTGTCGGTACAGAATGTCAGCGGAACCTTCGGTACGGCTCCTAAGATACGTGTACGTGGAGCTACGTCTATTTATGGCAACTCCTCGCCCTTGTGGGTAGTAGACGGTGTCATCATGGATGACGTGGTAGAGATTGGTGCCAACGACTTGTCTTCGGGAGACGCCACGACGCTTATCAGCTCCGCCATCGCGGGATTGAACTCGGACGATATCGAAAGCTTCGAAATCCTGAAAGACGGTTCGGCTACTTCTATTTACGGAGCACGCGCCATGGCGGGTGTGATTGTGGTCAACACCAAAAAAGGTAAAGCCGGAACGAGCCGCATCAGCTATACGGGTGAATTCACCACCCGCCTGAAACCTTCCTACCGCACGTTCAACATCATGAACTCCCAAGACCAAATGGGCGTGTACAAGGAACTGAAGGACAAAGGATGGCTGAACTTCGCCAGTACTTACCGTGCCAGCAACAGCGGCGTGTACGGCAAGATGTACCACCTGCTCAACACGTACGACCCCACCACGGGACAGTTCGGACTGCTGAATACCGAGGCCGCACGCAGGGAGTACCTGCGCCAAGCCGAATACCGCAACACCGACTGGTTCGATCTGCTGTTCAGCAACGCACTGATGATGAACCACTCCGTCAGCATTTCCACCGGTACGGACAAAGCCACGACCTACATCTCGCTGAGCGCCATGAACGACCCAGGTTGGATGAAAAGTACGAAAGTGCAACGTTATACCGCCAACATGAACACGACGTTCAACCTCAGCAACGACCTCTCGTTGACGGTCATCGGTAACGGGTCGTACCGCAAACAACGCGCACCGGGTACCATCGGCCAGAGCCGTGACGCCGTGTCGGGTGAAGTATCGCGCGGATTCGACATCAACCCTTACTCGTATGCCCTGAACACGTCCCGCACCCTCGACCCGGACGAATACTACACGCGTAACTATGCGGACTTCAACATCTTCAACGAGTTGAACTCCAACTATATCGACCTGAACGTGGTAGACCTGAAGTTCCAAGGTGAATTGAAGTGGAAGCCGGTACGCGGACTGGAACTGAGCGTGCTGGGTGCCGCCAAGTACTCATCCTCTTCGCAAGAACATAAGATATTGGAGTCGTCCAACCAAGCGATGGCTTACCGTGCCATGGATGACGCCACGATACGCGACGCCAACTCCTGGCTCTACACCGACCCGGACGTACTGAACTCGCTGCCCTTCAGCGTGCTGCCCGAAGGCGGTTTCTATAACACGACCAACTACCGCATGTTCAGTTGGGACTTCCGCGCTTCGGCCGCTTACAATACGGTAGTCAACGAAGACCACATCATCAACCTCTATGCCGGTATGGAAGCCAACGCGCAAGACCGTATGAACAACAGTTTCGACGGTTGGGGCATGCAGTACGACAAAGGCGAACTGCCTTTCTTCAGCTACTACGCCTTCAAGAAGATGCGCGAGGACAACACGGACTATTACTCGCTTTCCAACACGCGCCGCCGCACGTTGGCTTACTTCGCCACCGGTACTTACTCGTGGAAAGGACGCTATAGTGTCACCGGTACCTTCCGTTACGAAGGCTCCAACCGTTTGGGTAAGGCACGTTCAGCACGCTGGTTGCCTACGTGGAACATCGGCGGTGCTTGGAACATGCACGAAGAACCTTTCTTCGAAGCCCTGCGCCCCGCCCTGTCGCACTTCACGCTGAAGACCTCGTACAGCTTGACCGCCGATGCCGGCCCGACGTACGTCACCAACTCCTTTGTGAACATCAACAGTTACACGCCTTGGCGCCCCAACGCCAATGTGTCGGAGTCGGGCTTGCAGATTGTGGAACTGCAAAACAGCGACCTGACTTATGAAAAGAAGCACGAATGGAACCTCGGTGCCGACTTGGGCTTCCTGGACAACCGCATCAACATGGAATTCGCCTACTATAAACGCAACAACTTCGACCTGATTGGTGCGGTGGTAACGCAAGGCGTGGGAGGCGAACTGAGACGTAACGCCAACATGGCCTCCATGCGCTCCCACGGTGTCGAGGCTTCGCTGTCCACCCGCAACATCCAGACGAAAGACTTCACGTGGACGACGGACTTCATCTTTGGCTACAGCCGCACGAAGATTACCGACCTGAAGACACAGACCAACGTATTCGACCTCGTGACGGGCGTAGGCCAGCGCGAAGGATACCAATGGGGCAGCTTGTTCTCCATCCCCTTCCTCGGATTGGACGAAGACGGTTACCCCACCTTCCAATGGGGTGACAAGGTAGTGGACAAGACCTGCTACGGCGACCTGAACTTCCAGCAGCTGAGCGACCTCGACTTCCTGAAGTACGAAGGTTCTATCGACCCGCCCATCACCGGTAGTTTTGGCAACGTGTTCACGTACAAGAACTTCCGTCTGAACGTATTTATCACCTATGCGGCAGGCAACAAGGTACGCCTCGACCAACAGTTCTCCAGCAGTTACAACGACTTGGACGCTACGCCCAAGGACTTCAAGAACCGCTGGATGATTCCGGGCGATGAAAAGATAACCGATGTGCCGACCATCCTGAACGTGCGCGACAACCAAAAATACAGCAACATGAACTACGGTTACAACGCCTACAACCTGTCCGACGCCCGCGTGGCTGACGGTGGTTTCATCCGCATGAAAGAGATTTCACTGACCTACGACTTCCCGCAATCCTTGCTGGGACGCCAGAAGATGCTGAAATCCCTCTCGCTGAAAGTGCAAGGTACGAACCTGTTCCTCATCTACTCGGACAAGAAGCTGAACGGGCAAGACCCCGAATTCGCCAACGCCGGTGGCGTTGCCGCCCCGGTGCCCAAGCAGTTCACCTTCACCATCCGCGCAAGTTTCTAAGATGTATAACTTCTATAAATATGTATCACGTATGAAAGCAAAAAAGAACCTACTATACACATTGGCAGCTACAGCCGTGGTCTGCGGCTTGGCATCGTGTGACAGCTTCCTCGACACCATGCCCGACAAGCGTACCGAGATCGACACGCCTGAAAAAGTGCGCGACATCCTGATTTCCGCTTATTCTACAGGTACTCCTGTCTCCATGTATGAATTTATGTCGGACAACTACTATGACAATGGAGACTCCTATAAATTCTCCTACAACCTCATCGAAGAATCCTATTTATGGGAAGATATAGGCGAAACGGACCAAGACACTCCCAGCTACGTATGGACGAACTGTTATGCCGCCATAGCCGCCGCCAACCAAGCCTTGGAAGCCATTGAAGCAATGGGCGACCCGGAGGAATGCCGTCCCTACAAAGGGGAAGCCCTTCTGTGCCGCGCCTACAACCACTTCGTGCTGGCCAATACCTTCTGCATGGCTTACAACGAGGCGACCGCTTCAACGACTTTGGGCATTCCCTACATAACCAAGCCCGAAACGGTCGTAGGCACCACCTACCAACGTGGAACCTTACAAGAAGTGTACGAGAAAATAGATGCAGACATCGAAGAGGGCCTGCCGCTGGTCAAAGGTTTCAACTTCACGATACCGACCTACCATTTCAACGAGAAAGCCGCCTACGCTTTTGCCGCCCGTTTCAACCTCTTCTATGGCAAAGACATGGACAAAGTGATTGAATACGCTACTGAAGCCATCGGGGAAAACCCCACCTCGGTACTGCGTGACCTGAACGGTTACAGCCAGTTTTCCAACACTACGGAATGGGGACGCGGTTATATAGATGAAGACGAACCCGCCAACTTGTTGATTATACCTTACATGTCCCTCAATTACCGTTACATCAACCAACGGTATGGCATCACGCAAGCCAAATTCCGCGCGTCATTGGCATGATCCGATTTCCCCGGGAACAACCCATTAGAAGTGTACAACACGGTATTTCATCAGAATTACCTGACCTATTTTGTGCCTAAAATCATCGAATTTTTCGAGATTACCAATCCGGTAGCACAGACAGGATACCCGCACATCGTGCTGACTCCGTTCACAACAGATGAGACCTTGCTGTGCCGTGCGGAAGCTTACGTCTTAAAGAAGGACTACAATGCCGCCGCCCGGGATCTCTCTTACTGGTACCTGAAGAAAGGTGCCGCCAGTTGCACAGCCAATGAGATTATCTCGTTTTACAGCGAACCTACAGGCAACAATGACGGCACACCCCGTTGTGATGCCTCAAACCGCACGCCGTTGAATACGGGTGTAGCTTACGACAGCGACCAGACTAGCATGATCTATGCCGTGCTGCACGCACGCCGCGTAGAGGGAATACACGACGGTACACGCTGGTTGGACATCAAACGTTACGGCATCGCGGTGGAACACAACGTGTACAACAGCGACCCCATTGTACTGGAAGCCAACGACCTGCGTAAAGCCATACAGCTTCCGGAAGAAGTGCTCATGGCACCGGGCGGAATGGAACCGAACCCCAGATAAATAGGAACTTATTAAACGAATTACTGATATGAAAACAAATACTTTATTCCTACTGACCCTCCTCTTCTGCATCGGCGGATTCAGCGCCTGCAGCGAGGAAGACCTGAACCCGAACAGCATCTTCGACGATACCATCGCCAATGAGAAGAACGAGCTGGACATCTGGTTGGACGAGAACTACCTTTACCCGTACAACGTAGACTTCAAATACCGCATGGACGATGTGGAGTCTGACCTGAATTACAACCTGATACCCATCGATTACGAAATGGCCAAACAGATGGCGCGCGCGGTGAAGTATCTGTGGTTTGAAGCTTACGATGAAGTGGGCGGCATTGACTTCACCCGGCAGTATGCGCCGAAGATGATTCACGTGTTAGGTTCCTGGCAATACAACTCCAACGGAACCTTCATCTTAGGCTACGCCGAAGGAGGCTTAAAAGTGACATTGGTAGGTGGGAACTGGCTGAACCCCAAGGACGTGGACGCCATGAACGAAGACTACTTCATGACCATGCACCACGAATTCGCCCACATCCTGCACCAGACCATTGACTATCCGGTAGAATACAACACACTGAGCGAAGGGCACTATTCGCCCTCCGGATGGGCCAACCGCACGGATACCGAAGTCGCTCCCTTTGGCTTTGTAACCGCTTATGCGGGCAGCGAACCGGGCGAAGACATCGCCGAAGTCACCGCCTCATACCTGACTTTCTCCGACGAACAATGGGCAACCATACAGAGAAACGCGGGCGAAGAAGGCTGGGCCATCATCCAAGAGAAGATTGACATCATGAAAACCTACATGCAGAAGAGTTTCAACATCGACATGGACCATCTGCGCGAGATTATCGACCGCAGAAGCGAAGAAATCCAAGATTTGGATTTGACCGAACTACCGTAACGAGACAGAAACCGAGTGAGAACGCAAAAACATTGAACGGATATGAAAAAAATATTATTTTATACGACATGCCTTGTGGCATTGATTCTACAAGGATGTACTAACGAAGTGGATGACCTCTTCGACCAATCGGCCCAAGACCGGATGAACGAGGAGTTACGAGTCTGCAAGGAATTACTGACAAGCGCCGAAAACGGCTGGGTGCTGGAATACTACCCCGGAGTCAACCAGGAACACGGCGGATATACCATCACCATGAAGTTCGACAGCCAACAGGTCACGGCAGCCTCCGACCTCATGGACGACCCCTCCGAGACCTACTCCAGCTACTACTCACTGAAGTCGGACATGGGTCCCACGCTGAACTTCGACACTTATAACAAGATTCTGCACTACTGGGCAGACCCCTACCGGCCGGAAGGCGGAGGCGGTAACGGGAAAGGATATGAAGGCGACTACGAGTTTGTCATCATGAGCCACACCGACAATGAAATCGTGCTGAAAGGCAAGAAAAGAAAAACGGTGATGCACATGTATAAATTGGAGGAGGCCAGCGAGAGCTACCTGAGCAAAATCAAAACCATGGAAAGCAGCCTCGAAAACCGCCCGGTCATGATTAACTATTTTGAAGGAACCGTCAACGGGCAATCCTTGACAGTAGCCTTGGCCAAAGGCCGGCAGGCCACGTTGCAAACGGGCGATAAGAGCCAGACCATCAGCTACCTGTGTACGGCGGAAGGTATCCACCTGTATGAAAGCTTTGATGTGGGCGGAATGCCCCTCACGGACTTGGCTTGGGACGACGGACAAAAGACGTTTATCGTGGAAGGACAGGCATTCACCCAAGTCAACGACCCGGTCTACGCACCCTACGCAGCCTTGTGCGGCACTTATACCATGGTCTATTACACTTCTTCCACCAACCGGAAGGAAGTAACCATCACCGTCAACGAAGGCAACTTTACGGAACGGAGCTATACGGTAGAAGGATTGACTTTCCCCTTGCCGTTGTATTACAATGAAGAGAACGACACCTTCGAAATCCTGACGGTCAATGCCGGCACTTATTATTTCGCCATCTGGGAAGTGACAGGCGACGGTTACCTGACCTGGGCTGAAGGAGTCGGACTGATAGGCAAGAAAGTGGTGGACGAAGAGACCCAAGAAACCTACTACAGTTTTGTGGACAACGGCGTATGGGGTACCTACACAGGCCGCGCACTCATCATTTACAGCCCCAACGGCTGGTACTATGGTTTCGGAGGCGATGTGCAATACCGTAACATCGAATTCCATAAGCAATAATAAGCAATGAATTCTAAAAGTTGAAGATTATGAAACAGATATATTCTTTATTTGCCTTATTGGCTTTCTGCCTGGTGTTTACCACCGCCTGCTCGGACGACAATGAAGAAACCGCGGTACAAACACTGCGGGTGGTAAGTTCCAACCTTGAATTTGAAAACAATGGCGGCACGGGTACCATCGAGTTCACCTCCACGCAACCGGTTACCGCCACTTCGTCCGCGGACTGGTGTACCGCCACGGTGCAAGGCAACACCGTCAGCGTAACGGTCACTGAAAACATGCGGTTTGAAAGCCGTTCCGCCATGATTACGCTCACCAACGGAGTGGAAGAGACCCAAGTCCCCGTTTACCAGAAAGGAGACATCCTGGATACGACCATGGTGGAAAGTGAATACATTTTCAACGCGGCCGGAGGCGACATGAGTTTCCGCATGCTGTCCAATGAAGAAGTCACAGTGACCGGCGCCGACGAGTCATGGTTGACCTGTACGCTTGAAAACGGGACATTGACCCTGCATGTAGAGCCGTTCGTCAACAACATGAAATACCGAACCTGCGACATCCGCCTGTCTGCCGGTATTCACGAGAAGGTTTATACCATTACGCAAATGGACACCAATCTGGCCGGTGAATGGAATTGCTACAAAGACAATGGCAAGAACTCTTATGGCACGTGCCTGATTGAAGCGATGGAGGAAGCCAACCACTATAAAGTAACGCCTACGGGCAGTGTGTATGACGCTCCTTACGAGATTACCGTCAGAGGCACCGAAGTCGTCATCAACTTCGGACAAGTATTAGGCCCGTACGAGAAAGACCCGACAGAAAACATCGTCCTCTGCGCGTATGACAGAACAAACGGCAGGCTGACATGGGGAACCAGTGTAGAGATGGTCGCTCCCATCGAGTTTACGGAAGACGGGCACATCCGCTTGCGGTGGCGCGACAACGGTTCCTGGAGCGGGTACGTGGTAGAAGGATTCTACTATAGCATTACCAAGAACGGCACCGCCACCGGTAGCAGCATCGGCAGTGCGGTAGGTCTGATATGGGAAAACAAGTAAGCAAATTCTCTTTTAAAACTTACATACGCTAAAAACAAGCCGGGGTATGCGGGAAGCATGCTCCGGCTTTATATATATAATGAATATCCGCAAAGTTCCTATTCAGCTACGAGTAGCAGGATAGCCGATTTCATAGATAGAATCAGCCTTCTATATTCTGTATTTCCACTTCCTTCACCTTGCGGAAGAGGTCGGAGGCAAAGATGAAGTCATTCAACTTCTGGTTGGTAGAAGTATAAATGTCATCTTTAGTACCTTCCCATTCTTTGTGCCCTTGGTAGATGAAGATGATTTTCTCACCAATGCCCATGACGGAGTTCATATCGTGCGTATTGATAAGGGTAGTCATGTTGTATTCACGAGTAATGTCCTGTATCAGTTCATCAATGACAAGTGATGTTTTGGGATCCAGACCGGAATTCGGCTCATCGCAGAAAAGATATTGCGGATTCAAGGCAATGGCGCGGGCAATGGCCACACGCTTTTGCATACCTCCACTTATCTCTCCCGGATATTTATCGCCCGCATCGTTGAGGTTGACACGGTCGAGGCAGAACTGGGCACGGCGCTGACGGTCGCGCAAAGTATCATTACTGAACATGTTGAGAGGGAACATGACGTTCTCCAGCACGGTCATTGAATCGAAAAGAGCCGCACTTTGAAAAATCATCCCCATCTCGCGACGCAAGGATTTCTTCTCCCGCTTATCCATCGCGAGAAAGTCTCGTCCGTCATAGAGGAGTTCGCCCCGTTCGGGGGTCAACAACCCCACTATGCACTTCATCAATACGGTTTTTCCCGAACCGCTTTGGCCGATGATGAGATTCGTCTTTCCATTATCAAATGTAGAACTGATATCTGTCAGCACTTCTTTCCCATCAAACGATTTATAGAGTCCTTTAAGTTCAATCATAACAATTTTCTTTATCCCATTAACAACTGCGTCAACACCAAGTCGGCAAAAAGGATGAGCACACTACTGGTCACCACCGAATCGGTAGACGCCTTGCCCACTTCGATGGAACCTCCCTCTACGGTGTAGCCGAAGAAGGCCGATACGCTGGCTATAATGAAGGCAAAGAAGAGGGACTTGATAATGCCACACCATATATACCATTCTACAAACCAATATTGCAAACCATACTCTAAGTCGGTAGCCGTCATGATGCCGCCGAACCAACACGTGCAATAGGCACCTATGATGCCGGCGAAGATACTAAAAATAACCAATATAGGTATCATTGTCACCATCGCCACAATCTTGGGCAGGATGAGGTAAGAGGCCGAGTTCACTCCCATAATCTCCAAGGCATCAATCTGCTGGGTGACGCGCATGGTGCCCAACTCGGAAGCGATGTTGGAGCCAACTTTTCCGGCCAGGATAAGGCACATGATAGACGAAGAAAACTCCAGCAACAGAATTTCACGGGTCACGTAGCCTACGGTCCAGCGTGGCATCCAAGGGCTTTCAATGTTGAGTTTTATCTGTATGGTGATGACCGCGCCGATGAATAGCGAAATCAGCAATACGATGCCGATGGAGTCCACACCGAGTTTCGACATCTCGTTAAGGTATTGACGGAAGAACATGCGCATACGTTCGGGACGTGAGAACGTACGCCCCATCAGCATGAAGTATCTTCCTACAGTTCTAAGTGCTTTAAACATGATTTTATATGTATTTGCCTGCAAATGTACGGCTTTATCTTTTATTTTTGCTACATTTGCGCCAAATTAACGCATGTATGGAAGAGAACAAGATGGTGCTCCGCACCGAAAACCTGGTGAAGAAGTACGGCAAACGTACGGTGGTGAACCACGTGTCGTACGACGTAAAACAAGGCGAGATAGTCGGACTGCTGGGACCAAACGGTGCCGGCAAGACCACATCATTCTATATGACCGTAGGTCTGATTACGCCGAATGAGGGTCGTATTTTTTTGGATGACTTGGACATAACGAACTATCCTGTCTACAAAAGGGCGCAAACCGGCATCGGATATTTGGCGCAGGAGGCGTCTGTGTTCCGCCAAATGAGCGTGGAGGACAACATCGCCTCGGTGCTGGAGATGACGAACAAACCGTTAGACTATCAGAAAGACAAACTGGAAAGTCTGATAGCCGAGTTCCGCCTCCAGAAGGTGCGCAAGAACAAAGGCAACCAGTTGTCCGGAGGCGAGCGCCGACGCACGGAGATAGCCCGCTGCTTAGCCATCGACCCCAAGTTCATTATGCTGGACGAACCGTTTGCCGGCGTAGACCCCATCGCCGTAGAAGACATCCAGCAAATCGTGTGGCGTCTGAAGGACAAGAACATCGGCATCCTCATCACCGACCACAACGTGCAGGAGACGCTGAGTATCACCAGCCGCGCCTATCTGCTGTTCGAAGGCAAGATTCTATTCCAAGGCACGCCCGAAGAGCTGGCCGCCAACCAGATTGTCCGCGAGAAATATCTGAGTAACAGTTTCGTGTTGCGGCGCAAGGACTTTATGGTGTAAGATTCTTTGGTAGACTCATTCTGCCACCGCAATCCCCATTTTCTTCATCAGGAAGCAGGCGTTCATGTTTTGTGCCACACCGGAACGCAGCTGATAAGAGAAAGTCAGCTCGTCCCCGGTGATGTCCGCCTCGAAGCAATAGTTGGCGATGTGTTGCGGAAAGAGATCTTTCAGCGTTCCGAGCAACAGGTCGTGCGTGGCAATGATGCCATTTGCTTGCAGGTTCATGAATTGCTTGATGAGGGCGAACGAGCCTTTCTGCTTGTCCATGGAGTTGGTGCCTTTCAGGATTTCGTCCAGGATGATGAAGAGTTGTTCGCCCGCTTTCAGTTTGTCGATGATGAGTTTCAGCCGCTTCAGTTCGGCAAAGAAATAAGATTCATTGTCGTTCAGCGAGTCGGAGGTACGCAGGCTGGTTATGAGTTTGGCGGGGTACAACTCCATTTGCGCGGCATAGACAGGACAACCGATGCAGGCCAGCAGGTAGTTGACTCCGATGGTACGCAAGTAAGTACTCTTTCCCGCCATGTTGGCGCCGGTGATGATGATGAAGGCCGGGCGTCCATTCATATAAATGTCGTTCGTCACGCATTGCCCGCGGGGCATTAAAGGATGCCCTAACCGCTTGCCACACAACTTGAAAGGCGCGGAAGTGTCTATGACAGGATAGCAATAGTCCTCCTGGTGGTTGTAGGCAAAGGTGCCTAAGGAATTCAAGGCATCTATCTCCCCGATGGCCTCCAACCATTGGGGAAGCTCGGCGGCATGGGCTTCTTTCCAAGCCTCTATCCGCATGATTTGCCATATCTCCCAAAAGAAACAGCCGTTCAGCACCGTGTACATCAGGTAATTGTTGCGCTGGTCCAGTTCGTTCATCAGCTTCACCAATTTCTGAATGGCTTGCGTGGCTTGCCGGTGGTCGCTCCCAATCTTCTCTTTCACCTTTTTCAGCACGGCGCTTTCAAAGGGCTCTTCGTCAATGGCTTTCAGCAAGCGGGCATAGGTCCCTAATATCTGCAGCTTTTTTCCATACACCGCCTGCACCTTGGATATTTTGTGGGTAAACAGAAAACTAAAAAGGACGATGGCAAACCATAAGATGCCCCATTGGCTGCCCGTGACGAACCCCGTCAATACTCCGCCTAAGCACCCCAGGTTGAGAAGGGTGACAATAACGGGCAACCAACGGTATCCTGCATGACAACGGAACAAAAGCGGGCTTTTGGCCCAGTCCAACAGTTCCGCCTTATCGGCCGCTTCTCCCTTGTTCATCAGCCCCAATATACGGAAATGCCGCCTGAACGCTCCTTTAGCGGCCAGTTCCCGGACGGTCTCTTGCCGATGAAGTATCTTTTCTCTATCCTCTAAATGATGGTTTAGCCAATCCGCCAATACGTCCTTGCCAATGGGCGTACAGGTACGGTTGAGGCACTGGAACAAGGAGTGCGCGCCGAACACGTCCAAGTCGTAAGTATAGAGATGCGAGGCATCGATGTACTCCCTCCCTTCGTCCAAGGCACTGAAGTCATTGTCGAGCGCCGCCAACTCCTGAAGACTTGTTTCCCTTTCCTTCTCCAAGTATTCTTTCCGCCAAAACAGGCGGTTGTGGTATCGGATAAGCATCAGGAAAGGAAGAAGGGTAAGAACCAACGTTCCCGCCATCAGCGCCCACCCTTCATTCCAAAAGTAAATGACTCCCGCCACGGCCATGCAGAACAGTAGTACCCGCAAAAGGCTGATGCGGTTTATCCGGTTTTGTACACGGGCCAATGCCTGCCCCGCCTCTTCTATACGCCGAGTGTATTCGGCTTTCAGTTCATTGTCCATTGTTACTTTGCTTTTACATTATCAGTCTTGCCCAATCCCATCCCGCCTCCCCTGTTTTGGTAACATGATTACCAAGGCTTGGTAATCACACTACCAAAGAATGGTAACCACATTACCAAGGCTTGGTAATCACATTACCACAACGCGGGAACGTTGCCGGGCAAAATCATCGGTATCTTTATCGTTTCTCTTATACATTAAATAATGGTTCGCAAATATATTGAATTTTGACCAATATGTTCCTATTCTACGTTTTTTCTCTTCCTTTCCTTGCTGTTTCCTCAAAAAACACGTACCTTTATCTCCGCAAACACGAAACTTGGTGGCAGAATCGTTCAACTGATATGAAAAAAAGTGTATTTCTGATAATGCTTCTTGCGCTCTTGCCGGCCTTCCCATGTGAAGCCCAGCAGGTGATGTACTCCAACCTTCGCGAGCTGGTGGCGCATGAAGGCGATACGGTCACGACGTTGCGCGTGGAGAAACGTTCGAAAAACAAAATTCTGTTATTGAGCGGAGGCGACTATCGCATTGAAGCCAAAGACAATCCGAGCCTCAGCCGCTACCTGCGCAAGCGTTGCTATGCCGTGCAAGTAGATACGGCGCTTTATGTCAATTGCCGCAAGATGCGCTACAAGCGTTACCGCTTCGGCAACTATTACGCGCCGGCCATTCAGATAGGCGAGCACGTGTACTTCTGCGCCCAGCCCGTGGGGCAAGCCGCTTCCAGCACTTCCACTCCCGCCAATGCGCCCCGTTTGGGCGGCGATGTAGGCAACGCCATCGCCGCATCGGCCTTGATTAACGCACGCGTATTCTATGAAATCAATCCGCGTAACGGACGGGCCGAATTTGTAGGCAAGGAAAAGATGATGTCATTGCTTGTCGGTTACCCCCACTTGCAGAAGCGTTTGCAACGGGAGACCAGCGAAAGAGCCTCCGTCATAGGTTATTATCTGACTGAGTTGAAACGTCTGACGAAAGAAAAATAATTTTTTCTTGAGATTTGCCCGTTTTTCCCAATTTTTTCCCAAAAGGGTGCGTTTCTTTGCAGTACGAAAACAACAGAAACGAATTTAATAACCCTTTTAAAAAACGTACCATTATGAAAAAGTTATTTTTGTTATTAGTCAGTGTGTTCACTCTGCAGTTCGCATCAGCCGACAACGACAAGGCCATCCCGTTCACGCAACTTCCCGCCCAGGCGCAGCAGTTTGTAAAGCAAAACTTTGCCGATGGCAAGATAGCCTTCGTAAAGAAGGAAAGCGAAATCTTCGACACGTCGTATGACCTGATGTTTGTCAACGGAGACAAAATTGAATTTGACAAAAAGGGCGCTTGGACCGAAGTGAAGTGCAAGCACACCGGAGTGCCCGCCGCAGTGATTCCGACCCGCATCACGGAATTTGTGAATACGAACTACCCTGATGCCAAAGTACTCTCCATCGAGAAAGACCGCTACTCGTACGAAGTGAAACTTTCCAACTTCTGGGAAATCAAATTCGACCTCCAATTCAACGTCATAGATATGGATAGCGACGACTAAATCCGCATCTTTGAAAATAAATGCAGGCTTAACGGACAAAAAAAAGGAAACTCAACTTGGCAGTTGGGTTTTCTTTTTTTATCTTTGCTTCGTTTTTCAGTGGTCAATAAGGCCTCCCGAATTTTTATGATGAAAGAAGCAGCCCAATATCCCGCCATACGCCGAGAGTTGAGAGAGAAAATCATCTCCTCCGCAGGGGAACTCTTCGCAAAAGAAGGCATCCGTAGCGTCACGATGGATGACATCGCCGCTTCGTTCGGCATATCCAAACGTACGCTTTACGAACTGTTTTCGGACAAAGAGGCGCTGCTGATTGAATGCATTCGCAGGGAAATTCAGTTAGAGGAAATCTACATGCGCGAGCAAGCGGCCCGCTCGCTCAACGTATTAGAGATTCTCCTGAAACGTTACCAACGCAGCATCGAGCGCTTCCATGCCACCAACAAGAAGTTCTTCGATGACATCAAGAAATATCCCCGCGCGTACGAACAACTGCGAAACGGCAATAACCGCACGACGGAAGATGCCGTCAACTTCTTCAAAGAAGGCGTGCGGCAAGGTTATTTCCGCGAGGATGTCAACTTCCCCATTGTCAGCCACTTGCTGCACGCCCAAATGGACATCTTGATGGAGAGCGATATTTGCAAAACCTATCCATTCTTAGACGTGTACGAATCTATCATGTTCACCTTCCTGCGAGGCATTTCTACCGAAAAAGGCGTACGCGAACTGGAACACTTCATTACCCAATACAGGAAGAAATAAGAAGAAAGCCCTCTTCACGAACCGCCTCCCATAATAAATCCGCACCCATTTTATACTTATTAACCTATTATTTATTGCATACTTACGAATTATTCGTAGATTTGCCATGAATTCAAACTAAAAACTTTGTTCCATGGAAAAGTTAACAATGCAAGAAGAAGAAGTGATGTTGTACATTTGGAATCTGAAGGAATGTTTCGTGAAGGACATCCTCGCCAAGTACCCCGAACCGAAACCGCCCTACACCACCGTGGCATCGGTAGTGAAGAACCTAGAGCGGAAGCACTACGTAAAGCCCAAACGCGTGGGCAACACGTATCGCTACACACCGCTGGTGCCAGAAAGCGAGTACAAGCGGACTTTTATGAGCGGGTTCGTCCGCAACTATTTTGCCAATTCGTACAAAGAGATGGTGTCCTTCTTTGCCCGCGACCAAAAGATTTCGGCCAATGAGCTGAAGGACATCATCGACATGATAGAGAAAGGAGAAGAAAAGTAAGCGTAGGCTTACACCATTAATATATATAGAGCAACTGGAAATCGATTATTCGTGTAACTTCCAAACAAAGGGTAAGTCATTATGATATACTTGTTGAAAATAAACATAGCGATAGCCTTGTTCTACGCCTTCTACAGGCTGTTCTTCTACAAGGACACGTTCTTTACCTGGAGACGGACGGCCCTGCTGTGCTTCTTCGGCGTGTCGGCACTGGTACCCTTGCTTGACATACAGACGTGGATTGCCGCCCAAGAGCCAATGGTAGCAATGGCTGACCTCTATGGTGCCGTGCTCACGGAGTTGACCATAACGCCCCAAGCACAGACTATGGATTGGCATCAGGTGATGAAGGGAGGCATTGAGCTGGTTTATTGGATAGTAGCGGCCCTGCTATCGGCACGCCTCTTCGTGCAATTAGCGAGCATCCTTCGCTTAGCCCGGCAATGCCCCACGCAGAAGGTAGACGGCATTCTTATTCACTGGCTTTCCCCTGAGAAAGGCTCTTTCTCTTTCTTCCGCTGGATATTCATCTGCCCCGACGCGCATAGCGGAGAGGAATTACACGAGATATTGACGCACGAACGTACCCACGCCCGCCAATGGCATTCGGTGGACGTATTGGTAGGTGAATTAGCTTGCATCGCGTGCTGGTTCAACCCCTTTGTATGGCTCATGCGTCGGGAGATACGCACCAACTTGGAGTATCTGGCCGACGAACGGGTATTGGCCACCGGACACGATGCCAAGGCTTACCAATACCATCTGTTGGGACTTTCACATCATAAGGCTGCAGCAACCATCTATAATAGTTTTAATGTATTACCTTTAAAAAAGCGCATCATTATGATGAACAAGAAAAGAACCCGAAAGATAGGGAGAACCAAGTACCTGATGTTTCTCCCGCTGGCTGCCTTACTCATGATAGTAAGCAACATCGAAACCGTGGCACGAAGCGTGCAACATATTAACAAGGATGTACCTACAACTGAATCTACCAAGCCGGAAGCACCAGCAGTAGCTCCCAAAGATACGGCGGACATCTTTGCAGTGGTAGAGCAGATGCCCGAATTCCCCAACGGAGGCATGGCAGGCTTGATGCAATACCTCAGCCAGAACATCCGCTATCCCGAAGCCGCCAAAAAGGCGGGCACACAAGGACGTGTCACCGTGCAATTCGTAGTGGAGAAAGACGGAAGCATCAGCAACATAAGCATCTTGCGCGGGGTGGAACCCGACTTAGACAAAGAGGCCGTCCGGGTCATCAGTGAAATGCCCAAATGGAAACCGGCCATGCAACGGGGTGAAACCGTGCGGGTAAGATATACCGTGCCGGTGATGTTCCAGTTGGATAATAAGTCCGCAGAAGTAGTGGTTGCATCAAGGAAAGCACAAATTGATGAGAGTGGCGCTTATGAAGTGGTGGAGCAAATGCCGCAATTCCCCGGAGGTTTTGCGGAGATGATGAAATACCT
The DNA here is from genome assembly GCA_949300425.1 of uncultured Bacteroides sp. Classification (GTDB taxonomy): domain Bacteria; phylum Bacteroidota; class Bacteroidia; order Bacteroidales; family Bacteroidaceae; genus Bacteroides. The sequence continues at coordinate 17,208 of CASGED010000100.1, forward strand.
CGCCAATAACATCAAGTATCCGTCGGAAGCGCACAAAAATGGGACACAGGGACGGGTGACGGTGCAAGCCATCATTGATACGGAAGGACGTGTAACTAATACGAGAGTGATTAAAGGCGCAGACCCTTATTTGGACGCCGAAGCAATTCGCGTGGTCAGTTCCATGCCTAAATGGAGTCCCGGCATGCAAGATGGCAAGCCGGTCAACGTGAAGTTCACAATCCCCGTCATGTTTCGCCTGTAATAATCATTTCTATCTTAAAGTTGTATCTTAACGAAAAAGCGTTCTTGCTTAAAAACAGGAACGCTTTTCTTCATTCGCCGCTTCTTGTCCAATGCGCTATCCTACTGTCCGCATAAGCCCCTCATATTTTTCACCTTCAATCATATTTCCGTGATTTGCTTAGTATCTCATTTTTTTGTATTACCTTTGTTCAAAAGAGACAGAATGTTATGAGCAACAAGATTTATCCGATAGGAATTCAGAACTTTGAGAAAATCCGCAAAGACGGTTATTTCTACGTGGACAAGACCGCCTGGGTCTATCAGTTGGTACATACCGGAAGTTACTACTTCTTGAGCCGCCCCCGTCGGTTCGGTAAGAGTTTGCTTCTTTCCACCATCGAGGCTTATATGCAAGGCAAGAAAGAACTGTTTAAAGGACTGGCCATCGAACAGTTGGAGAAGGATTGGACAACGTACCCCATCTTGCACATCGACTTGAACATCGAGAAATATGATTCGACGGAGAGTCTGAACAATATATTGAACACTTATTTAAGCAGA
>CASGED010000101.1 GCA_949300425.1 uncultured Bacteroides sp.
AAGAATGGGTGCAGGCTGCAAGGCTTTGCCGGGTAATGAACAGTTCCTGACGGACAAAGAGGTGTCGGCATGGCTCAAGGTAAGCCGCCGTACCTTGCAGGACTACCGCAACAACGGGATGATTGCCTATTACCAGTTGGGCGGCAAGATTCTGTACAAGGAGTCCGACATCGAGAAGTTGGTGATGAGCGGGTATCGGAACGCCTACCGACTGGAAACGTGATTTGACATGTACAAAAACAGAGCAAGCCGATGGTGACAGAATAACTGCCCAACCATCGGCTTACTCTTTACGGAATGGTCGTTTTGCTTGCTTCACCCTAACACGTGCATCGTGGATGGGGATTGGACAGCGAAAAGAAAAATTGGACAAGATTCCCACTATTGGCTGAACAGAGCTTGTCCATGATGAACCGTCTAAACGCCATACACTCCTTAGTCCGCAACTTGAAAGCTATGGCTATGACCATTTCAAGGCTGTACACGTCATAGCAAATCTTGCCGTCTTGTCTGACATGCTGCATAGTTTCTTCTTCTGACAATTCCATGTTCTTATAGATGGCATGTACAGCTTTGCGGATGTCACAGCCGAACACATTGAACGCATCGCACATTTCTTGTTGTGTCATCCATATGGGTGCAGTCGGTAGAATGACTGTCCCGTTTTCACTGATTGTAATGATTCCCCTGTCCATAATGTATGTTTTTAATGTTTTCCTTATCCTTATTCCATTCGGGCATACGGAATTTGGTTCCGATGCGTCTGGTCAGCTTCTTCATGTCCTCGTCCACTTTCTGATGGGTCAGACGGGCATAGATTTGCGTGGTGCTCATGTTCTTGTGTCCCATCATCTGGCATACGGTTTCCAACGGAACCCCCTGTGAGAGAGTAATAAGGGTTCCGAAATTATGCCTTGCCATATGGTAGGTAAGCCGACGTTCTATGCCGCAGAGCTTGGCCAGTTTCGGCATATTGTTGGTCAAGGCTGAACGGCAAGGCATATTGAAAAGTCTGTCTCCCGTGCGTTCCACTTTGTATTTTTCCATTATCCTACGTGGAATGTCAAGCAGGCGTATGGCACATTCACTCTTGGTTTTTTGCCGTTTGAGCTTTATCCAAAGGTTGCCTTTACTGTCTTTGCTTACATTTCCCGTATTCAGATTGCACATGTCAATGTATGAGATGCCAGTGAACGTACTGAAGATGAACAAGTCACGCACACGGCACAGGAACTTGTCAGCAATGGGCGCGTCCATCAGTTTCTGTAACTCGTCCATCGTCAGGTGGCGGTGCTTTCGCAATGCCTTTTCGGGAATGAACGATGCAAATGGGTTGTACCGGATGGTACCTTGTGCCAATGCTGTCCGTGTCATGGTTTTCAGTTTGATGATATATCCCTCCACGGTGGCAATAGAATACCCCATGTCCGTCCGCAGGAAACTATCATATCTTTCAATGAACGAATAGTCAAGCTGTTTCAATGGAATGTCCTCCACACCGTAGCAGTCATTTACAAACTTCTGGAGTGTCTTGTAAGAAGCCTTATGTACTTTTAATGAGCTGGCAGCACGGTTAATGCCTATACGTTTGGCATAATCTTCCATATATTCGCAGTACAACTCTAATAGTTTTCGTTTATGTTGCCCGATGCCGTTTACGGCATTCTTGACAAGTTCGGCTGTGATATATCCCTGCTCGTCAAGGATTTCTTTGTAATAGCGATGTATGTCCTCTTCAAGCCTGTCTATCTTGGCATTGGTTTCTTTGGCGGTACGGCTTTTCCCTGTCAGACGGTATGCCTTGGCATCCCACAGGTCAGGCTGCACCTCCATTTTCGTGGAGAACTGCGCAACCTCGGTGTTGATGGAAATTCTGCCCATAAGTGGGCACAATCCGTTCTTCTTCACCTTCTTTCGGTTGATATAGAACAATACGGCAAAAGTATTGTAAGTGGTCTTTCGTTCCTGTTTCATGGCTTCATCCTTTTAGTGCGTTTGACTTCTTTCCGCATGGCGGTTTCTGCATGTTCCTCTTCCGTCAGCTTGAACTTGTCTGTTATTCGCTTTTGCAGCTTGCCCATATCCTCGTTCACTTTGTCATAGGTCAGGTGGGCATAGATTCGGGTGGCTCTCCAGTCGCGGTGTCCCATCAGTTCACGTACCGTATCAAGCGGAACTCCTTGTGAGAGAGTGATTACCGAGGCATAGGTATGGCGGGCTTGATGGAAGGTCACCCGGCGTTTGATTTGGCATATTTCCGCAATCTTTTTCAGGTAGATGTTCGTCTTGCTGCAACTGTACATCGGGAACAGCCTGTCCGCCTTGGCGATGCCACGGTATTTGTCAATAAGTGCAAGCGGTAATTCCAACAAGGGTACGTTGAACGGTGTCCCGGTCTTCTGCCGTACGCTGTGAATCCACCATGTGCCGTCTTCCGCTTGCGCGAGGTTCTTTACCGTCAGGTTGCGCAGGTCGCTGAACGAGATGCCCGTGAACGCCGAAAAGAGAAACACGTCACGCACAAGGTTCAGGTTGGATTTGGGCTGCGGCGTGGTTATCATCCGCTTCAGTTCCTTTTCTGACAGGAACTTGGGGACAATGGGTACATAGTCAAACGTATAGCCAACAAAAGGGTCTTGCTTGAGATAGCCGCTGTTGATGGCGGACTTCAGCACACGGTGCAGGTATCCCATCATCCTTGTCACGGTGGAACGTCCGATTTTGAGGTCGGAACGCAGGTACAGGTCATACGCGGACACAAAAGCCGGATTGAGCGATTGGAACGGCATGTCCCTTACATTGTACTTCTGGCGGAGAAAGTCCTTCAGGTGGTTCAATGCCACGCAATACTGTTTGTAGGTTTCCAATTTACGGTTTATGCCTACCTTCTTATAAAAACTGTCGTTGCACTTCTCGTAAAGGGAGATTAGCGTTTCCTGCTCGGAAGATATGCCTTGAAAGGCATTCTTGATTTCCAATGCCGACACGTTTTCCTTCTTCGCCAGCAAATCCTTGCAGGCGGAATGGATGTCAAGAGAGATTCTGTCAAGCTCCTTGTTGGTGGCTGCGGCCGGCTTGCTCTTGCCCACAGCCCTTCCGGACTTGACATCCCACAGGCTGGGAATGGCATACACCTTGGTGCTGAACTGCACCATCGACTTGCCGATGCGGATTCGTCCCAAGATGGGCATTGTCCCGTCGGCTCTTTCCTCGTTCTTCTTGAGGTAAAATGTTACTTTCAGTTCGTTCATAATCAGCTCTTTTTTGTTCGCAAAATTACATTGTACAGAGCTAATCATCCTTTTGCAAAACGCTGCGGACGGGTGCAGGAAAATCCGTCAAGCCATTATTTTCACCTGTTCATTGCAATTCTCCGATACATTCTGCTCAAACCGTTGTTTGATAGCTTGTTATCAGAGTGAAAAGAGCACCCTCTTTCAGGGTAAACAGGTAACGCATTCGTAACGGGAAATCTGCATATATCTGCTATATTCTGCATTTTTGCCACTTGGCAGCGTACTGAGGAACAAGGAAGTTTACACGTGTGGTTCAGTGAGTTACGTCAATTGTTACAATCTTGCTTTTGAAATACTCGATTTGGCAACGAATAATCTTCATAGGGTGGCTTTTCAAGGTCATTTCCCTGTCGCCACAGGGTAAGAAAAAAGCTCCCTAACTTGTTGGATTAGAGAGCTTTTTCTTTGTTTGTCAGGAGCTTGTCTTTTCTCCTCAGTGATCCGCTTGGGTTATGAACCCAGCGAAATACAAATCTTAAAATCAATATCTTAGCATACCACTACCTTTAAGGGGGGTACGAATTGGACACTTTTTTGAAAGAACTATTGGCTTCCCTTGTCGGGATGGTGTCTGCCTTTATCTTGGGTTCAAAGATACAACTTTATTTTGAG
>CASGED010000102.1 GCA_949300425.1 uncultured Bacteroides sp.
CTCATGTAAGACCTCCTCATGCGTTACGTGAGATGTCTCGACAAGCTCGACATGACAGATAACATCATAAAAATCTGTGTAAATCTGTCTAATCTGTGTCATCTGTGTGCCATAAAACACAACGCTAAATTATCATTTACTTTTAAGAATGAGAGAAATTGTAACCATCTGTTTGGCTTGGCTGGCTTGCCTCATGCAGGCGTCGGAGGCGGATTCATTGCGCTTTGCCAATCCCTTTGAACATCCTATCGCCTTCAGCGGTAACTTCGGCGAGTTGCGTGCCAACCACTTTCACGGGGGGCTGGACTTCAAGACGCAGGGCGTGTCGGGCAAGGCGGTGCATGCCTTGGCGGACGGGTATGTGTCGCGCATACGGGTGACGCATGGCTCGGGCTACGTGCTCCACGTGACTTACGACAATGGCTATGAGACCATCAACCGACATCTGAGCGCTTTTACGGATGACATGGCCCGTCGGGTGAAAGACCTGCAATACGAGCGCGAGAGTTGGGAAGTGGACATCACGCCCCGGCCGGAAGAATACCCCGTGAAACGTGGCCAACTGATAGCTTATAGCGGCAACACGGGCTATTCCTTCGGACCGCATCTGCATTTGGATGTCATCGAACTGGCCACGGGCGAATATGTGGACCCCTTGCCTTTCTTCGCCTCTCAGGTAAAGGACCGCACGGCTCCGCGCGCCACGGGTTTCATGCTTTTCCCGCAAGCGGGCAGGGGAGTGGTGAACGGGCGCGCCGACTCGCAACGTTTTCCCGCCGGACGAACGCGGGAAATCACGGCATGGGGTGAGATTGGCGCAGGCGTCCGGGCGTATGACTATATGGACGGAGTGCATAATAAATATGGTGTACGTACCGTAGTGCTCCGGGTGGACGGGCATGAAGTGTTTCGTAGCGAGGTAGACCGCTTCGCTTATCGGGAAAACCGTTACATCAACTCCTGGACGTATGAAGGCTACATGAAATCTTTCATTGACCCGGGCAATCGTTTGCGTATGCTTCATGCCTCAGACGGGAAGCGGGGCATAGTGACCATTGACGAAGAACGACCCTACCGCTTTGAGTACACGCTGAGCGATGCCTTGGGCAACACGTCGCGTGCGAGCTTTACGGTGCAGGGACGGCGCACGGAGATTCCCCAAGTGGAACACCGGGAGCGATATACTTTGCGCTGGAACCGCGTGAACTACCTGCAAGAACCGGGCTTGACGCTGATACTTCCCCGCGGGACGCTCTATGAGGACGCCTATCTGAATTATGCCCTGCAAGGCGACACGTCCGACATTGCTTACACCTACCGGTTCAACGAGCGTCCCATCCCCCTGCATCGGGCTTGCACCTTGCGCATCGGGCTGCGCCGGCGTCCTGTGGCGGACAGCGCCAAGTACTACGTGGCCAGCGTCTCTCCCAAAGGACGCAAGCGGAGCGTGGGCGGGCGCATGGACGGAAACAGCATGTGGGTGAAGGTGAGCGAACTGGGCACGTACACCGTATGTGTGGACACAATCCCTCCCGTGCTCACGCCTATACGTCCTTCCGGTTGGGGGCGCACGGGGCGTATCGTCATCAAGGCGCGCGACCGAGAGACGGGCATCGCCGCTTACCGGGGCACCATCGACGGGAAGTACGCCCTCTTCGGCAAGCCCAATTCCATCAAGGGCGACCTGGTGTGCGTGCTGGATCCTGAGCGGGTGAAGAAAGGCGGAAGCCACGAGCTGGTGATGAGTGTGACGGACGCTTGCGGTAACGTGACCACGGAAACGTATCAGTTTGTTTGGTGAAACTATTTTCGTATATTTGCACGGATTAATTCTAAATGGGAATTTAGGGGGCTGAATTAGGAGAACGCAGACTACGCAGACGGGCGCAGAGGCTCGCGGAAAATAAAGGGCTTCGCCTGTCTGCACAAAGAAAAAATATAAGTCTGCGTTCATCTGTGTATTCTGCGTCGTCTGCGTTCCCCAGACAATTAAACTTACTAAATAAAATAAGAGATAAAAATGAAAATGAAAGCATTGACGCTTGCCGTCCTGTTTGTGGCGGCATCTGTAACGGAGGCATGGGCCTGCACCAACCTGATTGTGGGGCGGAATGCCTCGGCCGACGGGTCGACCATCGTGTCCTATTCGGCCGATTCTTACGGCCTGTTTGGCGAGTTGTATTACTATCCCGCAGGGATGCACCCGAAGGGGACAATGATAGACGTACACGAATGGGATACCGGCAAGTACCTGGGGCGGATAGAACAGGCGCGCCAGACGTACAGCGTCATAGGCAACATGAACGAATTCCAACTGACCATCGGCGAGACCACCTTTGGCGGACGTCCCGAACTGGTGGATACAACGGGCGTTATCGACTATGGCAGCCTGATATATTTAGGATTGCAACGTTCGCGTACCGCCCGCGAAGCCATCAAGGTGATGACGGACCTGGTGCAGGAATACGGGTATTATAGCAGCGGGGAATCGTTCACCATCGCCGACCCCAACGAAGTATGGATTATGGAGATGATAGGCAAAGGACCCGGTGTGCGCGGCGCCGTATGGGTGGCCGTGCGTGTGCCGGACGATTGCATTGCGGCCCATGCCAACCAAAGCCGCATCCGTCAGTTTGACATGAAGGACAAGGACAATTGCCTGTACTCGCCCGATGTCATATCGTTTGCCCGCGAGAAAGGATACTTCAGCGGGGTGAACAAGGACTTCAGTTTTGCCGACGCTTATTCGCCCACGGACTTTGGCATGTTACGCTATTGCGAGGCGCGTGTGTGGAGCTTCTACAACATGTTTACTGACCGGGGCGAGGAATTCCTGCCCTACATTGAGGGCAAAAGCAGCACGCCGATGCCCCTGTATGTGAAGCCCAACCGTAAAATCTCCGTGCAGGACATCAAGAACGCCATGCGCGACCACTACGAAGGCACTCCGCTCGACCTCAGTCAGGACTTTGGCGCGGGGCCTCACCACGCTCCTTACCGCCTTTCTCCGCTGGATTTCGAAGTGAACGGACAGAAGTACTTCAATGAGCGTCCCATCTCTACGCAACAGACGGGCTTTGTCTTCGTGGCTCAGATGCGTGCCGATCTGCCTGACGCCGTGGGCGGTGTGTTGTGGTTCGGGGTGGACGATGCCAACATGACCGTGTTTACGCCCGTGTATTGTTGCGCCGACCGTGTGCCCGAATGCTATACACGGGTTGACGGAGCCGATTATATCACTTTCTCCTGGAAGTCCTCTTTTTGGGTGTTCAATTGGGTGGCCAACATGGTATATCCCCGCTACGACCTGATGATTGGCGATGTGCGGGCTACGCAGACCGAGATAGAAACCACCTTCAACCAGGCACAGGAAGGCATTGAGTCCGCCGCCCTCAAGTTGCTGGAGGCTAATCCCGCCCAGGCCAAAGCCCTGCTGACCAACTACACGCAGATGGCTGCGCAGAGTACGCATGACGCTTGGAAGCGCTTGGGCGAGTTTCTGGTGGTGAAATATAACGACGGGGTCGTAAGACGCATGAAGGACGGCAAGTTTGAACGCAACGCCATCGGCCAGCCGGCGGGTGTCATCCGTCCGGGCTATCCGAAAGAGTTTCTGGAAGAATATGTAAAACAAACCGGCGACCGTTATAAAATACCTGAATAATATTTGTTTATTCAATTATACTCGTTACCTTTGTGGAGGAAGAGAAATGGGAATTTAGAAGCCCCCTCAACTCCCCCCGAGGGGGAGCTTATGATACTCCGTAGTAGTCTTAGCCTCCCCTTCGGGGGAAGGAGGGAGGGGGCTAAATTATCATTTAAAAGAAATGTAATTAACCTTGAAAAAATAAATTTGTATGGAAAATCAAGAACTGATTAAGCAAGTGACTGAAAAAGCTCAGCAATGGCTGGAACCTGCCTACGATGCTGAAACGCAGGCGGAAGTAAAGCGTATGTTGGAAAATGAAGACAAAACCGAACTGATAGAGTCTTTCTACAAGGACCTGGAGTTTGGCACGGGCGGTTTGCGCGGCATCATGGGCGCCGGAAGCAACCGCATGAACATTTACACCGTAGGCGCCGCTACACAAGGCTTGGCCAACTATCTGAACAAGAATTTCGCCGGCCAGCCCATTTCCGTAGTGGTGGGTCACGATTGCCGCAACAATAGCCGTAAGTTTGCCGAAATTTCCGCGGACATCTTCTCGGCCAACGGCATCAAGGTTTATCTCTTCGACGATCTCCGTCCGACGCCCGAAGTATCCTTTGCTATCCGCCACCTGGGATGCCAAAGCGGTATCAACATCACCGCCAGCCACAACCCTCGTGAGTATAATGGCTACAAGGCTTATTGGGATGACGGCGCACAGGTATTGGCTCCGCATGACACGGGCATCATCGAGGAAGTAAACAAGGTAAAGGTGGCCGACATCAAGTTTAAAGGCAACAAAGACTTGATTCAGATTATCGGCGAAGACGTGGACAAGGTTTACTTGGACAAGGTTCACTCCATCTCCATCGACCCCGAAGTCATTAAGCGTCAAAAAGACCTGAGCATCGTCTACACTCCGCTTCACGGTGCAGGGCGCGCGTTGATTCCCGCTTCGTTGAAGCTCTGGGGCTTTGAAAACGTACATTGCGTAGAGGCGCAGATGGTGAAGGACGGAAACTTCCCTACAGTGGTCTCGCCCAATCCGGAAAACGCCGAGGCACTGACCTTGGCTATCAAACTGGCTAAGGAGATAGACGCCGACATCGTGATGGCCAGCGATCCTGACGCCGACCGTGTAGGCATGGCTTGCAAGGACGATAAGGGCGAATGGGTGCTCATCAACGGTAACCAAACGTGTCTGCTCTTCCTCTACTATATCATCAAAAACCGCATCGCTACGGGCAAGATGAAATCCACGGACTTCATCGTGAAGACCATCGTGACTACGGACTTGATTAAGACCGTGGCCGAGAAGAACAACATTGAGATGCTGGATTGCTACACTGGCTTTAAATGGATTGCCCGTGAAATCCGTCTGCGCGAAGGCAAGCAACAGTACATCGGAGGCGGTGAGGAAAGCTACGGCTTCCTGGCCGAGGACTTTGTCCGCGATAAAGACGCCGTGTCCGCCTGCTCTTTGCTGGCCGAGATTTGCGCTTGGGCGAAAGACCAGGGCAAGACGTTGTATGACGTACTGATGGGCATCTACGTGGAATACGGATTCTCCAAGGAAACCACCGTAAACGTAGTGAAACCCGGCAAGAGCGGCGCCGACGAGATAAAGGCCATGATGGACAACTTCCGTGCCGAACCGCCGAAGGAAATCGGAGGATCGAAAGTGGTGCTCATAAAGGACTATAAGACGCTGAAGGCTACAGATGGCGAAGGAAAGGTCAGCGACCTCGTCATGCCGGAAACGTCCAACGTGCTGCAGTACTTCACCGAGGACGGTACGAAGATTTCCGTACGTCCGTCGGGCACGGAGCCTAAGATTAAATTCTACATTGAGGTGAAAGGCACAATGGGATGTCCCAAGTGCTATGTCAGCGCAACGAAAGAAGCCGAAGACAAGATAAAGGCTGTTCGTGAGTCGTTGGGCATCTGATTGAGATAGAATACAATTAGTTTTTTCAAGGAGTTAAGCGATACCTTTCTGAAAATGAATGGTATGTGACTTAACTCCTTGTTTTGTTCCGAGGATTTTCCTATCGGATAACTCCCGTGGGATATTGCATGGTGACGCAATGCAACGAGCCATGTTGACGGATAAGCGGACGGCAATCGATGCCTGTTATATCCTTGTCGGGGAAAGCCAGGGCCAACACTTCCTTCGCCAGGGCATCGTTTTCGGGCTGGGCATAGGTGGGAAACAGCACCGCACCGTTCATCACCAGAAAATTGGCATACGTGGCGGGCAGTCGCTCTCCGTCCTCTACGATGGGGTCGGGCCAAGGCAAGGGGAGCAGGCGATAGGGCTTCCCGTCCAAGGTACGGAAAGTCTTGAGCTGCTCTTCCATCCGTTGCAATTCCCCGTAATGTTCATCTTCCGGCCGGGTGCAGCGCACGTAGACGATGGTGTCGTTCGGACACAAACGCGCCAAGGTGTCTACGTGGCTGTCCGTGTCGTCTCCGGCCAGGTAGCCGTGGTCCAGCCACAAGACTTGCCGTGCGTGAAAGGCATTGCGCAGATACGCCTCTATTTCCTCACGGTTCATCTCTGCGTTGCGGTTGGGTGAAAGGAGGCATTCCGAGGTGGTGAGCAACGTGCCTTGCCCGTCGCTCTCAATGGAACCACCCTCCAGTACAAAGCCCAGACGATTAATATAGTCCCCATGTAAAAGACCGTTCTTCACAAGGTGGCGGGTAATCAGATTATCCTTGTCCGAGGTAAACTTCAGTCCCCAGCCGTTAAAAGTGAAATCTAAGAGTAGCGGATGTCCTTCTTCGTCCAGCATGGTGATGGCCCCGTGGTCGCGCGCCCACGTGTCATTTGTGTCGCACGTGGCAAGGCGTACGTTTTCCATTCGAACCTTGCCTCCAATTTGCCGGCGAACGGTGTCCGGCTCGGGCGTCACGATGAGCAAAAGTTCCCTTCGGGCTATTTCGATGGCAATGCGTGTAAAACACTCCTGTACTTCCTCCAGCATGTATGCCCAGTCGGTGTGGGCGTGTGGCCAGGTCAGTTGGACGCCGCTTTGGGGAGCCCATTCGGCGGGCAGGTTAAAAGATTCGAATCCTTTCATTGCTTCTCTTTGGGTTTTCTGTCAAAAAACGGATTCTTCGATGAAGCGCTTACCGGGATGGCCAGCACCATCTTACTGCCTTCGGGAAGCATGCCTAAACGTTGGGCGGCCAGACCTGCGGAAAACATCACGCGGGTATCTACGCGGAAGTCGGCGGCCGTGGCGCATGCCGAGCCTACGGCGATACCTACATCCACCGTGTTCAGGGCACAAGGCACGCCGGCGGCACGTCCCGTGCAAGTGGGAAATCCGCAATGGCCGCAATTCAAGCCTTGCGCTTGTTCGCGCGTACCAATCAATAACACACATTCGGCTTGCAGAACGTTGTCCGCGTCGCGCAAAAAGAACTTCATGCCCGTTTCTTCGGCTATCCGGCGCATCTCGTCCGCCAGGCGGGAGAGGTCATCGTCTGTCACCAAGGCAATCTCTATCACGTCAATCCCCTTCCCCTTGGGGGCGGTGCGGGCGGCGGTCATCATTTGACGTGCCACGTTCAGCGCCTGCGCATGGCGTAAGTCTCTTTCGTTTTCTATCATAATCAAGTCTCCTTAGAATGAATTAGTCGGACAAAGGTATGAAAAAGTCGTGGAATATCCTTATCTTTGCCCCCGGTTAATCATCTTAAACCTTTGTTTGTCCATGTGGATTACAATCTCAATCTTGGTCGTATCGGCCATTTTCTTCATGAGCGGCAAGGTGCGTTCGGACTTGGTAGCCGTATGCTCCCTGCTGATGTTGCTCATTTTTCATATACTGACACCTGAAGAAGGCCTGTCCGGTTTTTCCAATTCAGTGGTTATCATGATGATAGGTCTGTTTGTCGTGGGCGGAGCCATTTTTCAGACAGGCTTGGCCAAGATGATTAGCAGCCGTCTGCTGAAGTTGTCCGGACGCAGTGAGTTACGCTTGTTCCTGCTCGTCATGCTTGCCACGGCGTTTATCGGCGCTTTTGTGAGCAACACGGGCACGGTTGCCCTGATGTTGCCCATCGTGGTGAGCATGGCAGCCAGTACGGGCACCAACTCGCGCCGTCTGCTCATGCCGCTTGCCTTTGCCAGCAGCATGGGAGGCATGATGACGCTCATCGGTACGCCTCCCAACCTCATCATTCAGGATGCGCTGACGGGGGCGGGCTACGAGCCGTTGTCCTTCTTCTCGTTCCTGCCCGTGGGCCTGATATGTTTGGGTGTGGGCATCGCGGTGTTGCTTCCCGCTACCCGGTGGTTTTTGTCTGATAAAAAGTCGGGTGGGAGCGAAAACGCTTCGGGCAACAAATCCTTAAAGGAACTTGCGCATGAATACGAATTGACGGATAACTTGTTCCGTCTGCGGGTAGGGGAAACATCGGCGGCTCTGGGCCGGACAATAGCCGGGCTGGATTTGCGCCGGGCATACGGGGTAGACATCTTGGAAATACGTCGCGAAAAAAAATCGCAAGCGCGCCTGCTGCACTCCGTTACCCAACTTTCCGCCCCTGACACGGTGCTGGAAGAGGGTGACATGCTCTATGTCATCGGTGATAGTGACCGGGTGGGCCGTCTGGCATCGGAGTTGGCGTTGGACATGCCGGACAGCACCGGAGCGAAGGCGGAAGGCCAGGACGGGCTTGCCTTCTACGACATAGGCATCGCCGAGATTGTGCTGATGCCCTCATCGCGCATGATTAACCGAACGGTGAAAGAGGTGGATTTCCGCCGCACTTTCCATGTCAACGTGCTGGCCATCCGGCGCAAGAAGGAATACATACGCCGGCATCTGGGCAGCGAGAAAATGCATAGCGGCGACGTGCTGCTGGTGCAAGGACGTTGGGAGGACATTGGTCGCTTGTCAGGTGGTGAGGACAATTGGGTGGTGTTGGGCCAGCCCCTTGCCGAAGCGGCCAAGGTGACGCTGGATTATAAAGCGCCCGTAGCGGCGGCCGTCATGATGCTGATGGTAGGCATGATGGTGTTCGACTTCATTCCCGTGGCTCCCGTCACGGCGGTGATGATAGCGGCGGTGCTGATGGTGCTCACGGGGTGCCTGCGCAGTGTGGAGGCGGCTTACAAGACTATCAACTGGGAAACTATCGTCCTGTTCGGCGCGATGCTTCCCATGTCGCTTGCTTTGGAGAAGACGGGCGTTTCGCAACACTTGGCGGACGCTTTGGCGGGCAGTATCGGAGGTTATGGACCTACGGCTCTCCTGGCGGGCGTCTATTTCACCACTTCGCTTATGACCATGTTCATCAGCAACACCGTCACGGCGGTATTGATGGCACCCATCGCATTGCAAAGCGCCATCCAGGCGGGTGTCAGCCCCGTGCCCTTTCTGTTTGCGGTGACCGTGGCGGCCAGTATGTGTTTCGCCTCTCCCTTCTCCACGCCACCCAATGCGTTGGTGATGCCCGCCGGACAATACTCGTTTGCCGATTACGTAAAGGTAGGACTTCCCTTACAGGTCATCATGGGATTGGTGATGATAGTCGCGCTTCCGTTGTTGTTCCCGTTTTAGGGAGGAAAGATAAATTATGATTTAAGAATAAGTAGCACAGAATGCGGGTGATTATATTCTTTTTTTGTATCTTTGCGCCCAAATTCTCATAGCATATATGAAAATAAAGGAGATTGTAAGCGCCCTTGAACGGTTCGCGCCTCTGCCTTTGCAAGACGGATTTGATAATGCCGGCCTGCAAATAGGATTGACAGATGCGGAAGCTACAGGGGCTTTGTTGTGTCTGGACGTGACGGAAGCCGTGCTGGACGAAGCCATCGCGTTGGGGTATAACCTGGTGATAGCCCACCATCCGATCATCTTCAAAGGGTATAAGTCGCTTACGGGGCGTGACTACGTGGAGCGTTGCATCCTCCAGGCGGTGAAAAACGACATTGTGGTGTATGCGGCGCACACAAACCTGGATAACGCCTGGGGCGGTGTGAACTTCAAGATAGCCGAAAAGTTGGGGCTGAAAAATGTTCAAGTGCTGGAACCGAAAGGAGGCGAGTGGGGGACAGAAGCCGGAGCGGGCGTCATCGGCGAACTGGATGAGCCGGAAACCGAGACGGACTTCCTGCACCGGGTGAAGAAACTCTTCGAAGTGGAGTGCCTGCAGCATAACAAGCTGACCGGACGTGAGATTCAACGGGTGGCTCTGTGTGGAGGCGCAGGCGCTTTCCTCATAGAGGAAGCTATCCGCCAAAGAGCCGATGTGTTCATGACCGGAGAGATAAAATATCACGAGTTTTTCGGGCATGAAAACGAAATTTTGCTGGCCGCCATCGGTCATTATGAGAGCGAACAATATACGAAAGAATTATTTTATACGTTAATCAGGGAGATGTTTCCCGATTTGGAACTGAAACAAACCCGGGTGAATACAAATCCCATAAAATACATGTAACGAAAATGGCTAAAGAAGCAAAGAAAGATCCGCAGGAATTTACGGTAGAACAGAAACTTAAAACATTGTACCAGTTGCAAACCACCCTTTCTAAGATTGATGAAATCAAGACGTTGAGGGGTGAACTTCCTTTGGAAGTGCAGGACTTGGAAGACGAAATCGCCGGCTTGAACACCCGCGTGGAGCGCATCAAGTCGGAGATAGCCGAGCTGAAGACGTCTATCGCCACTAAGAAGGTGGAAATAGAAACAGCCAAGGCTTCTGTAGCGAAATATAAGGACCAACAGGACAACGTGCGCAACAACCGCGAGTATGACTTCCTGAGCAAGGAAATAGAGTTTCAGACGTTGGAAATAGAATTGTGCGAGAAACGCATCCGCGAGTTTACCGAGCAAGAGGAAACCAAAACGAAGGAAGTGGAAAGTTGCTCCCACGAGCTGGAAGAGCGTGAGAAAGACTTGGAGGTGAAGAAAAACGAACTGGAGGAAATTATCTCGGAGACGAAGCAGGAAGAAGAGAAGCTCAGGGATAAGGCCAAAGATCTGGAAACGAAGATTGAGCCTCGTCTGCTCCAATCGTTCAAGCGCATCCGCAAGAACTCGCGCAACGGGCTGGGTATCGTCTACGTGCAACGTGACGCGTGCGGAGGTTGCTTCAACAAGATTCCGCCCCAGCGCCAGTTGGACATCCGTTCGCGCAAGAAAATCATCGTGTGCGAATATTGCGGCCGCATCATGATTGACCCCGAATTGGCTGGCGTTACGGTAGAGCCGAAGGCCGAACCGAAGGAAAGAACAAGCAGAAGAAGGCGTTCGGCGTCGAGCGAGGCGGAGTGACACTTCTTCCGGACAAGATGATTGGAAAAAGTAAAGATGGCTTTGAGCGCGCTAAAGAGGGACTTTACGACGCTCAAAGCCATCTTTGGTATGCTTAATCTCCCTCTCTGTATCCGTGCTATTTCCCCGCCCGAAGAATAAATGTTGTAGCTCCGATGGTGACTATCGCCCCGTCCTCGATGCGGATGCGGTCTTTATCTCCTAAGATTTCGTTATTGAGGAAAGTGCCTGTCAGGCTGGGTGCGTCTCGCAGGGTATAGGCAAGACTGCCTTGCTTGTCTCGTTTCACGTTGATGACGCAGTGTCGGCGGTCCATGCTCATGTCCGAGGTTTCGATGGGGACTTGTATCTCTGTTCCTACGCATCGGCGTCCTATGATGTTATCCCCTTCGCGCAAAGGCAGTACTTGTTTGAATCCAAACACGTTTTCTATGACCGTAATACTTCCGAAAGCGTCTTTGAAAGCTTCTTCGTTCAGGTTTTCTTCCTTGCGGGTGGCTTGCATTTTCGTCTTTCCCAGGCGGATGCTGAATTGCTTTCCGCAATGGTCGCATACGAAAACCAATGATTGGCCTTCGCTGTATTTCGTCTCGTCAAAAGTCAGGTAATTCTCGCATTTAGGACACCGTATACGTTTCATCTTTTCCTTGTTTTTAGTGTTTCAACACCCATGCGCTCTTATAGGCTTCGTTCTTGCGTACCTCGTTCAGCGTCTGTTGAGCTTCGGCATAGGTGGCGCACGACTCGATGCTGACCCGGTTTTTCCCGTCTCCTATCACGGTAGAAGCACCTTTGAAGCCCTTCTCAACCAAATTCCGAACCATCTGGCTGGCATCATTTTCCGTGCCCACGCTGGCCACGATGATGTGGTATCTCTTCGCCACGGCGCTGTTTTCTTTCACCTTCACCTCGCGTGCCGTGACCGGAGCTTTTGCCTCCGCCGGTTTCGTCCGTGAGGAGGATGCTTGAGCGGCGTTGCCGGTCTTTTGCTTCGCGGTTGTTTGTTTCGCGTTGTTTGTCGCTTTCGGTTTTTTCGTCTCCGATGTTTGCTTCGCGGGTTGTGTGCGGAGCCGGTTTGTGACGGGCGTGAAAGCCAACGATGTTTTCCCCGCTTCCTTCAACATGTCCTCCGGGAAGAGACTGGCGTAGTTCCCTTTTACCACATCGGTGTTTTCGATGGGGGTGGAGAACAGGAAAAAGGTTAAAATGAGCGCTACCATAGCGGCCACATTGATCCAATATGAAGGCTTCAGATTGATTTCCAGCTTGATTTTCCGCTCACGGCGGTCGTGGATCAACAGGTAGTCGGGTACGGATTTTTTCAGGGGAACTTCCTTACGGATGTTTTCGAGAAGTTCCATCTCAAAACTCATCAAACCATATAAATAGGGAGTGGTGATTTTTTCGTCGTAAGGCGTAAACTCATACGTGCCGCGGATGGAGCAACGCAGTTCGCCCACGTTAGGCAACTCCGCTTTGCCTTCTTCGTGCAGACATTGTACCAGTTCGTCCACTTGCCGACTTACGATGTGCGTGGCGTCCGAGAAGCTGGTGTTGTACACATCCATGTACGACTGCACGAGTAGTCCGTCGTTCATCTTCACTTGGGGGGTGAACCCGATGACTCGCGTAGGAGGAAGAAACCGGTTCTCTTCTTCTATGCGGGTAGAAGGAGTATAGTGAGCGACAAAGCCTCCCAAGCCGGGGACTATGACGCAATCGTTGTCCAAAAGGAGTTTTTCTATGTGTTTAGCCAATTCTATCATAGTGCAAAAATACAATTTTTATCGGATATAGTGTTCATTCCTTCCGTTTTTATTGTTAACAAGATATGAACATCTGTAATATTTTTCCTACTTTTGCGGCGGAATTTGTATAGATAGTAAAAAAATGAGATTCAGAACATGTTTTATGGCCTTGTTGCTGGTCGGGTGTAGCGGTGTCTATGCGCAGGGGCAGGATAGCAAGAAACTCCGCTCCTTTGTCGAGTTTGGCGCTACGGTTCACACAGGCGACAATACTCCCTTGTGGCAAGTCAGTAATTTGCAAGGCTTGGGCTCTCTTGATCATAGTACGTACGTGCGGGGAGGAGTTTTTTATAAGGACAGGTGGGGGAAATGGGAAGTGGAAGGCGGCTTGGACCTCGTGGCCGCCCATGGTTTCGCTTCGGGCATCCAGCAGGCTTACGCTGATTTTCGATATAAGTGGTTCGGTGTCTTTGCGGGGAGCAAGGAACGCACCGCCCCTTTGGTAAATCCCGTGTTGAGTAGCGGCGAATTGGCTTGGTCGGGCAACGCGCGCCCCATTCCGCAAGTCATGATAGGCATTCCCGAATATCTGTACCTCTTGCCCCGTTTGGCTATTAAAGGCGAAATCTCTTACGGGTGGTTTACTGACAGTAATTGGCTGGAGGATCACGCCGGCCTGGATGCCGGGTATTGGTACACCAAAAACATGAAATTCCATCACAAGGAAGGGTTCATCCGCATCGGCGTTCCGGACGGCAAGTGGCAATTGGATTTGGGTATGACGCTCAACACCCAGTTTGGCGGCCAGCAGGTCACCAAGAATGGAGAACTGGATTTGGGCAATAAGTTGAAGGATTACTTCCGCGTGTTCGTTCCTGGTGCGGGCGATGAGGATGGCCCTGGGCAGGAAAGCCTGTTCTATCAAGGCAACTTCAACGGTACGGAGCAGATACGCGGCACTTACCGGGGACGAGATTTCTCCATCGCTCTCTACTTGGACAATTATTTTGAAGATTTCTCCGGCATGGGCAAACAGAACGGATGGGACGGCTTATGGGGCATTGAGATGGAATTCAAGAAGTTCCGTCCCATCAACAACATCGTGTTGGAGTTCTTGCAAACCACCAACCAAAGCGGTCCCCTGCACGGTTTGCATGAGCCGGACGAAGGCCCCGTACACAAAACTGGAGGCAGGGACAATTATTACAATAATGGGCTATACCACGCTTGGGCGCATTGGGGAATGGCCAACGGAAATCCCCTGTTGCGCGCCCCTGTTTACAACACCGATGGCGATATGTCCTTCAAGTACAACCGCGTGAAGGCCGTGCACGTAGGCTGGAGCGGGGGCTTTTCACGGGAGTGGGACTACGTGGCCAAGTTGACGTATAACCGTACATGGGGTTCGCTGGAGAAGCCTACGTTGGATATTCTTGAGAACTTCTCCGCCTACCTCTCCCTTCGTTACGTGCCCGCCAAGCTGAAGACGTGGCGATTCCAGGCATCCTTAGGACTGGACACGGGTGAGATATACGGTGACAATTTTGGTTTCCAAATGAAAATACATAAAACGTTTTAAATTTTTTTAAGTATCATGAATTATATACAAACTGAAATTGACGGAGTGTGGGTCATTGAGCCGAAGGTGTTCAACGACGCCCGCGGTTATTTTATGGAATCTTTCAAAGAAGAGGAGTTTTGCAAGAATATAGGTCCTGTCCATTTTGTGCAGGACAACGAGTCGAAATCTTCGTTCGGAGTCCTGCGCGGACTCCATTATCAGAAAGGTGAGTTCAGCCAAGCCAAATTGGTGCGCGTCATTAAAGGCCGTGTACTCGACGTGGCGGTTGATTTGCGGGAATCTTCCCCTACTTTTGGACGATATGTCAGCGTAGAATTGAGCGAAGACAACAAACGCCAATTCTTCATCCCCCGCGGCTTTGCCCACGGCTTCTTGGTGCTGAGCGACGAAGCCGTTTTTACTTACAAAGTGGACAATGTATATGCTCCCCAGGCCGAGGCTTCCATCCGTTACAATGACGAAACTATCGGGATAGACTGGCCGGTAGCCGAGGAACAGATGTTGCTTTCTCCGAAGGATACGAACGGGGTGGCTTTTGAGGACGCAGAATATTTTTGATTGAAAGGGAGACGGTTATTTCCGTCTCCCTTTTCCCTGATTCCTGAATCCCCGTCCTTTGCTTTTGCTTCCGCTTTTGCCGTTTCCTCCGCTACGGGGTTTGTACTCGGGCCCTGCGCCCACTTCGGGAGGAAGAGGAATTTTGTAGATGTCTTTTTCGAGGAACTTCTCGATGGTGCGGAATGAAGTTTGTTCTTTCTCGCTCACAAAGGTGATGGCCACTCCGTCACATCCCGCACGGGCGGTACGGCCGATGCGATGTACGTAATCCTCGCAATCGTGAGGAACGTCGAAGTTGATGACCAGGCGGATGTCGTCTATGTCAATGCCGCGCGCTACGATGTCAGTGGCAACCAGCACATTGATACGGCCGGCCTTAAAGGCGTGCATCACCTCGTCCCGCTGGGCTTGTTCCAAGTCGGAGTGCATCTCGTCTACGTTTAGTTTCATCTGTTTCAATGCGCGCGTCACTTCCTTCACCTTCAGTTTGGACGAGGCGAAGATGATGACCCGTTCGGGCACCTCGTCGCAGAAGAGGCTGCGCACGATGCCCAGTTTTTGGTTCTCGTAGCACACGTAGGCGGCCTGTAGGATTTTGTCCGCAGGCTTGGACACGGCCAGCTTCACTTCGGCCGGGTTATTGAGAATGTTCTTGGCCAGTTGTTGAATCTTGGTGGGCATGGTGGCGGAAAACATGATGGTTTGACGCTGGGCGGGCAAGTGTTTCACAATTTGCATGATGTCGTCGTAGAAGCCCATGTCGAGCATACGGTCAGCCTCATCCAAAATGAAATAGGACACTTTGGACAGGTCTACATAGCCCAGGTTCAGGTGGGCGATGAGACGTCCCGGTGTGGCGATGACTACGTCGGCGCCCAGTGTGAGGCCTTTCTTTTGCTGTTCAAACAATACTCCGTCGTTTCCTCCGTACACGGCTACACTGCTCACGGGCAGGAAGTAGGAGAAACCTTCCATCTGCTGGTCAATCTGCTGGGCCAGTTCACGCGTAGGAGCCATGATGACGCAATTGATGGCATCGTCGGGGTGTTCCTCTTCAGAGAGGCGGTTGAGGATAGGAAGCAGGTAGGCGGCCGTTTTTCCGGTGCCGGTTTGCGCTACGCCTATCAGGTCGCGACCTTCGAGAATGACAGGGATGGCTTGTTCTTGTATGGGGGTGCAGTCCTCGAAGTGCATCGCGTCGAGGGCGTCGAGGACGTTGTCGTTCAGGGGTAAATCGTAAAATTTCATGCTATATGTCGAATTTGAGCGCAAAGATAATACAATATTCCGCGCTTTCGATTAACTTTGCGGAGATTTTTTAGCCTGCATTGTGAACCAACCTACCATACATATTGAAAATTTGGCCATCGGCTATGCGTCCCGTCACGGAGTGAAACGGGTAGCCGGAGGACTGACGGCCGACATTCATGCGGGCGAACTAACCTGCCTTTTGGGCGCTAACGGGGTGGGAAAGTCCACCCTGATGCGCACGCTTTCGGGCTTTCAGCCGGGGTTGGAGGGCGCTGTCCGCCTTGTGGGAAAAGACATATCGGCGTACACAATGACCGAATTGGCGCGAGTGCTGAGCGTGGTGTTGACTGAGCGGGGCGACTTACAGGGGCTTACGGCGCGCGACCTTGTGGGCCTGGGACGGAGTCCGTACACTGGCTTTTGGGGTACTTTGTCGGACGAGGACCGCAAGCGGGTGGACCGTGCCATGAATCTGGTAGGCATCACGTGCTTGGCGGACCGCATGGCGGACACTCTGAGTGATGGCGAATGTCAAAAGGTGATGATAGCCAAGGCTTTGGCTCAAGAAACACCCGTAATTTGCCTGGATGAGCCTACGGCTTTTCTCGACTTTCCCAGCAAGGTGGAGATGATGCAATTGCTCCACGACTTGAGCCGTGCCATGAGCAAGACCATCTTCCTCTCCACACACGACCTGGAGTTAGCTCTGCAGCTGGCCGACCGCCTGTGGCTGATGAAGGGAGGCGATGCGGGGCTTGCCGTAGGCACGCCCGAGGACTTGGCGCTGGATGGCAGCCTGGAACGTTTCTTTACACACCGGGGCGTGGCTTTTGATCGGAATGCAGGTCTCTTTCGGGTGAAATATCCATGCATGGGTCAAATAAGAGTGACAGGAGAGGATAGGCGTTGCAACATGGTGCGTAAGGCACTGTTGCGGAATGGTATAGACGCCTGTAAGGAAGCTCAGACGGCTTTCTTTATAGACACGGGACGGGAGGGAGACCCTTTCTTCTTCCACAGTACGGAAGGCGAAACATACCGTGCGGACACCATTGGGGAACTTGTGGAACTGGTAGCCGCGTCATTAGTCATTAATCATTAAACATTACCGCCGTGCATCTTCATCACCATACCGCCAAAGAGAATTACGAGCAACTGACTTCGGCCCCTATACCGGGACTGATTACCCGCTTGGCCGTGCCTACTATTATCAGTATGTTGGTGACTTCCTTTTACAACATGGCCGACACCTACTTTGTGGGCAAAATAGACACCCAAAGTACGGCGGCCGTTGGTATCGTATTCTCGTTGATGTCCATCATCCAGGCTGTGGGCTTCTTCTTCGGCCACGGTTCGGGAAACTACATCTCGCGCCGTTTGGGGGCGAAGGACGTGGCCAGTGCGGAGCAAATGGCTTCTACGGGTTTCTTCATGGCCTTTTTCGCAGGATGTGTGCTGGCGGTGCTTGGGTTAGTGTTCCTCACTCCGCTCTCCATCCTGTTGGGTTCCACTCCCACAATCCTTCCTTATACTGAATGTTATTTGGGAATCATCCTGCTGGGTACCCCCTTCATGGCTTCTTCGCTGGTGCTCAACAACCAGATGCGTTTTCAGGGAAACGCGACCTACGCCATGGTAGGTATTGTGAGCGGGGCGGTGCTGAATGTGGCGTTAGATCCCTTGTTCATCTTCGTATTCGGTATGGGTGTGTCGGGAGCGGCTTTGGCCACGGTGCTGAGCCAGGTATGTAGTTTCTCTTTGTTATTGTACATGACCCGCCGGGGCGGAAACCTGCCCATCCGTTACCGGAATTTCACTCCTTCGTGGATGCTCGTCAAGGAAATCATAGGTGGGGGAACGCCCTCGCTCACGCGTCAGGGTTTGGCCAGTGTCAGCACAATCCTGCTCAACGTAGCGGCCGGCGGGTATGGCGACGCGGCCATTGCGGGCATGTCCATCGTGTCGCGCATCGGTATGTTCATCAACTCTTTCCTCATTGGCTTTGGCCAAGGTTTCCAGCCCATGTGTGGCTTCAGCTACGGAGCGGGGCTTTATGCGCGCGTCCGTCAAGGTTTTTGGTTTTGCGTGCGTATTGGGGTGGTGTTCTTCATCGTGTGCGGCGTGTTGGGCTATGGCTATGCCGAAGAGATTGTGGAGCTTTTCCGCAAGGGTGATCCCGACGTGGTGTCCACGGGAGCCAACGCTTTGCGCTGGCAGCTCTTTGCTTATCCGCTGGGGGCTTTTACCATCATCAGTAACATGATGTTGCAGACCATTCGCAAATCTGTGCGTGCCACCATCCTTTCCTCCGCCCGTCAGGGGCTGTTCTTCGTACCCTTCATCTTCATTCTGCCCCATTTCTTCGGGTTGCAAGGCGTGGAAATGTGTCAGGCGGTGTCCGATCTTTGTACTTTCCTGTTGGCCATCCCGCTCTCGTTGGGCGTGTTGTGGGAGATGAAGCGGCAAGAAGCGGGACTGCTCCCCGGAGGGAAGGTGTGAATCTGTATTTTGCATACGCATGCACATATAAAACGGGGCATCCTTCGTCATGAAAGATGTCCCGTTCCTCGTTAACTATTAAAAACAGAGTGATGAAAAATTAGAGTGTTTCTTTTTTTATCGGAAAATAACACTATGTTAGCGTAGAGCGTAGTGTGTGTCTACCATTGTGGCTTGGCGCGCGTTAGCTACACCTTGAGCATCGAGCGTCACGGTCAGGTCTTCCCCGTTAGGCAAAGTCATGCTGGCCGTACCGTCATTGTTCAGTTGAATCAATTCGGCGCTCGTGTCTCCGGATACGACGTTCCATGTATTCAGTTCCTTGTCATAAATCAGTTCCATTGAAGCGCTTTCATCACCTTCTTTCGTGATGGAATATCCGTTCTTCAAAGTCTCTACCAGGTAATTGCCGTTTTCGCCTTGCACCTTCTTGATGTCGCCTATGCTGGCCATGGGGTTGCTTCCGCTCCAAAATTCAATGGAATTGATAACAAGTGCGTCAGCCATGTAGCATACACCATACACCGGAATGATGTTGAGCACTAAGAATACCAACTCGTTTACGGCTTTGTTGCTAATACCTTGGTTCCAGGTAGACAATCTGTTGTGCAAACCAAAAGAACCTACACACGATGTGAACAGGAATGCGCTACAAATCATGAGCGTAGCGGCCATCTTAAAATTAAACTTTTTCATAAATTTATCTCCTATTTAATTAGAATGTAATAATACGTGCAAATATACTTTTAAATTTTGAATTCCCTACTAAAAATAGAAAAAATCTCAGAATTTGCCTTATTAGTATTTTTTGCTACCTTTGTGCGCTTTTTCTGAAATATTTTCTGAAAAAGATAATTTGGATAGATTTTTGAAAATGAAGATACGATTTATAAGTTTGGCAAGCGGAAGCAGCGGAAACTGCTACTACTTGGGCACCGAGAGATATGGCATACTGATAGACGCGGGCATAGCGATGCGGACCATCCGGAAAGTACTTAAAGAGCATGATATTCCAATGGAAACTATTCGTGCCGTGTTTGTCACCCACGACCATGCAGACCACATCAAAGCCGTGGGCGGGCTGGGGGAGAAGTTGAACATTCCCGTATATTCCACCCGGCGCATCCATGAAGGCATCAACCGGAGTTATTGTGTGTCCGACAAGTTGCACGCCTCGGTACGCTATCTGGAGAAACAGCAGCCCATGCGGTTGGAGGACTTTCGTATCGAGGCTTTTGAAGTGCCCCATGACGGGATAGACAACGTGGGCTATTTCATCGAAGTGGACGGAAAAGCCTTTGCCTTCCTCACCGACTTGGGCGAAATTACCCCCGTGGCCTCCGGCTATATTGATAAGGCCAATTACCTGATATTGGAAGCCAACTATGACGAGGAAATGTTGCGCATGGGTCCTTATCCGGCTTATCTGAAAGAACGCATCATGAGCCGCACGGGGCACATGAGCAATGCCGACACGGCGGCTTTCCTGGCCGAACACTTCACGAGCCGCTTACGTTACATTTGGCTGTGTCATCTGAGCCGGGAAAACAACCATCCCGAACTGGCCTATAAGACCGTAGAGCTGAAGTTGCGCGAACGGGGCGTCGAAGTAGGGCGGGACGTTCAACTTTGTGCCTTGAAGCGCACTACACCTTCCGAGCTTTACGAGTTTGAATAAAAATACATAAAAAAAAACATGAAAAAAAACATCGTTCCTATTGAAAAAAAAAAAGGAAGAAGTTTTGGCGGTTAGGATAAAAGAACTACCTTTGCACCCGCAAACGGAAAAAGTAAGATGCACTCTTAGCTCAGTTGGTAGAGCAACTGACTCTTAATCAGTGGGTCCAGGGTTCGAATCCCTGAGGGTGTACAAAAAGTGAATGAATAAGAATGGCTGTTCGGGGTGTAGCGCAGTCCGGTTAGCGCACCTGCTTTGGGAGCAGGGGGTCGTGGGTTCGAATCCCGCTACCCCGACGGTTGAAAACAAAATCCGTGTTTCGGGAGAAACGAGAAAGAGGATAATCAGACAACTTCGACAAGCGGCAGTAGCTCAGTTGGTAGAGCATCAGCTTCCCAAGCTGAGGGTCACGGGTTCGAATCCCGCTTGCCGCTCTACATGGAAGATTAGGCACTTAGATGAGAATCTGGGTGCCTTTTTTTGGCTTGCTATAGGAAAGTTTCGGCTCGAATATCCTCTTGCAGGGGCTCTAAGGGCTGTTTCGGTTTTTTTATGCAAGATTTTTCCATTAAATGGCTATTTTTCAAAGAAAAATCCCTATTTTTGCAGCCCGAAAAAGAATAGAAAGTATAAGATTAAGTTACACGTATGATTAATGAACTACTTACTCCCGACTACATTTTTGAGGCAAGCTGGGAGGTGTGCAATAAAGTAGGAGGCATCTACACAGTACTGTCAACACGAGCCAAGACATTGCAAGAAAAGTTTCGTGACCGGGTGCTGTTCATAGGGCCGGACTTCTGGAGAGGAAAAGAGAATCCGTTGTTCACCGAATCTGACAATCTGTGTGCCGCATGGAGACAACATGCCACGGAGAAAGACGGACTGAGTGTCCGTGTAGGCCGTTGGAACATTCCGGGCGAGCCTATCGTTATCTTGGTTGATTTCCAACCTTTCTTTGCCAAGAAAAATGAGATTTACACCGAAATGTGGAACCGCTACCAGGTGGATTCACTCCATGCTTACGGAGATTATGACGAAGCGTCCATGTTTGCCTACGCGGCTGGTAAAGTGACCGAGAGTTACTATCGCTTCAACCTGAGCGAGCAGGACAAAGTGGTATTTCAGGCCCACGAATGGATGACGGGCATGGGCGCCCTCTACCTGCAGGCCTATGTACCCGAAATCGCTACTATCTTCACCACACACGCCACGTCCATCGGACGCTCCATCTCTGGCAACAACAAACCCCTTTACGATTATCTCTTCGCTTACAATGGTGACCAAATGGCCGAAGAGCTGAACATGCAGTCCAAGCACTCCATTGAGAAACAAACGGCACACTATGTGGATTGCTTCACCACCGTGAGCGAAATCACCAATAATGAATGTAAGGAACTGTTGGACAAGTCGGCGGATGTCATCTTGTTGAATGGTTTCGAGGATGACTTTGTGCCGAAAGGTTCCACCTATGCGGGAAAACGCAAGCGTGCCCGCACGCTCATGCTGAACGTGGCCAATAAATTGCTGGGTCAGGAAATGAGTGATGACAACACGATGATAATAGGTACCAGCGGGCGCTATGAATTCCGTAACAAAGGACTCGATGTCTTCCTGGAAGCAATGAATCGCTTAAACCGCGACAAGAATCTGCGGAAGAACGTATTGGCCGTGGTGAGTGTGCCCAGTTGGGTAGGAGAGGCCCGCGAAGACTTGCTCCAACGCCTTAAAAACCGTGAGACGAAGTTCACCACTCCGCTGGAGTGTCCTTTCATCACGCACTGGTTGCACAACATGACGCACGACCAGGTGCTGGACATGCTGAAATACTTAGGCATGGGCAATCGTCCCGAGGATAAAGTGAAAGTAGTCTTTGTGCCTTGTTACCTCAACGGGAGGGACGGCATCGTCAACAAGGCTTATTATGATTTGGTTCCCGGTCTTGACTTGGGTGTCTATGCCTCCTATTACGAGCCGTGGGGCTACACCCCGTTGGAGAGCGTGGCCTTTAGCGTGCCTACCATCACGACCGACCTTTCGGGCTTCGGACGTTGGGTGAACGGGCTGAAGAACCAGCACGGCATAGACGACGGGGTGGAAGTAATTCACCGTTCGGACTATAATTACTCTGAAGTGGCCGATGGCATCAAGGACACCGTGACCTATCTCTCTTCGAAAACGGCGAACGAAGTAAAAGCCATTCGCAAGCGGGCGTCCGCTGTGGCTGAGCAGGCGTTGTGGAAGCATTTCATCAAATATTACTATGAGGCTTACGATGTGGCTCTGCGCAATGCCATGAAGCGTCTGGTGGGCTGACGTGTACACCTATTATTATATATAGCATATTATTAATCAGTCAAAGTTATACAATAATGAAGATTAAAGTTAGTAATGTAAACACTCCGAACTGGAGGAACGTGACCGTACGGTCGCGCATTCCCGCAGAGTTGGAAAAATTGGCAGAATTGTCGCGCAACATGTGGTGGGCTTGGAACTATGAGGCCACCGAGTTGTTCAGAGACCTTGACCCCGCTTTGTGGAAGAAGGTGGGGCAGAACCCTGTATTGCTCCTGGAGCGCATGAATTATGCAAAGCTCGAGGCATTGGCTACCGACAAGGTAATCTTGCGGAGAATGGAGGATGTATATTCCAAGTTCCGCACCTACATGGACGTGGAACCCGACAAGAACCGTCCCTCTGTGGCTTATTTCAGCATGGAGTATGGTTTGAACCATGTACTTAAAACATATTCGGGCGGCTTGGGCATCCTGGCCGGTGACTATCTGAAGGAGGCTTCGGACAGCAATGTGGACCTCTGCGCCGTAGGTTTCTTGTATCGTTATGGATACTTCACGCAATCTTTGTCAATGGACGGACAGCAGATTGCCAACTATGAGGCTCAGAACTTCGGCCAGCTGCCCATCGAGCCTGTGTTGGATGAACAGGGCAACCACATGGTGGTGGACGTGCCTTACCTGAATTATTATGTACATACGTTCGTTTGGCGTGTCAACG
Organism: uncultured Bacteroides sp.; assembly: GCA_949300425.1. Lineage (GTDB taxonomy): Bacteria > Bacteroidota > Bacteroidia > Bacteroidales > Bacteroidaceae > Bacteroides. The sequence continues at coordinate 23,282 of CASGED010000102.1, forward strand.
TGGGTCGTGTGGCTCTCTACCTGCTCGATACGGACAACGAGATGAACAGCGAGTTCGACCGCTCCATCACGCACCAACTCTACGGAGGCGACTGGGAGAACCGCTTGAAGCAGGAAATCCTGTTAGGTATCGGCGGTATCCTGACGCTGAAGAAGCTGGGCATCAAGAAAGACATCTACCATTGCAACGAAGGACATGCCGCATTGATTAACGTGCAGCGTATCTGCGACTATGTGGAAGAAGGTCTGACCTACGACCAGGCCATCGAGCTGGTGCGCGCCTCTTCACTCTACACCGTACACACACCGGTGCCCGCAGGCCACGATTACTTCGACGAAGGCTTGTTTGGCAAGTATATGGGCGGCTATCCCTCACGCATGGGTATCACTTGGGACGACCTGATGGACTTGGGCCGCAACAACCCGGGCGACAAGGGCGAACGCTTCTGCATGTCTATCTTCGCTTGCAACACTTCACAGGAAGTGAACGGCGTAAGCTGGCTGCACGGCAAGGTTTCGCAGGAAATGTTCTCACCCATCTGGAAAGGCTATTTCCCCGAAGAGAACCACGTGGGCTACGTCACCAACGGCGTACACTTCCCCACTTGGAGCGCTACGGAGTGGAAACAACTCTACGCCAAGTACTTCGATGAGAACTTCTGGTACGACCAGTCCAATGAGAAGATTTGGGAAGCTATCTACAACGTGCCCGACGAGGAAATCTGGAAGACCCGCCAGGCATTGAAGAACAAGCTGATAGACTATATCCGCAAGCAGTTCAGCGAAAGCTGGCTGAAGAACCAGGGCGACCCCTCGCGCATCGTTTCCTTGCTCGACAAGATTAACCCCAACGCGCTGACCATCGGTTTTGCCCGTCGTTTTGCCACCTACAAGCGTGCCCACCTGCTGTTCACCGACCTCGACCGTCTGGCCAAGATTGTGAACAACCCCGACTATCCCGTACAGTTCCTCTTCGCCGGCAAGGCTCATCCGCACGATGGCGCAGGCCAGGGACTCATCAAGCAGATTGTGGAAATCTCACGCCGTCCGGAGTTCTTGGGCAAGATTATCTTCCTGGAGAACTACGACATGCAGTTGGCACGCCGCCTCGTGACGGGTGTGGACATCTGGCTGAACACGCCGACCCGTCCGCTCGAAGCATCCGGAACGTCCGGCGAAAAGGCGTTGATGAACGGTGTAGTCAACTTCTCCGTGCTCGACGGCTGGTGGCTCGAAGGCTATCGCGAAGGTGCCGGCTGGGCATTGACCGAGAAGCGCACGTACCAGAACCAAGACCACCAAGACCAACTGGACGCCGCTACCATCTACAGCATCCTGGAGCAGGAGATTCTGCCGCTGTACTACGCACGCAACAAGAAGGGATACTCCGAAGGCTGGGTGCGCACCATCAAGAACTCCATCGCTCAGATTGCTCCGCACTATACGATGAAGCGCCAGTTGGACGATTACTACAGCAAGTTCTACTGCAAGGAAGCCAAGCGTTTCCACGAGCTGGAGGCCAACAACTACGCCAAGGCGAAGGAAATTGCCGCATGGAAGGAAGAAGTGGCAGCCAAGTGGGACAGCATCGAAGTGGTGTCCTGCAAGAAGCCCGAAGACATGGAGCGCGCTTCCATCGAGAGCGGAAAGGAATATACCGTACAGTTCGTCATCGATGAGAAAGGCTTGGACGATGCCATCGGACTCGAATTGGTTACTACTTACAACAGCGAGGACGGCAAGCAGCACATCTACTCCGTTGAGCCGTTCCAGGTAGTGAAGAAAGAGGGTACCCTCTACACCTTCGAGGCCAAGCACGAGATTGAGAACTCCGGCAGCTTCCGCGTGTCCTACCGTATGTTCCCCAAGAATCCCGACCTGCCCCATCGTCAGGACTTCTGCTACGTACGTTGGTTCATCTGATAAATATTTTCTACTAAGATAGAAAGCGGTCTGTTCTTTTTGAGAACAGACCGCTTTTTGTAACAAGAATGTAATATTTGTAAAAAGACAAAGAGTATATAAGAAGAAATCAGTATCTTTGCGATGATATAAGAGGTCGAATAATGTAAACAAAACAAACGATGAGAACTTTATGGATTCTATTAGCGGCATTCACGTTAAGCAGCTGTGTGGAAGACGTGTACAAAGGTCCGAAGGAAGAGCCAGGAAATACGGAATATAATGATTTCGATTTTTCAACGGTGGCATCGGACATTAATCTGGAAGTGAGTTATCGTAACATGGGGGTGGAGGCTGCCGTGTACTTTGAGCTTTATGACGAAAATCCCGTGGAGTGGACGGAATATAGCTATAAGAAACGTGCGGACATAGAGCCGCTTTATGCCGCCTACACCGGCACGGACGGTGTATTCCGTGGCAAGGTAGACTTGCCCGCCTATCTGAAGAAAGCCTATATTTATGCCCCCGCTTTCTATGCCCGGACGCTGATTGAGGCGGATGTGGTGAGCGGAACTATCATGACAAGCGATGATGTGCCGGAGACGAGGGCTAATGGGAATGACCGTCGGCCGGGAGGAAACGGTGAATGCTACATGGTGGAAGGCCAAAACCAGCCGAACTACCAAGGCGCACGTTGGATGAATTGGCTTGGTTCGTACACCAAAGCCGGGTATGTAGATTACGAGTATCGCGGAGGAGATTTGTCCATTGACAACTATGCCGAATTGTATGCGGCTCATGCAACCGTAATTGCCGAAAATCATGATTGCCCTGAGCATTTGCGGAGCTATTCTGACATGTACGTCAATGAAGATGCCGAGGTAGCCGTTACTTTCTTAGGACAGAACACGTGTTGGAATAGTTCGTTGGGCTATTATTACTACCGTGAAGGGCAAGCGCCGACCAGTCTGGACGAGGCGCATGTGATATTGCTTTTCCCCAATACGCAGGATGGACAATGGGGAAATAACCCCAGATTGGCATGGCAAACTAGAGGAATAGAGCGTGGCACCACGGTTCAATTGAAGTACTATCCGAATATTTCCAACGGAAGTAGCGAAGGTGAAACGACCGTATTCCCGGCGGGATACCGCATCGGTTTTGTGTTGGCCAATAACGCATGGTCCGAACGTGTGACTGGATTTACGGGCAACAATCGGTATCGGTCGGCTACTTCCGAAGGACTAAGCGTGGACAATGAAGGGAATACTTACGGGACTCCTCGTACGGCTGTATATAAATATCGTGACGTGGTCATGATTTCTTTTGAAGATTACAAAGATGATGAGAACTTTAGCGATGTGGTCATTACGATGAAGACCAACCCCATAGATGCCATTACCGATGTCCCTGTGGTAGACCCTGATGAAAATACGACCACCACGAATACACTGAGAGGCATGTATGCTTTCGAAGACCTTTGGCCCGATAACGGCGATTATGACATGAACGATGTCTTGGCGCGCTATCACTACGGGAAGACGTTGAATCTTTATAACGAGATTCTTGCCGAGACATTCACGCTCAAGACATTTTCCAACTATGCAGGGAACGACAATGGGTTGGCTTTTACTTTGCCCGATGGCATTCCTGCCGATGTGGAAATGAAGTATGAGATAAAACAGCCGGGAGCGGAAGACTTCACGGAAGCGAATTTCACTCATGAAGCGGAGACCAATACATTCCTTTTGACGGACAATGTAAAAACAAACATGGGCGCCGAATATCGGGTGACTCTGAATTATACAAATCCCATTGAGACGGAAAGTCAGGCTCAAGTGTTCATTTACAAGCCGGGCGAGGGAGACGGTCGTTGGGAAGTACACATAGCCCGTGAGGCTCCTACTTCCAAGATGGACTTATCTTATTTCGGCACGGGTGATGACAGCTCGAATCCCGACGGCGGCCTTTATTATGTGAACAACACCCAATATCCGTTCGCTTTCTTCTTGGCCGGTGCTACTGAGAATGATTTGAGCAAGTTGCTTATACGTGAGAATGAGAGTGTACCTATCAGTAACTTATATCCGGAATATAGCGGTTGGAGCGAAAGCAATGGCACACAGAATGCCGATTGGTATATAAGCAATAAATGAAAACCTTGAATGGGCATGAAAAAGAGGATTATCCTATATAGCAAAGAGGATAATCCTCTTTTTAAAATAGGATTATCCTCTTTTTAAAATCAGTTGAACCTCATTTTTTGCCTTTTGGCTTATTTCCCCGCATGCCTTTCAGTAACTCACGATGAAAACGCATTTCGGCGTGTTGAATCTGATAGATTTTTTTATTGGAGAGAATCTTTTGGAATTTCTTGAAGTATTCTTTTTCAAGTTTGTCCGACTCGATACGGGCGTCCAAAACGCCTTCCATAATTTCGCCATAACGTTCTTCGGTGATGTCCTTCTCGCGGCCTTGATGCATTAGTTTCCACGCTTTGTCGTTCAGTGCCTTTTTGCGGTCTTGAAGTTCGAAATACAAGGGAAAGAACTTGGTCGCCTCTTCTTGAGTCAGTCCCGCACGCTCGGTGATGAATGTTTGCTGGCGTGCGCGAAATTCTTGTCGCGTCAACTTTTGTTGTCCGTTGTCACTGGCCCACATCCAAGGGACGAGGCCGCATATCAAGACTATCAGAATGCTTAGTTTTCTCATTATTGCTATTTTTACTTAGTTTATTCTTCGCTTTTCTCATCCGTCAGGTATACATAGAGAGAATAGTCGTCCAGCATGGAGTTATTTATCACTGCGTCTATGTATTCCATCTCCGAATCCGTCATTTCCTCGGCCATGTGGGATTGTTGTCCGTCGGTCGGAACGTCCACTCTTGACGAGGCTACCCGTATGATTAATGCCGCGCCTACAAACATGGCCGCCATATACACCCACGGACGGACCTTTTCCCATAGGGTAGGCGTCCTAAAGACATCGGTCTTTTCTTTCTCAGGCAGTCGGCTCATCAAGTCGGAAGTGAAACCTTCGAAATACCCTTCGGGTACTCGGAAGGGATTCTCCATGCCCAGTTCTTTGCGTATTTTTTCTTCTTCTTTCATAAGCTTTCTCCTTTCTATTGGTTTAGACACAATCTGTGCCCGAAGGTTTAAAATTCCTCTTCCAGTTTTTTCTCTATTTTCTTCACCGCATGATGATACGAAGCTTTCAACGCTCCTACCGAGGTGCCGAATATCTCGGACATTTCCTCGTACTTCATCTCTTGGTAATATTTCAGGTTGAACACCATCCGTTGCTTTTCGGGCAGGGAGAGCAAGGCCTTTTGCAAAGACATCTGTATCCGGTCGCCCGAGAAGTAAGGGTCGCTTTCCAGTTTCTGAAGCACGTCGGCCTCTGGGTCGTCCAGCGACACGGTGGCCATAGCTTTCTGCTTGTTGAGGAAGGTGATGCATTCGTTCAGGGCGATGCGGTACAGCCAGGTGGACAGTTTGGCGTCCCCTCGGAAATAGTCGATGTTGAGCCATGCCTTGATGAATGTATTTTGAAGCAAATCGTTTGTATCTTCGTGTGAATATACCATGCGGCGTATCTGCCAATATAGCTGCTCGCTATACTGGGCTACGACCATTTCGAATCCACGCCTTTGCGTCTTTTCGTCTTGCAAGAGGGCTAACACTTCGTGTTCATTATAAGTGGAATTCATATTCTTTCTATTCGCATTTGTTCATTTAGACGTTTAAATATAGTAAAAGGTTTAATTTAAATGGATAGCGACAAGCCTTCTTTGGCCAACAAAGTGGCAGGAAAGACCTTACAAGCCTGCTTCAAGAGCATGTTCTCGTCCTCATATCGGGCCGAAAAATGCCCGATGAGCAAGCGTTTCACGTCCGCGTCGCGCGCCAAGGAGGCCGCTTGCGTGGCTGTGGTGTGGAAGGTTTCTTTGGCGCGTGGGGCATCTTCGTCGGCAAAGGTGGCTTCGTGAAACAGCAAGTCCACTCCTTTCACCTGTTCGGCTACGGAAGCCAACGGGAGGGTATCCGAGCAATAGGCGTACCGGCGGGGCGGGTCGGCCGGGTGTGTCAGACGCTCGTTGGGTATCACCTCACCGTCCGGAGTCACAAAGTCCGCTCCGTTCTTAATCCGGTTCAGCTCGTAAACGGGCACCTGATAGAAGTCGGTCATCTCGCGTAAGATGTGATTGGGACGGGGCTTTTCGGCAAAGAGGAAGCCGCACGTGGGCAAACGATGGCGTAAGGGAATGGTAGTGACCGTGAGAGAACGGTCTTCGTACACCAAAGTCGCTTCCCGTGTCTCAAACGGATGGAACGCCACCCGATAGGTCATTTGCCGGTTGAAGAAATCGAGCATGGGACGCAATAATTCTTCCAGACCTTGGGGAGAATGGATGTGAAGCTCGGCTGTGCGGCCCAACAGATTCAACGTGGAAATCAAGCCCAACAGGCCGAAGCAATGGTCACCGTGCAAGTGGGAGATGAATATATGATTCAAGCGCGAAAACTTCAGCCTCGACTTGCGAAATTGCAGTTGCGCGCCTTCTCCGCAATCAATCATAAAAAGTTTGTCTCGCACGTTGAGCACCTGCGATGTAGAAAAATGCCTGGCGGTGGGCAATGCAGACCCGCATCCCAATATATGTAATTCAAATTTTTCCATATTACAAAGTGCAAAGATAGCGAAAACCGAAAAAATTCCTAACTTTGTGGTATGAAAAGATGGTTTATACTCATAGTTGCCCTTGTTTTTTGCTCGTTCTACTCCGTAGGAGAAGTTTGGGGACGTGATAGGAAGGCATTGCCTCCGCCTACCGACACGCTCTATGCCCATACGCTGAGTGACATGGCGTTCGACCATTATATAAAAGGTGACTTAGACGCGGCGTTGGAGTGCTATCGAAGGGTGTGCGAGGTGGCTTCTCACCTGAAAGATACGGCATGTTGGAGTACGGCCCTTTCCTCCATGGGAGCCATTTACAGGCGTAAGCAGATGCCGGATTCGTGTTTGGCGTGCTATCAAGAGGCTCTGCGGCTGGCTGAGCATACGCGCAACTATGCGGAACAAGCCAACTTGTTGAGTAACATAGCCTTGCATTACATGTCCGTCCGGCAAACGGATAAGGCGGTATCTATCGGTGAGAATGCGGTGGCCGTGGCTTTACAGAGCGGGGAAATGGAGGCCATCATGTTTGCCAGCTATGCGGGAAGCTCCATCTACTTCAGGAACGGAGCGTATGCGAAAGGCATCCGAGTGATGAAAAGTTTGGTAGAGGAGGCCCGGCGTCAGGACAAGCCCCAATACATGTTGAGGGGTTATCGCATCATGTTACAAATGTTCGACCGACGCGGCCTGCGCGACTCGGTGAACCATTATATGAACGAGATGGATTCCACCCTCAGCGTCCTGCCTTCTTACACACGCGAGGCGGCCATGGCACTTGAGCAACAGGCCATCATCTATACCAAATACCGTAATAACAGGAAGAGCCTGGAGGTGTACAAAACATTGCTCCGGCATGGGGGAGGAGGAAACCTGACATTGGACAAAATCTACTTGGGAATGGCACGCAACTATTCGGGCATGCGCGACTATCTGCATGCCATGAAGACCTATGACCGGGCGATGAAGACGGCCGATAGCCTCTATGCCGTCAAGCTAAGCCATCAAGACTCTGTATTCAACAAACGCATTGAGGCGAAGGATGAAGCTTTGGCCGAGAGTAAAAGCCGGCAGAATCTGCTAAGACAGGAGATACATTCGCTACGCCGGATACTGTATGCCTCCTTGGCGATAGCGGGATTGGTGATAGCCGGATTGCTTTATCTTTATGGGCGGAATGTTTTCAAAAGCCGATAATAAAACTCTTTATTTTTTTCATGAGGCCAGATTAGCCATTCCCAATAAGATTACCGCCTTTTGGTAATCTCAGTCCCACGCCTTGGTAATGTCATTACCACCCTTTGGTAATCTCATTACCAAGGCGTGGTAATCAGGTTACCAAAAGCATGTTATTCGTCTGGGATAAAATGGGGTAGGTAAATAATCATTTAGTCCCTTCCACATCCTCGTTTAATGCACATTTTCATTCCGTGCAAAGTACAAAAAAACCGAGTAGGAGAACTTTGGTCTTCTACCCGGTTTTTATAATCAGACTTAGATGGTTATTCAAGCAATGCCGTGAGCCGGAACCGTAGCGTCTATCTTCTTGATGAGACCTTGCAGTACGGCACCCGGTCCACACTCTGTGAAGTCCGTAGCACCATCGGCAATCATGTTCTTCACTGTTTGTGTCCAGCGTACGGAAGCCGTGAGCTGTGCCACGAGGTTCTTCTTGATTTCAGCCGGGTCGGTGTGGGGCAGGGCATCCACGTTCTGATAAACGGGGCACTTCGGCGTGTGGATTTCAGTCGCTTCGATGGCGGCGGCCAGTTCGGCACGGGCAGGCTCCATCAGCGGAGAGTGGAATGCGCCACCCACCTTCAAGGGCAGGGCACGCTTGGCGCCAGCGGCTTTCATCAGCTCGCAAGCCTTGTTGATGCCTTCGATGGAGCCGGAAATAACAATCTGACCCGGGCAGTTGAAGTTGGCGGCTACGCAGACTTCGCCTTCATCGCTTACTTGCTTGCAGATTTCTTCTACCTTCTCGTCGGGCAGGGCGATGATGGCTGCCATCGTGGAGGGATGTGCTTCGCAAGCCTTCTGCATGGCCATGGCGCGGGCATATACCAGTTTCAATCCATCTTCGAACGTCAGTGCGCCGGCGGCTACCAGGGCGGAGAACTCGCCCAGCGAGTGACCGGCGGTCATTTCGGGCTTGAAGTCCTCACCCATGCAGAGGGCTGAGATGACGGAGTGGAGGAAGACGGCGGGCTGCGTCACCTTGGTCTGGCGCAGGTCTTCGTCCGTGCCGTTGAACATGATATCAGTAATGCGATATCCCAAAATATCATTGGCTTTCTCAAACAATTCTTTGGCCAGGGGCGAGTTGTCATACAGGTCCTTGCCCATTCCTACGAATTGGGCGCCTTGGCCCGGAAATACAAATGCTTTCATTTCTTCTTTATTATTA
>CASGED010000103.1 GCA_949300425.1 uncultured Bacteroides sp.
CTCATGTAAGACCTCCTCATGCGTTACGTGAGATGTCTCGACAAGCTCGACATGACAGATAACATCATAAAAATCTGTGTAAATCTGTCTAATCTGTGTCATCTGTGTGCCATAAAACACAACGCTAAATTATCATTTAACGTCCCGCCCCATATCATTTAATCTCCCGCTCCGTCCCTTTAAATGGGAGCGACCTTCTGATTAAACCTAATTTGACCGCTTGGAAACATGTCGTGCGTTGAACCGGCAAGAGTGTATGTTTCACCCTCTACACCTATCTTCCCGTTGCAAGTTTCACGCCTTCACGGTGCTATAACCTGTTGAATATGAGATAAATGCTGTGAAAGATACATCCTTCACGGATGTTTCACATCTCCGTCTTGTGAAGGATGTGGAATGTTCTCTTAGAAACCGGCTCTGTACGATTTGTGCATATAGATGTACGATTTTGTACATAGGAGTGAAACATGGAGAGTATGTGAAAGATATGTATGTTTCACAAGATATGCTTGAATGTCAACGACATAAAAGCCCGGTGAAAGCGTGAAACTTCCACCGGGCGAAATGTATGTAGTGTGCGTAAAGTCCCTCTTTATGGAGCTAAAGTTCCTCTTTGCGTCCGTAAAGACGGGCGTGAGCTCAGATTCCTGTGTCTACCGGATTTTCGTCCGGGAACAACGGACTGTATAGGACGGTACGCTTCAGCACTTGTAACTTGCCGTCTTTCACAAACTCTTCGCCACGCTCGGAGAGGTGTTTCACCATGGCGGCGCGCAGTTTCAGCAAACGTGGTTGATAGGTTTCCTCGTTTACTACGTTCTTCAGTTCATGCGGGTCTTTCTCCAAGTCGAAAAGTTCTTCCTCGCCGGTGTGGAAACGCCAGATGTATTTGATTTTTCCGTCGGTCAGGGCGCACCAATAGTTGTCCGGGCTGTAGCAGGTGGCGTGTTCCAAGTCGATGTACTGCCTCCATGCGTCCCGCTTGCCCTTCATCAGGGTGAGCAGGGACTGGCCGTCCATGTCTTGCGGGACGGTTCCTCCGGCCATTTCGAGGAAGGTAGGCAAGAGGTCGCGCAGTTCTACCGGGGCGTCTATCCGTTGGCCTTTTCCGAAACCATAGCTTGCCGGCCATTTCACGATGTAAGGCACGTGTGTAGAGCCTTCATAGGGGTAGGTCTTGCGCCAATGGTAATGGTCGCCCAACATGTCCCCGTGGTCGGAGATGTAGCATATCAGGGCGTTGTCGTACATGCCTTCGTCTTTCAGCGCTTGGATGATTTTGCCGATTTCCTCGTCGACGAACGTGACGTTGGCATAGTAATAGCGGCGGGAGTTCTCCGCATACGCTTCGCCAAAGTTTCCGAAGGCAGCGTCCCGGGGGGCTTTCTCCACGTCCTGCGGCGTAGCGTAGTCCTTGTACTTGCACCATTCGCCCACATAGGGGGCGGGCACTTCCCTGTCTTTGTACAGGTCGGCCAATCTTTGGGGCGGGTCGTACGGGCTGTGCGGACGGGCGAACGACACTTTCAGGAAGAGCGGTTGCCCGGTACCTTTCTTATAGTTGTGTATCATTTCGCAAGCCGTCTCGCCTGTCCAGGCGGTAGGATGCAGGCGTTCGGGCAACACGTAGGAAGCCGCTCCGTGGTCGTTCCAGCCGATGTGGGTGGAGTCAGGGTTGACACCGGGGGCTTGCGTCTGGAACCACAGACGGTAGTCGCTGATGAAGTCCTCGCTTTCTACACGTCCGCTTTCGTCCACTAACGTCCCGTGGAATCCGTGCAGCGACTTTTGGGGGAACCAATGCATCTTGCCGATGCCGAAGGTGTAGTAGCCCAGCTCACCCAACATGCGGGGCATCTCGTAGCGGTAATGGCTGCCTACCCGTCCGTAGCCCAACATGCCGTGATGCCATGGAGACAGTCCCGTCAGGAGTCCCGAACGGGCGGGCGTACTGCTGGGGGTAGAGGAATATCCGTTGGTAAACAGGGTCCCCTCAGCCGCCAAGGCATCCATGTGGGGGGTGATGACGGAAGCGTTGCCCATGCAGTTGAGGGCGTCACCCCGGTGTTGGTCGGACATGATGAGGATGATGTGCGGCTTGTCCTGCGCCATCAGTGGGAACAGGCTTTCCGCCGCCGTGCCGGCGGTCAGGGCCAGCAATGATTTTAAAGCAATGTTCATGGTTGTTATATTAATTAGGTAAATGGGAATTTAAACCACTGATGAACACGGATTAAACGAGATGATCACAGATGTATCTGTCACCCTGAGCGTAGTCGAAGGGTCTCATGTAAGACCTCCTCATGCACTACGTGAGATGTCTCGACAAGCTTGACATGACAGATACCTTAAAATCCGTGTAAATCCGTACTATCTGTGTTATCTGTGGTTCCCCCCGATAAATTTCATTTTACAGCCGGAAAGCCTGCGTGGCGCCTGCATAGATGGCGTTGTCTGACGGGCGGAAATCCACTTGCTGCATCTTCTTGCCGGGAAGAGTGACCTCTATGCGGATGGGCTGCATGGTTTGTCCGGGGTCGGCCACGTGCAATACGGGGGTAGCTTTTCCTTCTTTCAGCATCAAGGCGCAAGGTCTGTCTACACGGACGGTAAGTCCTTTATGCTTGAAAGTGCCCGGACGGTAGAATACCATTTGCCAAATGCCTAACTTCTTGTGGTGTACCGCTTGCAAGTCGGCCGTATTTTCCACGATTTCCACTGCGGCTTCTTTGCGGTAAGTGTCCAGTTCGGCCGCGGTTTGTTTGCCGGGCACTACGATGTAAGCGTACTTGTCGCCTTTGGGCTGCTTGCCGTGGTTCAGGCAGAGGGTGAAAACGTCTTTCTCTACCCGGCCTTTGTGGCTTTTGTTGATGTCGTTCCAGTCTCCGCTTTGGCGTTGTATGCCGGTCACTATCTGTCCGCCTTGCGGGAACAGGTAACCTACACCGTCGTGCAGCACTCCGTCTACCTCTTTATAAGTGGCCTCTTTCGAAGGTACGGCTTGTTCTTTTCCTTTTGTCAGGATGAGGCCACCTTCCGGCGAGGCGATGCATTGGTTGACCGTGGTGTACACTTCTTCCGGTGTGGCGCATTGGATGTCCGAGCCGAGGCATACCACTTCGTCATCGAAGAAGAACCAGGCTTTGTGTCCTCCGACGTTCATGTCTTTGTAGGTGTCCAGGTAAGCGTAAGTCGTCACGCCATACAGACTGTCGGACACGCCTCCGGCAAAAGTCGAGGTACCCATGCACTGCCAGTCGCTGGCAGCCATCGGGATTTCTTTTAGTTGCGGGGCTATCACGCCGGGGATGCGCGTCCAGTTCCAGGTGGGGAAGATGCCGTCGTATTCGTTGCCACGGCGGACGATGTTCGTACAACCATCGGATATGAAATAGGTCTTCAGGTTCTCTTCATTGCCATATTCCAGGCGGACCGTGCGGTTGGACACCATGCGGACATCGAACGTGTATCCGGGACGCACGTGCAGGGTGTAATCGCCTCGGAAATAATGCGTATGCAGGGGTTTCAGCGCATACTCGGCGGGTTGCCGTTCTTCCAAGCGGGCGATGATGGCTTTGAACTCATCGGCATGCGCGGGGTCCAATACCGTCATGCGGCGGGCAAACAAGGCCGTACCCGACTTGTCGGGCACGTTCGGACGGCTGACACTACGCCCCATTACATCGAACAGCATGAACTTGCCGCGTATGGTGGGGTAGTAGGTTTCGCGCATGAACTTGCTGAGCAGCGCCAGTTTGTCCTGCGGGATGGCGAAGCGGGTGCCGTGCGTGTACATGGCCACTTGGGTGACGCCTTTCAGGATCTCGTCTCCGTAACCACCTATATATAATTGCTGTCCGTGCTGAAAGTTGCTGTTATCATGTTGGAAACCTTCGCCGGTAGTGTACACGACGGGGTTATATACATTCTCCAAGGCGTAGGCCAAGTCTTTCTCATTGCGTTGCAGGCACGAGCGGTATATCCAATGCAGGGCGATGTCCGTGCGGTTGGCTCCTGTCCATTTGGCCGGGTCGCCGCCGTCTTCACGCACCCGTTGCAAAAGTTTCTGTTCCAGTTCGGCGGGCAGTTGCTTGACGCCCGTGCGCATCTGTATCAGCAGTACGCCTAACTTCTGCGGTTCGGCTATCTGGTTGTACCACCAGTTGTGGCACCAGGGATTGCGTTCGTGCCAGTACTCCAGCCCTTTTTCTATCTTGCCGTACAAGGCTTCTTCCTGATAATGTTTGTTTTTAGGGTTGGTGTAAGCGAACACAAAGTCACTGATGCGGTCGATGTGGACCAGCGGCGGCCAGTTGGTACGCTGGATGCTGGCATAATCGACATCGGTAAACGAACCGTCCTGTTCGTTATACAAAGTCAGTTCTTTGTCGATGTCGGGATTGGACACAAAATCCTGTCTGATTTTCTGCATCAGGGATTCAAACTCGTCCGCGCCGTTTTGGGCTGACGCGGGATTCGCAAAGACGGCTGCCATTCCTATCAGGCAGCTCAAAATGATGAGGAATCTCTTCATGGTAACGTTTTGTTTGTTGAAAGTTAGAAATAAATTGCCACAAAGATAAGCATTCCTTTGATAATACGCCTTCTTTACGTTTTGCTCCTTTTATTATTTTTGTTGCTCAAATAGACAAAAGCGGTGATTTATCCTTGTGTTTAGTAGCACACAGATGACACAGATGAGACAGATTTTAGCTTCGCTCAAAACATCTTTTGATTATTACATTAATATATAGTCACAGATTTAAAAGGCTTCGCCAATAGTTTTAAAGAATAAATCTGTGGCTATCTTGTTTAATCTGTGTCATCTGTGTGCCCTACAAGGATGCCCTTACCGAGTTTGCAACATGACCAATCCTTTCAGGCCGACATGGGTTTTAGGAGAGCTATGGAGCAGTACGCGCAGGTCACACTCGCCTTTTGTGACGGGGAATTGGAGCTTGAAATCGCGTTCATTCACATCTTCCTTCTTTCCTATCAGTTTCCCATTCAACCAAAATTCTGCTTTGCCGGCTACGCTCTTAAAGAGCAACGTTCCGCCTTCCTCTTGGTATTCCTTATGAGGAGTGAACACGTTGCGGTAGATGACGTATTGCGCATCGGCAGGCAAGAGCCATCCTTTTCGGTCGGATACCGAAACCGATTGCCAGGTGTTCATGTCGTTGTCCGCAAGAGGACAGGTGGCATCGGGCTTCTCAAAGTAGAAGGGAGACATGCTCCAGGCATCCAGTAGCATGGGCGGATTCTCTATGGCCACAAAGGGAAGTATCGGGACTTCCTGTACGGGAATAGTCAGCGTGGCGGGTTCCAAACCTTCAGCACGGGCGGTAAACGTTACCTCTCCGGCTTCTTCCGTGGTTTGGATGATGACTTGCGCCAGGCCGTTGAATAAACTTCGCTTGTAGCCTTTCTCGGCTTCATGGCAGTTCGGATTGCCATTGCCCAAACCGATGATGTGTGCCGGGCCATTGATTTCGAACGTCACCATGAAGTTGACCGTAGGCACGTGCCGTCCTTTCTTGTCCAAGGCTTCCACGGTGATGGGCATGGCGTCACGACCGTCTCCTTTCAGGCTCGTCCGATAAGGGGTAAGCTGGAGGCGTACAGGCTCCTTGGTCGTTTCTACCTTGGCGCGTGAAACCACTTTCCCGTCTTTATAGCCGATGGCTTCCAGTTTGCCGGGCTTGTAGGGCACGTACCAAGTATTCATTTCATAAGGGTCGACTTCCTGTTCGGAGATAGTCTTTCCGTTGAGCTTCAGCCGCACTTTGTCAGCGTTACTGAACGCCATGACCTTGATGGGACGTCCGATGGAGTCGGCCGGCCAATTCCAATGAGGGATGAGTTGCAGTACGGGGATGTCGTCCCGCCATTGTGCCTGATGTAGCCAGTAAGCACTCTTGGGAAAACCGCAAAGATCCATGATGCCGAAAAAAGAACTGGCGGAAGGCCACTCGAAGGGGGTAGGCTCGCCATGATAATCGAAGCCGGTCCAATAGAAACAGCCCGCCATCCAAGGACGTTCGGCCACTTCACGCCAGGCGCGGCGATGGCTGGCTCCCCAACTGACCCATTCCGTGTCATACGAGCCAAGGATGTGCTTGGAGCGGTCAGTATGATATTCACCTCTGACCATCAGTGCCGAACCGTCCTCGGAGCTGGTGAGCGGAAAATCGGGACGCAGCCTGTGCACGGGGTCGTATTGGCCTATCTGATAGTTGATGCCGCCAACATCCACCGCATGCGACACGTTGCGTTCTGCCATAAAGCCGCCGTTCATAGCCGCCGTAACCGGACGGGTGGTGTCCAGCTGCTTGACCACATGGGACATGCGGCGCACCATCTCATATCCGTTTTCGGTACCTTGCATAGGTTCCTCGTTGAATACGGACCACAAGATGACGCTGGGGCAGTTGCGGTCGCGACCTACTAACCATTGTAGTTGGCGGACATATTCAGGCGAAGTGTTGAACAGACGGTTTTCGTCCATTACCATAAAGCCCATACTGTCACAGAGTGCCATAAATTCCTTTGCCATGGGGTTGTGGACGGCACGTATGGCGTTGACGCCCATCTCCTTCAGTTTGCGCAAGCGGAATTCCAACAAGGCATCGGGCACAGCCACGCCTACGCCGGCATGGTCCTGATGGATGCAGACACCTCTCAGCTTGATGTTCTCGCCGTTGAGCCAGAAGCCCGTATCCTTGTCAAAGCGGGTGGTGCGGAAGCCGCAACGGGTCTCCACTTCGTCCATGACGGTGTTGTTCTGTCGTACGACGGTCTTCACCCGATAAAGTGTGGGATGTTCGGGCGACCAGAGTTGCGGGTCAGTTACTGCCAAACTTACCTGTGCCACTTCTTCTTGTAAAGAGCCAACTTGTAAACGTGTGGTTTGGGAAGTAAGCAGTGAACCGTCCGGTGCAAAGAGCGACATTTCCACTTCACCGTCGGCTGACAGCTTGCCGGAATTGTAGAGCGTCACTTCCGCCGGAATCTCCCAATCGTTTCCGCTTCGTTTGACGGGATGGGCAAATACGCCATCGGTCACGATGTGCAGAGGCGAGCGTTTCACCAGCCAAGTGTGACGGTAAATGCCCGCACCTTCGTACCACCAGCCTTCCTGCGCTTCTGCATCCACGCGGACAGCTATGGTGTTGAGGTTGTCTCCATAGGTGGCGTAGGGAGTGATGTCGATATACATGGAGGTATAGCCGCACCAATTGCGGTGGAGCACTGTACCGTTGACCCAAATAGTGGCATGGGTAGAGATACCATCGAATTGCAGTTCAATGTGCTTGCCTTTGTCTTCGGGCTCCAGACGGAACTTACGGCGATACCAGCCGAAGCCACGGTGGTAGTAGCCTTGCGAGAGGTTAGCCGTGGAGTCTATGCGCCCTTCAATGGCCCAGTCGTGAGGCAGGTTTACCATGCGCCAGGAAGCGTCATCGTAATTGGTGGCAGCAGCACCTCCGGCCCGTCCCGCCTTCGCATTGCGGTAGGTGTTGTTGTGCCCTTTCACTACAGGGAAAGGAATGTCGCCTTTATGGAAACGCCAACCTTTGTCTAAGGAGAGCACTTCGCGCTGCGTCACTTTCTCTTGCGCATAGCATAGGTGGAATCCCGCTGTCGCGCATACAACTAATAATAAGATAACCAGTTTTTTTGCCATAAAATATTTATTTAATTAGAACAATTATCCATACTTATTTAAAGTCGTCCGTCCGGAAGGGTGCGAAAGGTAGCAGGCGGTTTGTCTTCAGTGTGCCTATCTGGAAGTCACGGAAGCAATAGCGCACGGCTACGGGATGTTTCACTCGGTCAGACCACACCCTGACCGTCATCGTGCGGTAATCGGTTTTAGCCTGGGCGGGATGGAATACATGGTCCTCACCGCAGATTTCAAATCCCTCATAATAGGCTTGTGTGGAGAAGCCTTTCACGTTGTTGAAATGTACCACGATGGCGGTGTCCTTCACTTCCATACTTTTGTAGGTGGGCGACACGCATTCTATATTTTTGTATCCATAGTCGTTATGTAACGCCAAATAAGCGAAGCGGTCACCAACTTTCCGTTTCTGGCGGGGATGAATTTGTCGTCGTTCCTGCGGATACACCAAGTCGTTGGTACAGACAATGCCGCAATTCTTTAGTTCGCTTACGGCCTTGTATTGTGCTTCGCGCAGGTAAGCTCCGTCTTCATGGTCTCCCCGATAGTCATAGGGGGCAATTTCCGCCATATAAAATGGCAGTTCGCCCAAGCCCCAGTCTTCGCGCCAACGCTTTACCAGAGTTTTCATCCGTTCGGCATAGTCGGCGTGCTGGTAGATGTTGGCCTCGCCTTGATACCACAGGAAACCTTTAATCGTGTAATTCTTGAAAGGATACAGCATGCCGTTGTACATGATGGTGGGTACACCGGCGTGCCAACCGCGCTTGTTCTTCAGTTCGGCGCGCGAGAGGTCGATGTCTTTATAGTTCTGTACGATTTCCCGCGGCAGCCATCCCTCGATACGTGATCCGCCCCAACTGGTGCAGATGACGCCTACGGGTACATTCAGTATCCGGTTGAGCTGTTCGGCGAAGAAATAACCTACGGCACTGAACTCCGGCGCGTTCTCCGCGTTGCATACTTTCCATCCGTAGGCGCAGGTGTCCACGGGCACATGTGCGCCGGTTCGTTTGACGGTGAGCACACGTATACCTGGCTTTAGGCCGGCCTCGGCGATGGCTTCGTTGCCTTCTTCGGTAGGCGAGTCGAGGAAACCTTCCAAAGGCATTTCCATGTTGGACTGTCCGGAACATAGCCATACTTCGCCTATCAAGATGTTGTCGGCGCGTACCGTACCATCTTCGTCGGACACTTCGATATGCCGGGATGTATAGTCAGCCTTCGGTGTCTGTATTTGTACCGTCCAGTGACCTTTACTGTCCGCTTTCGTCACATGTTTTTTCTTGTCCCACGAGACGCGGACAGTGACACGGGCATCAGGCTTCGCTTCGCCCCATAGCCTGACCGACGTGTTTTGTTGCAACACCATATTGCCGCTCAGTATTCTTGGCAACTGAACTTTGCCGTATGTAGTTGCACATACTATGAGTGAGCATAATAAAATGGATAGTCTATTCATATTTGATTGAGGTTGTAAATGGGAATTTAGATGGCACACAGATGACACAGATTTCACAAGATGACCACAGATTTATTCTTTAAACCTGTAGGCGAAGCCCTTTAAAATCTGTGTAAATCTGTCTCATCAGTGTCATCTGTGTGCCATTAAACACA
>CASGED010000104.1 GCA_949300425.1 uncultured Bacteroides sp.
AGTCGAGACATCTCACGTAGTGTATGAGAGAGTATTATGTGAGACCCCTCGACTACGCTCGGGGTGACAGGGACACACAGAAAACCTTTTTTCTCTGTGCCTCCGTGTCTCTGTGTTCAAAAAATAAATTCCCATTTAACACTCAATCGGGCTGCAAAAATACGAATTTCCGTGGAAAAGACGCTCGCCCGTCCCAAATTAATTATTACTTTTGCCCTGAATTTGAGAAAAACGTCCGGACGGACGGTTAACCGCATTAAATATTTATGTATATATGAATCTGGCCGTTGAACATGTATTATTGATAGGCTCCGTCCTGCTTTTCGTGAGCGTCGTGGCGGGCAAGACGGGCTACCGCTTCGGGGTGCCCACCCTTTTGTTGTTCCTGCTCGTGGGCATGCTTTTCGGGAGCGACGGGCTGGGCATCCAGTTCCACGACATGAAGTTCGCCCAGTTCCTGGGCACGGTGGCGCTGAGTGTCATCCTCTTCACGGGCGGCATGGACACGCGCTTCGCCGACATCCGCCCCGTGCTCCGTCCGGGCATCATGCTCTCCACGCTGGGCGTGCTGTTCACCACCCTGTTCACGGGGCTGTTCATCTGGTGGCTCTCGGGCATGTCGTGGACCAACATCCACTTCTCGCTCATCCCCTCGTTGTTGCTGGCGGCCACGATGTCCTCCACGGACTCGGCGTCGGTGTTCTCCATCCTGCGCTCGCAGAAGATTAACCTGAAGCACAACCTGCGCCCGATGCTGGAGCTGGAGAGCGGAAGCAACGACCCCATGGCCTACATGCTGACCATCGTGCTCATCCAGTTCGCCCAGGCGGGGGGCATGGGCTGGGGCGAGATAGGGGTGTCCTTCTGCGTGCAGTTCATCGTGGGCGGGGCGGCCGGTTACCTGATGGGTCGTTTGGCCACGCTGGCCATGAACAAGTTGAACATCGACAACCAGGCCATGTACCCCATCCTGCTGCTGGCCGTGCTGTTCTTCACCTTCGCCATGACGAGCCTCCTGCGGGGGAACGGGTACCTGGCGGTCTACCTGGCGGGCATGATGGTGGGCAACCACCGGATGGCCTTCCGGCGCGAGACAACGACCTTTATGGACGGGCTGACGTGGCTTTTCCAAGTCGTGATGTTCCTCTGCCTGGGCCTGCTGGTCAATCCGCACGAGATGCTGCAGGTGGCCGCCGTGGCCTCGCTCATCGGGGCGTTCATGGTGCTGGTGGGCCGTCCGCTGAGCGTCTGGCTCAGCCTTCTTCCCTTCAAGAAAAGCATCAACCGACGTTCGCTCCTGTTTGTTTCATGGGTAGGTTTGCGCGGGGCCGCCCCCATCCTCTTCGCCATCTATCCCGTGGTGGCGGGCGTAGAGGGGGCGCAGAGCATCTTCAACATCGTGTTCTTCATCACCATCATCTCGCTGATAGTGCAGGGCACCACCATCTCACGCATGGCCCATGCGCTGAAACTCTCCGCCCCCCTGCCCAAGACGGGCAACGACTTCGGGGTGGAGATACCCGAGGACATCGGCTCCGACCTGCACGAGATAACCGTCACCGGAGACATGGCCCTGCGCTCGCCCACGCTGAAGGACATGCGCCTGCCCAAGGGTACGCTGGTGATGATCGTGAAACGCGGCGAGGAATTCCTCATCCCCAACGGCTCGCTCCGCCTGCAGGCCGGGGACAAGCTCCTTATCATCTCGGAGAAAAACGCCGTACCCCCCTCCCCCCTCCCCAAGGACGAAGAAGCCTGACGAAGGAGATATTCTTAACAAAAAACGGGGAAAGGCTTGCAAGAGAACGCATAAAGCCTTACCTTTGCATAAAGAAACAGATTTGATAAATAATCATATTTCAAAAATGGGAAACATAAAGAAAAATACAGATAAACCAGCCAGGGACAAGGAGGAAAAAGCTCCGTTTATCCTGAAAACCATACCCAAAAAGGAGCTTGATAAACGTAGAATTCCTGTATATCCTTACTTGTTGTAATGCTTCAAGACGCTTATCCTTTCACTTTCGTACAGCGGGAGCAGGGTGACAATGAAGGAATAGAATACATTGATTTGTATCATTTCAAGTCAACAAAATCGCATTTATGGTATATCGTAAGAGTAGAATATTACACTTGCCATATTTACGGAGTAAAATTCTATCCTAAGAATTTTCGTCTTTCTCCTGACAAATATCGGTTGATGACCAATACTTTTGAACCAAGACGTATCATCAACACATGTATCAACGTGATGCTTCAAGTGTATGATAAAGATTCGAAAGCGTCTTTTGGCTTCATTGGCGCAAATGGCATAAATGAGGATATAAGATATACACGCAGATTCCGCTTTTACTCACACATTGTCGCCACATATTTTGACAACACGCGCTTCACTCACAAAGAGAATACGGACAAAAGCACTTACATGCTTATCAATAACAAGGCGTGGGATGAGAATCCGCATTTGGTATCGGACATAGAAAATTTCTTTGCCGAAAGATACGATTACTTCGATTAAAACGTTCAAAAAACGGGGAAAGGCTTGCAAGAGTTTACGCTATGCCCTATCTTTGCGCAGTTTTATCACTAACGTGCACTACAGACATCGCATGAAACGAGACCATACTTTCATAGGCTACATCGAGCAAAGCATCGTACGCAACTGGGACCTGAACGCCCTGACCGATTATAAGGGCGCCACCCTGCAATACAAAGACGTAGCCCGCAAGATAGAGAAATTCCACCTCGTGCTGGAGCACGCCGGAATCAAGCCTGGAGACAAGATTGCCCTGTGCGGACGCAACAGCGCCCATTGGGCCGTCACCTTCCTGGGAGCCATCACCTACGGGGCCGTCATCGTGCCCATCCTGCACGAGTTCAAGGCGGACAACATCCATAACATCGTCAACCACTCCGAAGCCCGCCTGCTCTTCGTGGGCGACCAGGCATGGGAGTATCTCAACGAGGACCGCATGCCCCGCCTGATGGGGATTGTCCTGCTGACGGACTTCACCCCCGTGGTGTGCCGGGACGAACGCCTGATGGACGCCTTCGAGCACCGCAACGTGCTCTACGGCCAGCGTTACCCGAAGAATTTCCGGCCCGAGCACGTGCATTACCGCCGGGAGGCATCGCCCGAGGAGCTGTGCATCATCAACTACACGTCGGGCACCACGGGCTATAGCAAAGGCGTGATGCTGCCCTACCGGAGCATCCTCTCCAACGTGGACTATTGCTTCGAGATGCGCCCCATACGTCCCGCGGACCGCATCGTGTCGATGCTCCCCTTAGGGCACGTGTTCGGCATGACGTACGATTTCCTCTACGGCATCTGCGCGGGAGCGCACCTGTTCTTCCTCACCCGCATGCCTTCGCCCAAGATTATCGCCCAGTCCTTCGCCGACATCAAGCCGCGCATCATCTCGTGCGTGCCCCTCATCGTGGAGAAGATTATCAAGAAAGACATCCTGCCCCGCCTGGACAATACCATCGGGAAACTGCTCTTGCGCGTGCCTATCATAAACGACCGCATCAAGGCGGCCGCACGCGACGCGGCCATGCAGATATTCGGGGGCGAGTTCAACGACATCATCATCGGAGGAGCGCCCTTCAACGCCGACGTGGAACGCTTCCTCAAACAGATAGGCTTCCCCTACACCATCGCCTACGGCATGACGGAGTGCGGACCCATCATCTGCTCCAGCCGATGGCAAGACCTGAAGCTGGCCTCGTGCGGCAAGGCGGCATCGCGCATGGAAGTGCGCATCGATAGCGGAGACCCGCAAAACCGCCCGGGAGAAATCATCTGCCGGGGCGAGAACCTGATGCTGGGCTACTATAAGAACCCCGAAGCCACGGCGCAAATCATCGACGCGCGCGGATGGCTCCACACGGGCGACCTGGGCACGATGGACGGAAACGGGTACGTCACCGTGCGCGGACGGAGCAAAAACATGCTCCTCACCTCCAGCGGGCAGAACATCTATCCGGAAGAGATAGAAAGCAAGCTGAACAACATGCCCTACGTGAGCGAATCACTCGTAGTGCTCCAGCGCGACAAGCTCGTGGCCCTCATCTACCCCGACTTCGACGAGGCCTACGCCAACGGCATGGAATTCTCCGACATCGAAGAGGCCATGGAGCAAAACCGCCAGGAACTAAACCAACATCTGCCCGCCTATAGCCAGATCACCAAAGTGAAGATACACTACGAGGAGTTTGAAAAGACGGCCAAAAAGAGCATCAAACGCTTCATGTATCAAGAGGCGAAAGGTTGAGCGGATAAAGGGAAAGACATACCAAAGGTACGCATTTTCAACTTTTTGCTATGCTTTTGGCAAATAAGTGCGGAAAAAGTTGACTTTATGTTCGGAAGAATGCGTATCTTTGCGCCGACAAAATAATTAGCGCATTATTTATGGAACAACTGAAACACGAATGCGGCGTCGCCATGATACGCCTCTTGAAACCCTTGGAGTACTACGAAAAGAAGTACGGCACCTGGATGTATGGCCTGAACAAGCTCTACCTCCTCATGGAGAAGCAGCACAACCGGGGGCAGGAAGGCGCGGGTCTGGCTTGCGTCAAGCTGGAGGCCAATCCCGGCGAGGAATACATGTTCCGCGAACGGGCCTTGGGCTCGGGAGCCATCACCGAGATATTCGACACCGTGCATACCCACTTCCGCGACCTGACACCGGAGCAACTCCACGACGCGGAGTATGCCAAGAAGTGCCTCCCCTTTGCGGGCGAGGTCTACATGGGGCACCTGCGATACAGCACCACGGGCAAGTCCGGCCTCACCTACGTGCATCCTTTCCTACGCCGCAACAACTGGCGGGTGAAGAACCTGGCCCTCTGCGGCAACTTCAACCTGACCAACGTGGACGAGATATTCGCCAAGATAACCGCCATGGGGCAGCATCCGCGCAAGTATGCCGACACCTACATCATGCTGGAGCAAGTGGGCCACCGCTTGGACAGAGAGGTGGAACGCCTCTATGGCATTGCCGAGGCTAACGGGCTGACCGGCATGGATATCACCCATTATATAGAGGATCACATAGAGCTGGCCAACGTCCTGCGCACATCCAGCAAGGAGTGGGACGGGGGCTACGTCATCTGCGGCCTGACCGGCAGCGGGGAGTCCTTCGCCATCCGCGACCCGTGGGGCATCCGCACCGCCTTCTGGTATCAGGACGAGGAAGTGGCCGTCCTGGCCAGCGAACGCCCCGTCATCCAGACCGTGTTCAACGTCCCCATGGAGTCCATCAAGGAGATGCAGCCCGGGCAGACGGTTATCTTCACCAAGGCGGGCAAGATGCGCACCATCCAAATAAACAAGCCCCGCACCCCGATAAAGCCCTGTTCCTTCGAGCGCATCTACTTCAGCCGGGGCAGCGACGCGGACATCTACCGGGAGCGCAAGCAGCTTGGCAAGGAACTGGTGCCCAGCATCCTCCGTGCCATCGACAACGACATCGACCACACCGTTTTCTCCTTCATCCCCAACACCGCCGAAGTGGCCTATTGCGGCATGATGCAGGGGCTGAACGAATACCTTAACGACCTGAAGGCGAAGCAGATTGCGGAGTTAGGCCACAAGCCTACGCAGGAGGAACTGGAGCAAATCCTCTCCCGCCGCATCCGGAGCGAGAAGGTGGCCATCAAGGACATCAAGCTGCGCACCTTCATCGCCGAGGGCAACACGCGCAACGACCTCGCCGCCCACGTCTACGACATCACCTACGGAAGCCTCGTGCCGGGGCAGGACAATCTGGTCATCATCGACGACAGCATCGTGCGCGGCACCACGCTCAGGCAGAGCATCATCGGCATCCTGGACCGCTTGGGGCCGAAGAAGATAGTCATTGTCTCCAGTTCGCCTCAAGTGCGTTATCCCGACTACTACGGCATCGACATGTCCCGCATGAGCGAGTTCATCGCCTTCAAGGCCGCCATCGAGTTGCTGAGGGAGCGGGAGATGCGCAACATCATCGCCTCCGCCTACCGCAAGAGCAAGGAGCAGGCCGACCTGCCCAAGGAGCAGATGGTGAACTACGTGAAGGACATCTACGCCCCCTTCACCGACGAGGAAATCTCCGCCAAGATGGCCGAACTCCTCACGCCCAAGGGGACACGCGCCGAGGTGCAGATAGTCTACCAGCCCCTCGAAGGCTTGCACCAGGCTTGTCCCAACCATCCGGGCGACTGGTACTTCAGCGGCGACTATCCCACGCCGGGCGGGGTGAAGATGCTGAACAAGGCGTTCATAGATTATATTGAACAGGTATATCAATTCTAATTTTAATATAAAACCCCTCGAATTCGAGGGGTTAATTGAGTATATGAATAACGAACCCAAGAAGAAATCCGCCTTCGCCGATGAATGGTTTGGTGCGGGCATAGCCCTCGGTGTGGCATTCGGCATCATCTTTGAGAACCTCGGCCTGTGGCTGCCCATCGGCGTATGCATCGGGCTGGTGGTGCCTGCCTTGAAGAAAAGAATGAATAAGGACAAAAATAGCGAACAAGATAACGGCTAAGTATATGGAAGAAGGACAAGAAGAGAAACAGACAGAAGAGCAAAAGAAGAAAGGACCTGCCATTTACGTCTACTTCGGCCTAATGTTTGGCATAGCCTTGGGGGCTGCGTGGCACAACATAGGCTTGGGAATGATCTTGGGCGCTGCGGCAGGTTATGCCTACTATCAATATAAAGTGAAATCAGATAAGAAGAACAACAATAATAACGAACCCGATAAAGAATGAGAAACGTAACCCTTATCCTCGACGACGGCACCCGCTTTCGGGGGCAGTCGTTTGGTTATGAGAAGCCCGTGGCGGGCGAGGTGGTCTTCAACACGGCCATGACGGGATACCCCGAAAGCCTGACCGACCCCAGCTATGCCGGGCAGTTGATGACATTGACTTATCCCTTGGTGGGCAACTACGGCGTGCCCCCCTTCACCCGTGGCGCGGACGGAATACCCGGCTACATGGAGGGCGACCACATCTACGCCGAGGCCATCATCGTCAGCGATTACAGCGAGAACTTCAGCCATTGGAATGCCGCAGAGAGCCTGGGCGACTGGCTGAAGCGCGAGCAGATACCGGGCATCACGGGCATCGACACCCGCGCACTGACCAAGGCGCTCAGGGAGCACGGCGTGATGATGGGACGCATCGTCTTTGATGACGATGCAATTGATAATGGACAATTGACAATTGACAATTACGGAGACATCAACTATGTGGACCGTGTGTCCTGCAAGGAGATTATTGTTTATAACGGCAACGAAAGCCGCAAATTTTCCATCGACACCCCCAAAGAGGAACTTAATTGTCAATTGTCAATTGTCAATTGTCAATTAAAGAAGGTCGTCCTCGTGGATTGCGGCGTGAAAGCCAATATCCTCCGCTGCCTCATCCGCAGAGGCGTGGAAGTCATCCGCGTGCCTTGGGATTACGACTTCAACGGCCTGGACTTCGACGGCCTCTTCATCTCCAACGGGCCCGGCGACCCGGACACGTGCGATGCGGCGGTGCAGAATATCCGCAAGGCGATGGCCAATGAGAAGCTCCCCATCTTCGGCATCTGCATGGGCAACCAACTCCTCTCGAAGGCCGGTGGCGCGAAAATCTACAAGTTGAAATACGGACATCGCAGCCACAACCAGCCCGTGCGCCAGGTGGGTACGACCCGCTGCTTCATCACCAGCCAGAACCACGGCTATGCGGTGGACAACAACACGCTGGGCGCCGACTGGGAACCGCTGTTCGTCAATATGAACGACGGCTCGAACGAGGGCATCCGCCACAAGCGCAATCCTTGGTTCTCCGCCCAGTTCCATCCCGAAGCCTGCAGCGGTCCCACGGACACGGAGTTCCTCTTCGACGAGTTCGTGAAGCTGCTGTGATGTGTAAAAGGCTTTTACTTTAATCCCCGCCCGAACAGGCGTTTGTAACCTATTGATAATCAATCTGTCCCCCACGGGGTGCTCGTCGGGGACAAACGAGGGCCTCGTCGGGGACAAACGACACCCTCGTGGGGGACAAACGAGGCGGTCGTGGGGGACAAACGGGAAAGCCGCCGGAGTGATGTAAAGAATTATGTAAACAAGAATAATCCCATAAGCAATATGAAACCAACCGATATAAAGAAAGTGCTGCTCCTCGGCTCGGGCGCACTGAAGATAGGCGAGGCGGGCGAGTTCGACTACTCCGGCTCGCAAGCCCTCAAGGCGTTGAAGGAGGAAGGCATCCAGACCGTCCTCATCAACCCCAACATTGCCACCGTACAGACCTCGGAGGGCGTGGCCGACCAAATCTATTTCCTCCCCGTGACACCCTACTTCGTGGAGAAAGTCATCGCGAAGGAGCGTCCGGACGGCATCATGCTGGCCTTTGGCGGGCAGACGGCGTTGAACTGCGGCGTGGCCCTCTACCAGGCGGGCGTGTTCGAGAAATACAACGTGCAGGTGCTCGGCACCCCCGTGCAGGCCATCATCGACACCGAAGACCGCGAGCTGTTCGTGGAACGACTGAACGAGATTGACGTGAAGACCATCAAGAGCGAGGCCGTGGAGAACGCAGAGGATGCCCGCCGCGCCGCCCGCCAGTTGGGCTATCCCGTCATTGTCCGCGCCGCCTACGCCCTCGGCGGTTTGGGCAGCGGCTTCTGCGACAACGAGGA
>CASGED010000105.1 GCA_949300425.1 uncultured Bacteroides sp.
ACCTCTTCGGCAATGTCCACCCTGCGGATGATTTCCGTAAAATCCTTATGCAGCAATTCGGTCTCGTTTATGTCTCCTTCCCATTCTGTTCCGGATGTGGGCGTAAGGAACGGGCGGAGGATGAACCGCGGCCAGTTTTCCTTCACATAGCCGGGCGTGTCATGCTCGTAACGGGCAAGGTTGATCAGGAGCCCGGCCTCTTGGGCGGTCAGCCCGGCAAGACGACGGCTGAGTTCTTTCTCTCCCCGCTCCTGAAGATGCTTGCGGAGAGTTTGCAAGGACAGGTCGGCGGCAAGACGCTCCATCAGTTCATAAAACAGGGACTGTGTGCGTTCGCCGTAGCCACAACCTTGCAGGATGCCGACAAGCAGGTCGGCGGCGCGTCCTTTTTCCGTGCCGACGGAAAGCCGGTCGCCCTCGGCATTGTGAAGGCGGACGACATGAAGGTCGGAGACATTGGGATAGGTGACGGTCAGCCAGCTGCCCGGCATCACGCCCAGGACACGGAATACCAGCCCCTTTTTCCCGTGGAAGCGGCAGACATAGCCTTCCTGGCCGGCCAACGGACCGTCAACCACACGGACAATCTCGTTCGGCTCGTCCGTTTTCGTGTTGAACGCATAGTCCGTATAGGGCCGTTCCAGGACTATGACCTTGTCGGCATAGTTCTCGTTGTAGTCACGGAAAGCGCGCATCTGGGATTCGGGTATGGTGCAAGCGGTCGCCTTTTCGTCGGACGCGCGCTTGCGGTTGTACCGGAGATAGGCGTCGGAACTGTTGTCGCACAGGAACTCAACCAGCGCACTCTGGGTGGCAAGCACGAACACATAGCCGTCGAAAAGGGGCAGTCGCCGCTCGTTGTCCCCCCGGCGCACGTAGACCTTGGTATGGGTAGGGCAATAGACCTCCAATATGTTCCGGATCCTGTCCTTTTCGCGCTCAATGTGCGCGCACAATTCCGTCTCGTGTCCGGGTTTGGTGCGGACAAGGAACCATTGGTAATCTACGCTGTTAAGTTTGTCGGACAACAACATCTTATTTACTATTTACAAAGTACTATTTACTATTTACCGTTTACGATTTACGAAGTAAAGCAGGCGCGTAGGTAAATGATAATTTATCTGTCTCAGGGAACGCAGACGACGCAGAATACACAGATGAATGCAGACTTATATTTTTTCAGTGCAGATAGGCGAAGCCCTTTATTTTCCGCGAGCCTCTGCGCCCGTCTGCGTAGTCTGCGTTCTCCTAATTCAGCCCGCTAAATTCCCATTTAACAAAATCGTAAATTGTAAATTGCTAAATCGTAAATGAGCTAAATTCCCATTTGACAAAATCGTAAATTGTAAATGGCTAAATTGTAAATGAAAAAGGCGTTCCTTACGTTACCCTCATGACAGTCGCATGACGGCTAACAGATACCTCTCCGAATTTGAATCACGACGCTTTGCAAACTTTTCTGGACGTTTGCAGGCGTTGTCTACAGCATTCTTCAGATTTAACGGCAGCATTCCGGAGTAAGAACTCAGCAACAATGACCTGCCGTTGTTATGTGACGAGAAGAGCAAAGCGCAAGGCGCTTTCGTGTTGTTGCTTCCATATCACAAAAACTTAGCTTTCAACTAATTAAGTATTTTTAGATTTCGTCGCTTTACCATAGTTCTATAGTATGAAGCGGCAGGTTTTGTTGAACAGATTCCGGTCGCTTTTATTTTCGAAAATCTTGCCAATCAGTTGCCGATTGGCTTTCACCACTCCCTCCGTGTCAATGGAAGAAAGATAGATTTGCGTGGTTTTCAGGTTTTCATGCCCCAATCCCTTGCTGACTATGGACAGGCTGACTCCCATGTCCCTCATCGTGCTGGCCCAGCAATGTCGGGCGACATACGTCGTGAGCGGGACCTGTACTCCCACCATTCCGCCGATTTTCTTCAGCAGGCGGTTCACCTTATGTTCCATCCGCTCGTATTGCCGCCGTTCCGTGCCGTCCTGCTTGGTGATGATTGGCAGCAGGTACGGACTGCCGACAGTCAGATGGGCGTAGGCGTCCACTATCTCCTGCATGACAGGCTCCCAACCTACGGAAATGCTTTGCCCGGTCTTTTTGCGGCTGTATTGTAACAGGCCGTTTTTGATATCGTCCTTTTTCAGATACGCCATATCCACGAACGAGGAGCCTTGCAGGAAAATGCAGAGCATGAACATGTCCCTTGCGAAAGCAAGGTCGGATCCGTCCGGCAGGTTGAGCCGCCTGATGGTGCGTATGGTGTCTATCGGCAAGGCACGTTTGGCGGTAGGGGCAAAACCGGTGAATACGTGGCGGAAGATGTCTTTGTCGGAGGCCAGTCCCTTTTCCACTGCCTTGCGGTAGAGAGTGCGCAAGGTGCGCAGGTAGCACGACGAGGAATTGCGTTTCACGTCCTGTCCCCTCAGCCAGGCTTCATACCGTCCCATCAGTTCCGCATCCAATGCGTCGATAGCGATATCCTCGCCGTTGCGGAAACGGGAGAAACTTGAAAGGGCGTCGCGGTAGGTCTTGGCGGTTCCCAGTCTGCCGATGCGGAGCTTTTTTGCCACCATGCTGTGGATGAAGCCGAACCACGTCTGGCAAGGCGGAAGTTGCCTGAATTCCGACACGATGTCGTCTGCGGTGTATTCCACCATTGACTGTTCCTTATCCTTAATCAGTGAGGTGAACCGCTTGCTGTCCCATCGCAATTTGGAAGCCGTCAGTTGCAGTCTCGCCTGCCGTTCCGGTGTGCCGGTGATGCGGATGAACGAAGTCCGTCCGTCCCATTCTTCGGGCATGACGTGATAACCGGTGTAAACCGTTCTCGTGTTTCTGCGGTGAATCACCTGAAAATAGATAGTGCCCGGCTTGCCTTCAGCGGTGGAAGGACGGAATTTCAGTTTGAATGTTGCCATGTTGTCTGATTTTTAATTCGTTGTTCAACTGAAATATACCGAGGCCGTCGTTTTGCGGCACTTTTCCTCCAAAATCCTTATACATGAAAAGAAAAAGAAGCCGAAGAACTGCATTACATCGTGTAGTGCGTCACGGCTTCAAGTAAAACAATATATAGGATCAGTCTGAATTTCCGGTTGCATCGGTATGTTTTATCATTCGGGATATCTTGGTAGGTTGTACGATTAGTAATCGTGCAAAGAAGTCAGTTATATGCATCGGGCCATAAAGATTCGTGTGTCTTTTCCCGCAACTGACTTTTCGGATTGACCCAATATAT
>CASGED010000106.1 GCA_949300425.1 uncultured Bacteroides sp.
ATGGGAATTTAAACCACTGATGAACACGGATTAAACGAGATGAGCACAGATGTATCTGTCACCCTGAGCGTAGTC
Organism: uncultured Bacteroides sp.; assembly: GCA_949300425.1. Classification (GTDB taxonomy): domain Bacteria; phylum Bacteroidota; class Bacteroidia; order Bacteroidales; family Bacteroidaceae; genus Bacteroides. The sequence continues at coordinate 76 of CASGED010000106.1, forward strand.
GAAGGGTCTCATGTAAGACCTCCTCATGCACTACGTGAGATGTCTCGACAAGCTCGACATGACAGTGTAATCAACTCTCCTCCTTCCGGAAGGTTGCTCTCCCCCGATAACGGGGGAGCAAGGAGGGGGTGAGTACCCGAAGGGGGAGGTGGTAGGAGAAATAGACCGCTTTAGCGACTCCTATATAAAATAAGTCGAAGTATTCTTTACCTACCACCCCGCCCGGTGGGCACCCCTCCTTCCCGAAGGAGGGGAGTTCAGTTACCACATATTCTAACAGATAAATTATCATTTAGGATGATAAATAATTAATTTTCGATTTTAAATCCTCAAATAATCAAAAATGGACTCTATATTACAGGGATATTGCAGGGTAATTTCTAACTTTGCAGTCTCAATATAGAACAAATATGAAACATCTATATATCATTTTTACATTCTTCTCATTATTCCTCGGTACTTGCGTACCGGGTGCGTCCGCCCAAATAAGAGGGGTCGTGACGGACTCGCTCACCCAAGAGCCTCTGCTCTACGTCACCGTCCAGTATGAAGGCAAGGGCGTGGGAGCCATCACTAACGGCAAGGGAGAATATACGGTAGAGACCCGGCGGGGATGGGACGAACTGACTTTTTCGGCCATCGGCTATGTGACCAAACGCATCAAGCTGAAACCCGGGCAAAAGGTACTGAACGTACAACTGGCCACGGATGACATCATGCTGGCCGAGGTGGTGGTAAAACCCAAGAAGGAAAAATACTCACGGAAGAACAACCCTGCCGTGGAGTTCATGCGCAAGGTGATAGACCGTAAGAAGAAACTGAAGCTGGAGGAGAAGGACTACTACCAGTACCGTAAGTACGAGAAGATGAGGATGTCACTGAACGACATCACGCCGGAAAAGATGGAAAAGGGACTTTACAAGAAGTTCGCCTTCTTCAAAGACCAGGTGGAAGTGTCGCCCAAGACGGGCAAGAACATCCTGCCCATCTCCATCAAGGAGACCGTGTCGCGCACCCTCTACCGCCAGCGCCCTAAGAGCGAGAAAACCATCATAGAAGGTATGAACTCCAGCGGCATCGAGGAGTTCTTCAGTACAGGCGACATGCTGGGCACCATTCTGAATGACGTATTCTCCGACATCAATATCTACGATGATAATATACGCCTTCTTCAGCGCCAGTTTGAAAGTCCCATCGGCCGGGGAGCTATCTCCTTCTATAAATATTACCTGATGGACACGCTCATGGTGGACAATCAGGAGTGTGTGCACTTGACGTTCGTGCCCAACAATTCGCAGGACTTCGGCTTCACGGGACACCTGTACGTAGTGCGCGACTCTACGTATGCCGTGAAAAAATGCACCATGAACTTGCCCAAGCACACGGGCGTTAACTTCGTGGAGAATCTGGACATCGTGCAGGACTTCAAACAATTGGAAGACAGTACGTGGGTGTTGACCGATGATGACATGACCGTGGAACTTGCCCTGATGAAAGGCATACAGGGACTGGAGGTGCAACGCACCACGAAATACTCCGACTATAATTTTGACGAAATAGAAGCCCGTTACTTCCGCCTGAAAGGCAATGTCATCAAGGAGGCCAACATGATGAACAAAAGCGACGAGTATTGGGCGGAAGTGCGCCAAGTGCCGCTCACCAAGAAGGAAAGCACAATGGACCTTTTCATGAACCGCATCGAGCAGATACCGGGATTTAAAATCATCATCTTCGGCGCCAAAGCGCTGATAGAGAATTTTGTGGAGACGGGTAACAAAGACCATCCCAGCAAGTTCGACTTTGGCCCCATCAACACCATGATTACGAGTAACTATGTCAATGGCGTACGCTTCCGCGTAAGCGGAATGACCACGGGAAACCTGCATCCCCACCTTAGCCTGAGCGGTTACGGAGCTTATGGCACACGTGACCACAAGTGGTTCTACTCCGCCCAAGCCGCTTGGTCGTTCAACAAGCGCGAATACGTTCTTTGGGAATTTCCCAAACACTACATCGCCTTTAAATATACCTACGATGTCATGTCCCCCATGGATAAGTACCTTGCCACGGACAAGGACAACATGTTCGTAGGTTGGAAATGGACAACGGTAGACCAGATGTCGTACATACGCGACGCGACCCTCACTTACGAACTGGAGACGCAAACGGGCTTTTCCGTCAACGCCATGTTGCGCCATCGCAATGACCAGCCTGCGGGCAACTTACAATATTGGCGCAACAACGGTGAGACACCCGGCGTGCTGGGAGAAAACAATACGCCGGTGCACGACATCACCACCACAGAGGTAGGCGTCACCTTGCGCTACGCCCCGGGCGAGACGTTTGTCAACACCAAGCAACGCCGCGTGCCGGTGTCATTGGACGCGCCGGTATTCTCTATCTCACATACGGCAGGCTTCAAAGGCGTATTGGGAGGCGAATACAACTTCAACCTGACCGAGGCCAGCGCCCGCAAACGTTTTTGGTTCGGCTCTTGGGGTAAACTGGACATTACGGCCCGTGCAGGCGCCCAATGGAACAAAGTACCTTTCCCCTTGCTGAACCTGCCCATGGCCAACCTGTCATACATCACCCAGCACAACGAGTCGTTCTCGCTCATCAATAACATGGAGTTCCTGAACGACCGCTATGCCTCGCTGGCCCTGAGCTACGATATGAACGGAAAGCTCTTCAACCGCATCCCACTTTTGAAGAAACTGAAGTGGCGTGAAATGTTCCGCGTCCGCGGATTGTGGGGCACCCTGACGGATAAAAACAATCCATACAAGAATCTTGATTCCGACCTTTTCCTCTTCCCCATGCGAGGCGGCTCGCCCACCAGCTACGTCATGGACAAGACACCTTATGTGGAAGCCAGTGTAGGTATCTACAACATCTTCAAGCTGCTGCACATCGAGTATGTGCGTCGCCTGACCTATACGAATATCCCCGGTGTGAAGAAAGATGGAATCCGATTCATGATTTTAATGATATTCTAAGAAATGGCACCATTAGCAGAAAGACTTCGTCCTAAGACTCTCGATGATTACATCGGCCAGAAACACCTTGTAGGGCCAAACGCCGTATTGCGTAAAATGATAGACGCAGGACGCATCTCCTCTTTCATTCTATGGGGACCTCCGGGAGTGGGTAAGACAACACTGGCGCAAATCATTGCCAACCGCTTAGAGACCCCTTTCTATACCCTGAGTGCCGTGACCAGTGGAGTAAAGGACGTGCGTGATGTCATAGAGCGGGCCAAATCCAACCGTTTTTTTTCACAAGCCAGTCCCATCCTCTTCATTGACGAAATACACCGCTTTAGCAAATCCCAACAAGACTCCCTGTTGGGAGCTGTGGAACAAGGAGTGGTAACCCTCATAGGCGCTACAACGGAAAATCCTTCGTTTGAAGTCATCCGCCCCCTACTCTCCCGATGTCAGGTGTATGTGTTGAAACCTTTAGAAAAAGATGACTTGCTGGAATTACTTCAGCGAGCCATTACGACAGACCTTGTCTTAAAGGAACGCCAAATTGAACTACAGGAAACCACCGCCATGCTCCGGTATAGCGGTGGCGACGCACGCAAACTACTCAATATTTTGGAGTTGGTTGTAGAGGCCGAATCTACCAATCCGGTTGTTATTACGGATGCTTTGGTGACTGAACGCCTCCAACAGAATCCCATGGCCTACGACAAGGACGGCGAGATGCACTACGACATCATTTCCGCCTTTATCAAGTCCATCCGCGGAAGTGACCCTGATGGCGCCATCTATTGGCTGGCCCGCATGGTGGAAGGAGGCGAAGACCCGGCTTTCATTGCCCGTCGGCTCGTCATCTCTGCCGCGGAAGACATCGGTTTGGCCAACCCAAACGCCCTCCTGCTGGCCAACGCCTGCTTCGACACTATCATGAAGATAGGGTGGCCCGAAGGACGCATCCCTTTGGCTGAGACAACCATCTACTTAGCCACCAGTCCCAAAAGCAATTCAGCTTACATGGCCATCAACGACGCTATCGGACTGGTGCAGAAGACCGGCAACCTGCCTGTTCCCCTGCACTTACGCAATGCACCTACTAAACTTATGAAGCAGTTAGGCTATGCCGACGGCTATAAATACGCGCACGATTATCCGGGTCACTTCGTCCGCCAACAATTTCTGCCCGATGAACTAAAAGACCAACGCATCTGGATTCCGCAAGACAATGCGGCAGAGCGTAAGCATCAGGAGCGGATGCAGGCATTGTGGGGAAAAGAAAAATATTAAAAAATACCCCGGATTTCAGGAAAGCAATGATTTCTCCATAATTACCGCCGCCCATAAGATTCCAGCCACGGCTTCTTTTGCGTTAGGCACTTTGTTCAACGTCACATACGAATAAAAATCCGGCTTAACCGTTACCCCGTCGCATGCGCCCGTCACATCCAGCAGCCCTCTATCGTTAACTCGCACAAACGGGAAAAGACAACGATAACCACGCTCGGCCACCGGAGCAAATTCCAGAGCATCCAGCAAGCCCAAGTCTATGCCGCGCTGTACGGAGTACACAAACATGGCTGTGCCTGACGGGTCGATGAAGTTCAACGGATTCTCCTTCTTATCTACAACCATGAACCAGCCCCCCGTATTGACATCCTGCGTTTGTTCCAGCCCTTTTATCATTTGGCGATAGACGGAGAGCACCGCGTCATATTGTGCATGACCGGATGGAAGCACCGCCAACAGTTCCGGAACCACCAAGGCATACCACCCCATCCCTTCGCTCCATACTTCAGGCGAGAGGCCGGTCTGTTTATCCGCCCATTTCACCTTTTCAGGCTGAGTAGTCCAGGCATGGAGCAACAGGCCGTCAGGACGTTGCAAGTGTCTGGCGGCCGCCAACACATTACGGCAAGCGATGTCCAAGCAATAATCCGCTTCACCCACATATTGCGCACAACGGATAAGGAACATCTGCATCATGAACACGCCGTCAATCCACATGTTGGGCGACTTGTTGCCATGCCAGAACTGCCCGTCTGTCTGAGGATAACCGGCTACAGCCTCCAATATCTGCAAAGCCGCTTTCTTATACCGCTCATCCCCCGTGCGCTTGTAAAGCGTACAAAAAGCCGACCCCGTCATGAAGTTGTCCAAATTGGTCAGAGCGCCGCCTTTATAATTTCCCTCTTCATCCACAAAACGATCCATGTACATCTTTATATATTGGAGATACTTGTCGTCACCCGTCAACTGCCCCAAGCGGTCCATGGCCTCGAACATATATCCCTGAACGTATGTGTAATCTTTCCAATAAGCCGTCCGATAATCCGGATAACGCGCCATGACCGTTTCAGCCAAAGGAACGGCCAATTCAGTAAGGGTACTTCCCGGTTCATAGTCCAACCTGGCCGACAAATCCCCCTGCGAAGTACCACGACGCCGACGCGCATCAGGATTCCGGTCGATGGTCACCAACTCCGTGGCACACCACAACAAAGGAGCATGCGCATGCAGGTCACCCGTAATCCGCTTGCGGTTCATATAATGATTCTTGTCATTCTTTATATTAGTTCCCTCGCACACGTTCTCCACTTCGTCATCCTTATTAATATAAGATACCAAACCTATCCATCCTTTCCGTGCCACGGGCGCATACTCTTCCGCATCCAGCCATCCGTGCTTTACCCCCACAATCATGGCATACGTAAACATGGCTGTGCCCGAAGTCTCGTTCCAAGCCTCTTCCTCATCTATCAACTGGTGCCATAGTCCTTCTTTCCCCTGATACTCCTTCAGTGTTTTCATCATCTTCTTGTAAGCCTTCATGATGACCGGATAGTCCTCGTGGTTTTCAGGCAAAACAGAGAGCAGCCCCGCCATGCCTGCCGCCATCCATCCGTTGCCTCTCGCCCAGAAGAAAGGAGCTTCGGGCGCATGATAGAACAAGCCGTTGGGACGCTGTATCTTTCCCAAATACAAGACCATTTCCTTGGCTGTACGGTCCAGGTACTTCGGATCGCCCGTCGCCCGGTAAGCCTGCGTCTGAATGGTAGTTATCATGAACATGTCGTCTATCCAAATCCGTGTTTGCCACGAATATCCCTTATCGGCATAATCTTTCTGTTCCGGCTTGGCATCGGCGGGCACTTCCCATTGAGTATCGGCATACTTCATACCTAAGTCGTAGTACTCCTTACTTCCCTTTCCCTGAATGTAGATTTCAAGGGGGACGGCTCCCACCACATTATGATCAACATGATTCATGCGGGGAAGCAAATGCTTCTCGGTAGAGAACAACGGTTCAAAACGCCTTACCAACCTGTCAGTCATTTGTTCATTGCCAGTGGCCTTGGCGTACCTCAGCGCCCCCAACCAAGCACATGCGTCAGGGTAAGTAATATAGTTGGGCGCCTTCTCGGCACGAGGGTTCCCGAAACGCGTATGTGGTGTTTTCAGGAACTTGTAGACAATCCTGTCACCAATCTCACGGGGATGTGCTTCCAAAGGAAGGTTTTCTAACAGGGAGAGTTGCGCGGACGCGGAGAAAGAAAACGCAAACAAGGCGATAGTTAACAGAATGCGGCTATACACTTTCATACTACATCATTTATTTATATTATTTGTCACAAATAAAAACAAAAAGAACGGAAGGATTTATCAAAATCATATCATTATCTATCAATATCATATCAACATTATGCCCGCCATTGCCGTATATAAGCAAAAGCGGGCTGTTAATCATAATGTGAGACTCAATTTACAATAACGGATCAAATGTCCCGTCATTCCACCCCATAGTCTGCTCCAACTGTCTATTTTGTTCCAAATGCCGTTTGGGAAGGGCGAAAAAGTAATGGTTATCTTCTACATCCCACTGAAATTTATTATCTATATCAACAACCACTGTTTTAAAATAGTCGAAATAGGTTAATGAATTCAGTTTATTGTCCCCTCCTCCTGCCGCAAATTCATTGGCCAACTCATACAAGGAAAGACTCTTCTTAGCGTCTGTCAATTCTATCTCAATCCGCCTGCGGGTATATCCCTTATAGTCGGGTTCGCTGAACATCATACGTCTGCGCATATCCCAAAACCGTTTACCTTCAAAAGCCAATTCTATTCGGCGTTCAAAAAGTACAGCGTCAATCAACTCTTCTTTTGTCATATCAGCCTTTAAACCATATAATCCATCCGCATTGGCCGTAATACCCGCGCGTTGGCGAATGGACTTCAGAATCTCGTAGACTTCCGAATCTTTGTTTCCTACCTCAGCCGCACACTCCGCCAGATTCAGCAGGACTTCAGCATAGCGTATTTCCACCAGATCCAAATCATAGTTCCGTATATCCACCTTTTGGACATCAGGATTAATAAATTTGCAAGAATAAAAACCTGTTTTCGTGGAATTAGCAATCTCTATTTCTCCTCCTTTATACGTGTATTGACGTTGTTCGGGATATTGATTGTCCACCAATGGATAGACCATACCATTGGTGACAATCGTTTTATAAAAACGTGGATCACGGTTCACCCAGAACAAACCTCTTTCATCTGTTGCCTCCGGATCAAAATCTTCCTTTATACCATCTCCATTGATATCTACTCCGGGTGCCGTACCGTCAGCCATCGGATATGCAAGTACCAAGTCCAGAGTCGGTTGGTTCCAACCTGTAGCTCCTTGCGAATAATCCAATGGACGAACTCCGGCATTAATATCCGATTTGTTGGCCGGATACAAATAGCGTTTTGAGAAAATTACTTCTTTAGACAGTTCACAAGCATCTGTATTATCCTTCCATGTTCCGTCATAGCTATCATTTAGCCCATAACCATCCTCATCCAGCTGTTTCTTGGCAAGAGCGTTCGCCTCGTAAGCCGCTTGCCAACGTGCTATATCGTTGGTTCGGTTAAACTGCTTACTTGCATAAAACAACAACACACGACCTTTCAAAGCCAACGCCGCTCCACGAGTAATACGACCTGCATCGGCATTTCCCCAAGAAGCAGGCAACACATCCGCCGCCTTTTGCAAATCTTCCACAATTTGATTGATACATACCGATGTCTTTTCACGGGGAACTTCCGTATTATTGCGATCCTGTACCGACAAGATCAAAGGTACGCCCCCATACCTTTTTACCAACTCAAAATATTGGTATGCACGCAAGAACAGCGCTTGAGCCTCAATTTCTTTTCGGACATCTTCGGAAAGAGTTCCTGTATTCACATGATCCAACAATTCATTCAATTCATAAATGCCATCGTATGGCCAATATTCAGCAGTAGGGCCTCCCCCGCCTTCAGAAGTCAATTGCCCTTCATAAAAGAAATCCTCTCCCCCTCGTCCATCATCGCAATAATCATTATCATCCGCCACGTCATCCCATCCAGGCAAATTATCCGCATAACATTTATCCAGAAACGCAGTGGCCAATGTCTCATCACTCCAAGTTTCCTCCGCAGTTACAGCATTCATATTCTTCTTGTCAAGAACATCACTGCATCCAGCAGTGCCCAATACGGCAAGTAACAATATAATATATCTATAATTCGTTTTCATACAACTATCCTTTCTTAATTATAATGTAATATTTAATCCAAATGACACATTTCTCATTATCGGATACGAACTAAGATGATCCTTATGCACCTCTGGGTCGGCAATCTTTAATTGGTCTTGCAATAAGAACAGGTTCGTTCCATTAACAAACACTTTTATCTTCTCCATTCTCAACGCCTTGACGATATGAGCCGGAATGTCATAAGACAAAGAAATGTTTTTGCAACGCAAGAAAGAGGAATTGCGTACCCAGAAAGTGGATTTTTCCGAATTGGTCTTGGTCAAAGTAAACGGCATGGAAGCGTTGGGATTCTCTTCCGTCCAATGGTCATTCCAATAGGCAAAAGTACCCGTCCAGTCCTTTACACCCGGTTTCCGGTCATCTATGACTCTCTTATGTCCGGCCAAGCCTTGGAAAAAGATGTCTAATGTAAAACCTTTCCATTTGCCTCCTAAAGTAAAACCATAGGTAATGGGAGGATCCTGGTGTTCCACAATCACAATCATGTCTTCTTCCGTAATCTGTCCATCCGGTTCATCGCCGTTTACACCACGCACGTCACGATACAAAAGCATGCCCGGCACCAATTTTGTTCCTTTAATCAACAACTCTTTACCATATTTTCTTATATTTTCTTCATTGACCCTATCGACTTCTTCCTGAGAGCGGAGGATTCCCAAACAGTCATATCCCCAGATACGATCCAGCGACTGTCCGATTTCCGATTTATATGCAGGCAAATTTACCGCTTCATCCTTAGCGACCCACCAGCTTTTCGCATATCCGAAATTACCTTTTACCCAATACTCAAAGTCTTTATACGCCCCGTTGTAACCTATTTCAAACTCAAAACCTTTCGCATCGATTTTCGCATAGTTTTCCATGGGCAAGCTCGCGCCGAAACTGGTGGCTACGCTGGCATTGCGTTCCGCCAAGATATCATAAGTATGCCTGTAAAACCATTCAAAACTAAAATCAAGATGATTGAACAGCCGGCTGTCAAAACCTATATTATAAGAAACGGACTTTTCCCAGGTCAAATCAGGATTGGCCAACGTTCCCGGAACAACGCCATAACTCTGAGAACCGAACACAGCTCCCGTGGTCAAATTGTATTTGGACATCCAATCCCAACCGCCTACCGCGTCATTTCCCAAAGAAGCGATAGAGCCGCGAAGCTTCAAATAATCCATAAAACTTATATTCTCATAAAAGAAAGGCTCACTGGAAATACGCCATCCGGCGGATATAGAAGGGAAGAATCCTCAACGTTTACCCGGAGCGAACTTTGTGGAACCATCCACACGGAAGGCCGCTTCCAACAAGTACTTGTCATCATACGCATAGTTCAATCGTCCCACATAAGAAAGGCGACCCGTTTCATTGACGCTTCCATTTCCTACAATAGACTGAGAGGCATCACTACTGGCTGCATGAAATTCAGGTATTTTCCAAGTCAACAAGCCATTACGCTGTGCGTCAAAAGACTCGTTTTCTCCTTCAGCTTGTTCATAAACAAAAAGAGCTCCTACATCATGCTTGCCAAACTTATTGGCATAAGTGATAAAGAAGTTCAGCTGGTAATCGGAATACAAAGCCGATGTCTTCTTCACAAAACTATCACTTCCCCTGACATCCGTACCTGTCACCTGCGGATTTTTACTCGGATCAATAATATGCCCGTTGGTACCGCTCGTTTCAAAAGTATAAAGCGTGTATGGCATAGAGTATTCCTTATAAAGCCTGTTGTATATATTCTTGCTATACTGCAGCTTGAAACTTAAACCTTTCAAGAAGGGAGCGTCATACTCCGCAAACATGTTGATATTCGTGTTCATCCATTTTCGCGTGTCACGCCCGGCTTGCTCACTTATCTGTGTCAGAGGATGCTGTTCCAAGCCATTCGCTTTGACGGGTAGACCATTTATATAAAACGGATTCATCTTGGAACGCTTTAAGATACTGGAGTACAAGTTATCCAAATTGTCACGCCCACCATCCGATTTCCAATGAGGTTTGATATCCTTTCTGTTATCAGTACTGAGGTTCAAACCTACCTTGAAATTCTTTGTGATGTTCGCATTGACATTGGCGCGGAAATTCGCCTTGTTATAATTCAGATTGTCAAATGCACCCGTCGCATAATAATAGGAACCGCCAATGAAATAACTGATACGGTCCGTTCCACCTGACACATTCACAGCATGGCGGGTAGTGAGAGGTGTCCTCCACATTTCATCCAACCAACTATAATTAACTCCTTTAAAGTACTCCAATTCGTCATCAGTATACCATGTTTTCTGATTTTCCGGTCTGGTTTGGGGGTCAGAACCTTTATCGACCCAATCCTGATACCTATTGTGATTTAAGAAAATAGCCTGCTCATAAGCGCTCATCGTCTCCGGGTTCCGGGTCGGCGTATCAAATCCGACAGTACCTGAGTAATTAACGACAGGTTTCGAGTTTGTTCCAATTTTAGTAGTCACCAATACCACACCGTTAGCGGCTCTGGCACCATAAACCGCCGCCGAAGCACCGTCTTTCAGCACCGAAACATTTTCAACTTCACTTGCGTCCAATGATTCAAAGGCTTCTTGATCCCTCACTACCCCATCGATTACATACAACGGGCTGGAATCATTTATCGTTCCTTTCGAACGGATGTTCAAACTACTGGTTGCGCCGGGTTTACCTGTCGTAGATGTAATCATCACTCCAGAAAGACGACCCGCCAGCGTTGTTGCCAAATTGGCAGCCGGAATGTCTTCTATAGCCTCAGCGTTCACGCTGGTGATACTGCCCGTGATGCTACCCTTCTTCTGTGTACCGTAACCTACCACAACCACTTCGTCCAGCGATTGCGAGTCTTCTGTCAGCGTCACGTTGATTTTCTCCCCATCAACCCTTTCTATGACATCTTTATA
>CASGED010000107.1 GCA_949300425.1 uncultured Bacteroides sp.
CGTGGAAGCCAATCCCCGTCAATGGGGCATCATCATGCTGGACGGCAGGGTGGTAGTAGAGGCACGGTACACGAATGTGGAGATAAACAATAACGGAACTGCCCGGTTGACCGTCTTTCCGGGAATAACGAAGACGGTAAACTTAAAAAAGAGCTGAGATTTGATGCTTTTAAAAAGCGGATTATATGGATTTGTTTATTCCAGCAGTTTCCTTAAGAACTCGTCCAGTTCTTCATCCAACCCTTTCAGGAGTTCGTCACTCACTAACAAAGTGTCGTCATCCATCAACAAGAGTTCGGCAAGCGTTTCTTTCTCATCATCAACCAACACGAATGAATAAGGTTTCAGCACCGTAACTTCATCAAATGTTCCCTTGCTTTTCATCTCATTCAGCAGGGTAGACAGCAAGCGTTCCACTTCATCATTAAAGTTCTCTCCATCGTATGCGGTCCATTCTTCAAGGGTGGTATGCGCCAGTACTTCGTCGTCGTCGTTGTATATGGTTAGCTCGCCGGAATTGGAATTGGCTTGCAGATGAAAATCGGTCACAATGGTTTGTTCGCAACTGTTACGATATTTGTCGGTTGCTTCCCGGATAGTGTTCTCCAGCAGAGTGAATGATGATTGGCTAATCTTCATATTATCGGTTTTTAATTTTTCATTTCCAAAGGTACGGAAAAAAACGCAACTTATATCTTATTTCTTTTAAAAATCACCGTTTATTCGTTTCATTTGAACTTTTAGACGTGTCATTCCATCCTTACGTTCCTTCAGTTCGCTTACGTAGATACTCGTCATGAGGTAATTGGGTACATCGGCAGGAAGGACATGTCCCTTCTTTTTTTGCTCTATTCCGTCTATTTCGTAAGCTGTCTTTTGCGCTTCTACAGCCCATTGGTAGGCTTCGTCCAAGAGGTCTTGCATTTCGTAGCCGAGGGCGATGTTGCAGGCTGCGTACATTTTACGCTTTCCTTTGCGTTCGTCAAACTCGATTTTCCACAGTCTGATGGCTTCTTCCCAGTTCTTTTCTTTCACGTAGATAGCTGCGTCGCGCATGTTGACTGTTCCGCCGGTGAAGAGATGGCGGCGCCCTGTTGTCCAATAGGGCAGTAAATGTTTCACCGGGACTGTGCCGGCAAAGGCGGACGCTTCTTCTACCAGTTCCTTTTCGCTGACCAGTTGCCCTAAAATGTCTTCATTGAGGCCGCTCTTCTCCCAAAAAATGCTGTCGGTATTGCTCACCGTAGCCATGGGAACCGAACGATTGGGCAGGTAGATACGGACGATGGGATAGACTTTGACGTCCACCGTGCCGTAGTATCCTCTCCATGAAGGTATGTATTCCAGCTTACGTGTCGATTTCAGCTGGATGTTCTCCAATGAAATCAGGAAATCTACCCCTAATTCCCGTGTCAGTTGTCGTACTTCTTCTTGAGCTAGAGTGGTTTCGCGCGGATGTATGTCCCGGCTTCGCAGGGCAGAGTCACAAATCACCACTAAGTCGAAATAGTTGTGTGAGGCTACCGATTCCGCTAACGATTCGGCTGCAATCCGTGCGTCTCCGTTGTAGTAGTCTGTCCGGCTGGCTATTTCCGTTTCGCTTTTGGGCTTTGTTTCCTCGCTGGAGATAAGTTTGTTGTCCGGCACGTTGGGCATGTTGTTCACAATCGCCACCCGCTTCAGTTCGGCAGGGAAACTGATGTCGGCAGGCATCATGTAATCCACTGAAAACTGTTCGACGGTCTGGCAAGCCTGAAGGCTGAACATTCCGGCCACGAGTAAGCTGTATAGGAATCTTTTCTTCATATTCACAGGACGAATTGGTTTGTAAGGGCAAAAGTACATTTTTTGCAGGTAAAATGAAAGTTCTATGTACTTTTTCTATAAAAGTCTGGCTGTATGAGAAAAAATACTATATTTGTCCGTTGTTTAATATAAAGTTTTTATATCATGAATCACAGAACTCTTATTTTTTCTGCTGCGGCAGTTATGTTCCTGTTGGCGTCGTGTTCCCAGCCGGACAAAGTTGTGGAGTATCCGCTGATAGAGTCGGCCAATACCATGACGCTGGATTTTTCTAAGGTTGAGTTGACCGATACAGCCACGGTGCTTCATACGGACGCTTACTATCAACCCCGCTATTGGATTCGCATCAGTTCCGATTCCTATCTCTTGGCCGATGGAAAAAAGTATGCGTTGAAAGCGACTCAAGGCATTGAAGCCGATTCGCTCTTCTGGATGCCCGACTCGGGCGAAGCATCGTTCACACTGACTTTTGAGCCGCTTCCTAAGCGCACCAAGTCGTTCGATTTCATTGAATCGGATTGTGAAGACTGCTTCAAGATATTCGGCATAGATCTGACCGGGAAGAAAACGTATGACGCGCCGAAGCAAATACCTTCCGACTTGCGTCAGCCCAATGACCAAGCCGCTGTGCCGGAACCGATATTCAAGTCGGGAGAAACCACCGTCAAATTGCATCTGATGGGCTACCGGAAGGAGCTTGCCAAAGAAGTGGATTTATACGTCAATACCATGTTTGGCCGTCAACAGTCTTATACTTCCGCCATTGATGCGGAAGGCAACGCTACGTTTACTTTCTTGCAATGCGGTCCTGCACAAGCTCATATTGTCCTGTCGCAAATGATGGGCGGAGATGTCTGGTTGGCGCCCGGTGAAGAAACAGATGTCTATATGGATATGCGGTTGAATGGATGGCGTATTCTCTATCGGCGGGGAATAAACGGCAAGGCTCCGAAACCCGACGCTTTTCGGACGATTTATGCGACAGGCACCTATGCTGATTTGACAAACACCGTTGTATATGGTGAGCGGAGCGGTTACTCCATGAATATTTTTAACGACAGTTTAACTGATTACCGATTGAAAGCCGACGAATATACTGCTCGTATGACGGAACAATATCGGACGCTTTCGGACAGCGTTGCGCAAAGTGATATGTCCCCGATACTCAAAGAACTGAACCAACTCACATTGAAGCAACAACTGGTTGAGGCACTGACCCAAGGTGACCGCATACGGGAATTGAACTATCGACAGGTAAATAAAATGTGGGACTACAAACAGAAGGTCAAAGGCATAGACCCGATGAAGGCGGAAAATGTAGCTGAAGTTAGCAAGTTATTTGATGTAAGTGATCCAAAACTGTTGATGGGGCGTGAGGTTTCTGGCTATGTGGATGGTATAGGGCATCCTATGGCAGAGGCGTTGCGGAAAGACTTTGCACAGCAGGGACTGGTAGCCGAAATGCCTAAAGTATTCATGTTGGTAGAAAAGGCGGAAGATGCCGGGCTGACTGAAGAGGATTGGAAAGCTATTGAGTCGACAGGCAATCCGTTCTATCGGGAAGCTTTCCGCCTGATGGAAGAAAAGGCGAAAGCCGACCTGGCCGCCGTAGAGGCGAAAGCGAAGATTGAAACGGCTCCTGACGTGTCGAAGGAAAAACTGTTTGACGCCATCATTGCTCCTTATAAAGGTAAAGTCGTTTTAGTAGACTTTTGGAATACCTGGTGTGGCCCATGCCGTATGGCGTTGAAAGCCAACGAACCGTTGAAGGATGCTGAGTTGAAGAGTGATGATTTGGTATGGCTTTACATCGCCAACGAAACGTCTCCCATAGTCAAGTATAAGACAATGATACCGGACATCAAGGGGGTACATTTCCGGCTGAATGACGAGCAATGGTCTTACATCTGCGACAAGTTCAAGATTGACGGCATACCGTCCTACGTGCTGGTAGACAAATCCGGCGCATACAAGTTACGCAATGATTTCCGCAACCATGAAACGATGAAGAAGACGCTGAAGCAACTGATAGCAGAATAAGTTGCGGAGGAAACGGATAAAGAAAGGAGGAAGTTCCCCAAGGTCTATTGGACGGGGACTTCCTCCTTTCGCTATTTTAGGGAAGAGGGAACTTTTTATAAGCCTCTTCCGTGGCAGTTCTTGTACTTCTTACCGCTTCCGCAAGGACAAGGGTCGTTGCGACCGATTGTCTTGGGAGCACGGAACGGTTCCCGTTTAGGTTGTTCGCGCGTGTCGCGTGCGGCGGCTGCCTGCTGGTTGGGGTCGCTCAAATCCTGCTTTTGCTCTTGGTAACGGCTCATGTCCTGACGTTTTTCGGGAGCGGCCTGGCGCACTTCCTGCGGTTCCTGTACCGGTATCTGTCCGCGCATCAGGATGGAGATGGTCTCGTTATTGATTTTGTTGACCATGGCGTCGAACAGGTTGACTGACTCCAATTTGTAAATCAGCAACGGGTCTTTCTGTTCATAGCTGGCATTCTGTACGGAGTGCTTCAGTTCGTCCAGTTCGCGGAGGTTCTCTTTCCACGCTTCGTCAATGACGTGCAGCAGGATGCTCTTCTCGAACGACTTCACAATCTCCTTGCATTCGCTTTCGTAAGCGGCTTTCAGGTTGCAGGAGATGTTGTAGATGCGCTTGCCGTCGGTGATGGGAATCAAGATGTTCTCGTACATGTGGCCTTGGTTCTCATACACTTGCTTGATGACGGGGTAGGCTATCTGTGCCATGCGGTCGGTCTTGCGCTTGAAGTTCTCCATGGCGGTGTCGAACGCCTTGTCGGCCAGCTTCTCTTTCTTTTCTTCCTTGAACTCTGTCTCAGTGAACGGTACTTCCATGGCGAGCGTCTGAAGCATGTCCATTTTGCAGTTCTCGTAGTCGGGAGCCTGTACGGCGTTGACGCAACGGTCCCATATCATGTTCACGATGTCCATGCCGATACGTTCGCCCATCAGTGCATGGCGGCGTTTCGTATAAACCACGGTACGCTGCTTGTTCATCACATCGTCATATTCCAACAGACGTTTACGGATACCGAAGTTGTTTTCCTCCACCTTCTTTTGGGCACGTTCAATGGACTTCGAAATCATGCTATGCTCAATCATTTCACCTTCCTTGAAGCCCAAACGGTCCATGACGCCGGCGATGCGGTCGGAGGAGAACAGACGCATCAGGTCGTCTTCCAATGACACGAAGAATACGGATGAACCCGGGTCACCCTGACGTCCCGAACGACCGCGCAACTGACGGTCTACACGACGTGATTCATGACGTTCCGTACCGATAATGGCCAAACCGCCTGCTGCTTTCACTTCGGGGCTCAGCTTGATGTCGGTACCACGGCCGGCCATGTTGGTGGCGATAGTCACCGTACTGCTTTGTCCGGCTTTGGCCACAATCTCGGCTTCCTTCTGGTGCAGCTTGGCGTTCAATACGTTGTGGGGTATCTTGCGCATATCAAGCATACGGCTCAGCATCTCGGAGATTTCTACGGAAGTAGTACCTACCAGCACGGGACGTCCGGCCTGTACCATCTTCTCTATTTCTTCGATGACGGCTTTGTATTTCTCGCGTTTGGTCTTGTACACGCGGTCGTTCATATCAATACGGGCGATAGGGCGGTTGGTGGGGATGACCACCACATCTAATTTGTAGATGTCCCAGAACTCGCCTGCTTCCGTCTCTGCCGTACCGGTCATACCGGCCAACTTGTGGTACATACGGAAGTAGTTCTGAAGGGTGATGGTGGCAAACGTCTGCGTAGCGGCTTCCACTTTTACGCCTTCTTTGGCTTCGATGGCCTGGTGCAAACCGTCGGAGTAGCGGCGGCCTTCCATGATACGGCCCGTCTGCTCGTCCACAATCTTCACCTGTCCGTCTATGACGACGTATTCATCATCTTTCTCGAACATGGTGTAAGCTTTCAGCAACTGGTTGATGGTATGCACGCGTTCGGACTTGATGGCGTAGTTCGTGAGCAGTTCGTCCTTCTTGGCCAAACGTTCCTCTTCGGTGAGTCCTTGCTCGTTCTCCAGCTCGGAAAGTTGGGCGGTGATGTCCGGCAAGACAAAGAACGTGGGGTCGGAAGATTTGCCGCTGATAAGGTCTACACCCTTGTCGGTCAGGTCTACGCTGTTCAGCTTCTCATCGATGACGAAGTAGAGCGGATCGGTCACCTCGTGCATGCGCTTGTTGTTCTGTTCCATGTAGATTTCCTCGGTCTTCAACATGCCGGCCTTGATGCCTTGCTCACTGAGGAACTTAATCAGCGGCTTGTTCTTGGGCAGGGCCTTGTGGCTGCGGTATAAGGTCAGGAATCCTTCTTCCTGCTCTTTCTTGTCATTCGAGGCTATCAGACGTTTGGCGTCGGCCAAGTATTGGGTAGCCAGTTTCTTCTGGGCTTCTACCAGGCGTTCAACCAGCGGTTTTAATTGCTCGAAGAGTTGGTCGTCGCCTTTGGGGACGGGGCCGGAGATGATAAGCGGCGTACGGGCATCGTCTATCAACACGGAGTCCACCTCATCGACAATGGCGTAATTGTGCTGGCGTTGTACCAAGTCCTTGGGACTGATGGCCATGTTGTCGCGCAGGTAGTCGAAACCGAACTCGTTGTTGGTACCGAACGTGATGTCGGCCAAGTAAGCCTGACGGCGCGCTTCGGAGTTGGGACGGTGCTTGTCGATACAATCCACACTCAAGCCATGGAACATGTAGAGCGGTCCCATCCATTCGGAGTCACGCTTGGACAGGTAGTCGTTCACGGTCACTACATGTACGCCGTTTCCGGTCAGTGCGTTGAGGAATACGGGAAGCGTAGCTACCAGGGTCTTACCTTCACCGGTTGCCATCTCGGCGATTTTGCCTTTGTGCAATACGACGCCACCGAACAGCTGTACATCGTAGTGTATCATGTTCCAGGTAATTTCGTTACCTCCGGCCATCCAATGGTTTTGGTAGATGGCTTTGTCGCCCTCGATGCGCACAAAGTCCTTCGTGGCGGCCAGTTGGCGGTCGAAGTCGTTGGCGGTCACCACGATTTCCTCGTTTTCGGTGAAGCGGCGTGCAGTGGACTTCACGATGGCGAAAGCTGTAGGCAGCACTTCGTCCAACGCTTTCTCGTAGATATCCAGTATTTCTTTCTCTAATTTATCTATCTGATTGAAAAGGTTCTCGCGGTCTTCCAACTCGGTTGTTTCCACAGAGGCTTTCAACTCGTCCACCTTGGCGCGTTGAGTGGCCGCGGAGTTGCGGATGTAAGCTTTCAACTCTTCAGTCTTGGCGCGCAGGGCGTCGTTGTCCAGTTTGTCGATTTCGGGATAAGCGGCTTTCACCTTGTCTACCCACGGTTGTATCTCCTTCATGTCACGGGTGGACTTGTTTCCGAAAATCGAACTCAGAAATTCATTAAATCCCATGTCTTTATAGTTGTTTTTATTTATTATTAGCTAAATGATTTACAGATGCTTTGCGTGCGCAAAGGTAAGGAAAAAATTTCAAAGTTCAAGAGGTTGGGAGTTACAACCGTTAGGAGAACGGATGCGCATCACCCGGCATAGGGTAGGAGCCACACGGTCGGCGCAGACGGGAACCTTAATGGTTTCCGCTTTCACGTTTCCGCCCAGCCATATCATCGGGGTGGGCGTGTTGGCCACACGGACGGCACGGCTCTCGTTGGGGTTTTCATGTACGACGGTCCATCCGGGCAGCACCTCGATGACGAAGTCGCCCGAACGTTTCCGGTGATAAGCGTTGCGCACAAGCTCCATCTTGGGTGACCAGGAGCCTAAAAGCAACGTATGTGATGTATATACTTGGTCTACTCCGCTGAATTGCACCAGAAAAGCCGCTGATTTTTCCAGGATGTCCGTCAAGTCCAGTTGCTTGTCTTCTATCAGCTTGTGGTTGAGATAGATTTGCCGGTCGTAGAAGGCTTCTACATATTGTCCTTCGCCATAAGTGGCCATCAGGAACATGTTGAGCAACATGGCGCATCGGTTCAGGTGAAACTCTCCGCCGGGGATGCGGTAGATGCCCGTGTCGGCCGGTTCGGGGTCGGCATAGCCGGTGGAGGCGATGCAGAGCACCAGGTTGTGCAGCCCTATCTTGTGGTCGAGCAGGTCGAGCAACGTGGCGATACTACGGTCTAAACGGACATACGTGTCCTGCATCTCCATGGCGCACTCGCGGGTGCTGTAATGATTGTAATTGCCCGCATAGTAGGTCAGCGAGAGCATGTCGGTCACGTCATCCTTGCCGATGCCGCTCTTGTCCAATAGTTCGGCCGTCAACAGGTTTACTTCGTCATTGGCCATCGGGCTGACTTTCAACCGGCGGAACTTGTTGTCTTTTTCGGCATTGAACACATATTTGAAAGGCTCTGTGCGCCAGTCGGGCAGGTATTTGTAGTCCGTCAGGGGGCGCAGGGGCGTCCATTCTATATCCTTGATGCGGAAATCCACGGAGCAGGAGTCGTTGTAGCGGCTCAGCCATTCGGGGAAGTCTTTGTAATAGGTCGTTCCACACCATTTCCCCGTCACTTCGTTTATCCAGAAAGCTCCGTCGCCCGCATGGCCCGCACTCAAGATGGCGGCATCGCGGAAGGGAGCGACGGCATATACTTTGCCCGCGTTGCGTGTAGCTATCTTCAATTCGTCGGCCACGGTGGACGTAAGCAGCCGCGAAGGCGAACTGTTCAAGTCCGTGGAGTACCCCATGAAGTCGGGGTCGTCCACACAACTGCGCGCGGTCAGCGTGGACACGTCCAGCCAGCGGTTGGCGATGATGCCATGCGTGGAAGGCGGACATCCGGCGCAGAGGGTGGCGATGCCCGATGAACGGTCGGGCTTGTCAAACGGCATTTCGATTTGCCTGTACACTTTCCCCTCGCGCAACAGGCGTTTGAAGCCTTTCTCTCCATAAAGCGGGGAGAAGTTCTCCAGATAGTCCGTGCGTAGCTGGTCGATGGTCAGCGTGACCACCAACTTGGGAGCCGCGGGCAACGGTTGCGCCTGCATGCCTCCGAAGGTCAATGCCAGTATGGAAGTAATCAGCCCTTTCTTCATCGTCTTGCTTGTTTTCGACTAATTATAATGTTGCTTGCTGAACGCATCAGCAAACACAGTGCCAAAGGTAACACAGCTAAATGGATTTCTTGCGGTATGACGCCTAATAACAGCATAAATAATGTTAAAACCGCTCCGTTGGCCGCCATATAGTAGCTCGTCCGCTTCTTTATGACCTTGCGAAGCAGGAACGGAAGGCATAAGAGGTGGAGCGGATGGAAGACAAAAAGCACGTAGTTGGAGCCTACCGCCGGGTGTTGGGAGAAGAACGCCAACACCGTCCAAAAGCATCCGGCCACGCCCGCCAGAAAGAACAGCAGCAGGTCGATGCCCCACAGGCTCTTTCCTTTCCGAATCCCTATCCATGTGGCGATGCCCACCACGAGCAAAAGGAACAGGGCCGCTTGCAAAGGCGAAGGATAGGCCGCCTCTTTCTCTCGCGCATCGGCGGGAATGACGAGGACTTGTTCGGTGTCGGACACTAAGGGGCGCACGCCCGTGCTGTCCGCCAAGGTGGCCGAAGCGAAAAAGTCTTTCACATAAAAGGGGGCGAACATCATCTGCCTCCGGTTGATGGGACGGTCGGCTTCGCTCCCTAAGCACATGTCTATGCCGAAGCGTGCCCACGGATGTCCCTCGCAATATTGGTGGACGATGTCGCGGAAGCTGCGCCCCGTGTCCGTACTCTCCATATCTTCAGCGTAGCGCAGACGATCTTCCGTGGCCCTTTCCACCTGGTCGCGCGGGCGGGTGGCGCAGTTGTCATAAAAGAAGTTGTAGCGGTAGACCCGGTTCTCCGGCCTGTAATTCTCTTCCAGTTGGCCGATGAGCCGTTGTTTCTCCTCCGTAGTCAGGTTCAGCGTCTGTTGCCACACGTCCCGTCCTTCCATCCAATAACCGGCGAGGAAGCGGCGGAAGTCCGTCACGCCCAGCTGGTAATCCGTCTCGCCCAGCGTGAAGCGCAGGATGAAGTTAGGGGTGTCGAAACTGAACAGGCCGTAGTTGAACACCACGTCCACGCCTCGGTTCCGGTTCTCGTAGCGGATGGCCGTGTGCCCGAAGAGGGAGTAAATCTCCGTTCCCGGGCCGCACGTCAGCAGGCTGAGGCGTACGCTGTCCTTGCCGGACATCGCCTGCGCCTCTGCCGCCCGCATGCTCAGGCCGGGCAGTAGAAGCCATGTTATATATATAATAATGGTGTAAACGGAGCGTCGCATCTGTCTTTCATTCGTTTTTGCGCCCGCAAAGATAACTTTTTTATGTGAAGTACAAGGGAAGCGGGGATTAAAAAATGGGCGTTCTCCCGACTTTTGCCCTTAAACCTAAAGCACAGTACCATTAAATGGTATTGTGATTACCATTAAATGGTAGTGCGATTACCATTAAATGGTAATTTATCGCGGACGGAGGATGTGCTTCCGCTTGGCGCATTCATATTTATCCTCTCACTTCATGCGGACTACATTGGAATTTTCGTATTTTTGCTTCCTGAATAAACGTATAGAGGAAAGAAGAATGAACGGGAATGTGCTTCAGAAGCTGAAAATACTGACCGAGTCGGCCAAGTACGACGTGTCATGTTCGTCCAGCGGTACCGTACGCCGGGGCAAGGCGGGCATGGTGGGCAATGCGGTGGGAGGCATCGGCATCTGCCATAGCTTTGCCGACGACGGGCGGTGCATCTCGTTGCTTAAGGTGATGTTGACCAACTATTGCATCTACGATTGCGCCTATTGCGTCAATCGGCGGAGCAACGACATACCGCGCGCCACGCTTTCGGTGAGCGAACTGGTGGAGCTGACGATGGAGTTCTACCGGCGCAATTACATCGAGGGGCTTTTCCTGAGCAGCGGTGTGGTGCGCAATCCCGATTATACGATGGAGCGTCTGGTACGGGTGGCCAAAGACTTGCGCACGGTGCACCGTTTCAACGGGTACATCCACTTGAAGAGCATTCCCGGCGCGTCGCAAGAGTTGGTGCGCGAGGCGGGACTCTATGCCGACCGCCTGAGCGTGAACATCGAGATTCCCAAAGAAGAGAGCTTGAAACGCCTGGCTCCGGAGAAGGACCATCAGAGCGTGTTTGCTCCGATGCGCTACATCCAGCAAGGCGTGTTGGAGAACCGGGAGGAGCGGAGCAAGTTCCGCTATGCGCCCCGTTTCGTGCCGGCCGGACAGAGCACGCAGATGATTGTAGGCGCCACGCCGGAGACCGATAAGGACATCCTCTATCTTTCGTCCGCCCTCTACAGACGCGCCACGATGCGGAGGGTGTACTATTCGGGATACATCGCGGTGAACACGTATGACAAGCGGCTTCCTGCCCTGAAGCAGCCGCCTTTGGTGCGCGAAAACCGCCTCTATCAGGCCGATTGGCTGCTCCGCTTCTACCAGTTCAAGGTGGAGGAGATTGTGGACGATGCTTATCCCGACCTCGACCTGGAAGTCGACCCCAAGCTGGCATGGGCGTTGCGCCATCCGGAGCAATTCCCGGTGGATGTCAACCAGGCCGACTATGAAATGTTGCTACGTGTGCCCGGCATCGGAGTGAAGTCCGCCCGGCTGATTGTGGCCTCGCGCCGCTTTTCCCGTTTGGGCATGTATGAACTGAAGAAGATAGGCGTAGTGATGAAGAAAGCCCGTTATTTCCTGACCTGCAACGAACTGCCCGCCCGCACCATCCACGAACTGACCCCCCAAGGCGTACGCCGCCTGCTGGTGGCCAAGAAACCCAAGGGTGTGGACGAACGTCAGTTGCAACTTGTTTTTGAAGAGCCATGACGATATTCCGTTTTGACAATACGTTCGAGGGGCTGTTGACTTCGGTGTTCGATGCTTACGCCCGGCGTTCCTTTCCCGACCTGTTGGTGCCAGAGGACGAGCCGCTACCTTTGTTTTATGATGAAGCGCTGACCGTGGTGACCGATGAGGCGAAAGCGGGGCGCGTGTGGCGGGGCTTGCAGAAGAGGCTTTCGGCGGGGGCGTTGCAATGCGTGGCCCAATGCTGGCTGGCCGAAGAGCCGGAGACGCCCATGCTTTTATTCCGTTATATCCGTAAGGCGATAGACGCTCCCCGCTCCATAGAGACCGATTTCTCCGACCCCGACGTGTTGGATGTGTGGCGCATGTGGAAACGGGTCAACGGGGAACGTCACCGCCTGATGCAGTTCGTCCGTTTCCAGAAGGCGGCGGACGGCACCTATTTTGCGGCGGTGGAACCGGAGAAGAACGCGCTTCCGCTGATTGTGGAGCATTTCCGCGACCGTTTCGGCGACCAACGTTGGCTGCTCTACGACGTGGGGCGCGCCTATGGTTTCTACTACGACTTGAAAGAAGTGAGGCGAGTTACCTTCCGTGAGGACACCCGTGCTTCCCATCTTGTCACCGGCATGTTGGACGAAAGCCTGATGGACAAGGATGAGAAACTCTTCCAGCAGTTGTGGAAAACCTATTTCAAGGCCATCTGCATCAAAGAGCGCATGAATCCCCGCAAGCAACGGCAGGACATGCCCGTGCGCTATTGGAAGTATCTGACGGAAAAGCAGTGAAAAGTCCTTGCTTTTCTATGATTTTCTCTATAACTTTGTATTACTTCTTTAGAAAGGAAGTACATCTCCAACCGATAAGAACGTACGTATCATGAAAGAAAAACATCTTTTTATCTTGGTACTATTTTTATTTATGAGTGTACAAATCCGAGCGACCGCATTGTCATGTGACATCATCTATATTGATGGCGAGGAATGGTACTTGATGGCCAAACCATTGACATTTGATCATCAACTACGAGATAGGATAGATGATTTCCTTCCTGAAAATCGTTGTCGGACGACAGCTGACCCGATGGGGTATACTGTATTTTGGGAGGTAGTGGATGACTATTTATACTTATTGCGCATAGAGGCTTGCGTGTATGACAAGGCTACGAAACAAGATTCCACCCTTGTTTACAGTGCTGATGATTTAAAGCCTATAATCGGTTCTTATTATCAGAATGGGAGAATCTGCGCCCGTTGGGTAAGCACGGAGAAAGATATTGCAGTGGGACAAGGGGATATGATCTGGTGGTCAACTGCCTTGTTCTATCGCAATATGGAGGCTGAACGGCTTTTGAAAATAGAGCAAGGCAAGGTCACGCAGTCTCCTACCTATCATAATTATTGGCGGGAAGGAATGAGTTTAAAGGAAATACAGGAGATTGCATGCAGGCGTTTCCCTTGGCGGGAATATCCTGAATACAGAGGTCACAAACTTCATTTCAGTATGAAAGATTTTCAGGTGGATTCTATTGGACGTGTGGTGGATTTCGAAGTTTATATGATTAGGGACAACACTGCGAAGCAAGAAATAAAAGACACGACCCGATATCGTTCATTGGCGGAAAGTTATAAGGAGGTATTGAAAGCCATCTATCCGTGGAGCATCGCTTATTGTAACGGAAAATATTTTGCGCTACAGGATCGGACATCCCCTTTGATAAGATGGAATATGACTGTTTTTGAAAAAGAAGATACGTTGAAGCACCGTGTGAAGAATGAACTTGATTTTTAATGGCTTGTTATGAAACGAATCCAGTTTTTATGTGTAATATGTTTGATGGGCTTATTAGCTTGTTGGGGCAGGAGTGCGTATGCCCAGTCGGATACGATTATGGCTCACGAGCTTGCAAGCTGGATGCAAGAGGCGGATCCCTATCTCCGCTCCGTGGCTTATAACCCGACATGCCGCGATTTCAAGTTAGAAAAAGAATACTTGCATTGTTTGGACAAACTGATGACGGATGCCCCGGACATCCCCCTTGCCGTGGAGGTGTATATCTGTAAAGCATTGTGGCTATCCTATAGCAACTTGGTAGGGACGAAGGCAGAAGCCGTCCGGGTGTGCGAGGAAGGCATCCGGCGTTTCCCTTCTTACAGCCGGACGGAAGAACTGCGGCGTATTCGGGATGAGTTGCTTTGCCCGCATTTCACCCTACGAAACCAAGCTGACCCTTATCCGGGTGATAC
Source organism: uncultured Bacteroides sp. (assembly GCA_949300425.1). Lineage (GTDB taxonomy): Bacteria > Bacteroidota > Bacteroidia > Bacteroidales > Bacteroidaceae > Bacteroides. The sequence continues at coordinate 13,892 of CASGED010000107.1, forward strand.
GCTCCGTTTGGAGGTACGCTATCGGATGCTGAATGCACCCGTACAACTTAAAGTTTATAGTACAAACTTGCAGACTTACACCGAACGCGACGCATGTAACAGCGATGAAGTGTTCTGCCAATCTTCCCCCAAGTTAGTGTACGAGGCGAACCATGAATTCCCCTTGCCTCCCGCTTCTGACGGCAAGCTGTCTTCGGCAGTGCCCGGTATGCTGACCGATACGGTCATCGATTTGCCCTTGCCCACTCGGCCGGGTATCTACGTGTTGGAGGCGGCACCGCAGTCCGGAAATGGAAGTGTGGACCGCCAGTTCTTCGCCTTGTCCCGGTTGAGGATTTTGGAACTGGAATTGGATAGCAGTACCGTCGAGATGACTGCGCTCGACAATAAGACCGGACATCCCATAGCCGATGTGACGATTAATTTCTATACGCCTGAGAAAGAGGTAGCCAAGCGCAAGCTCATTAAGTCGGTGACGACCGGGAAGGACGGTAAAGCACGGATTCGTTGGCAGTGGAAGGAACGGAATGCCTACTATGTGGCGCATAAGGGCGAGGACAGGTTCATGCCGCCTCAATGGTTCTACAAGTCCAAAGAAGCCTCTTCTACCCGTAGCGAATTGGCTTTGTTGATAGATCGGCCCGTTTATCGGCCCGGCCAGACGGTCTGCTTAAAGGGCGTTGCCTATAGCTTAGGAGAGGACAGTGCGCAGGTATTGGGTGGCGAACCGTTCGAAGTGGGCATCTGGGATAGCGAACGGAATGAAGTAGCCGTTTGTCAGGTGAAAACAAATGATTGGGGTTCTTTCTCGGCAGCCCTTACCTTGCCGGAGCATTGCCCCAAGGGGATGTATGAGGTTCGTGTTCAAGGGAAAGCCGAGGAAAGGATTACCTTCCGGGTGGAAGAAGCTGGGCAACCTTCGTGCGAGATTGTTTTTCAATCGCCCGGTGGCCCTTATAGCTTGGGTGACAGCGTGACAGTACACGGACAGGTGCTTCTGTTTGACAAGACGACCGCAGCGCAAGACCTGCTCTTGTCCTACCAAGTGACCAATGAGACATCCCGTTGGCATCCCGAAGAGGGAGAGTTAGTCAAGACCGGCACTTTGCATCCGGATGCAGAAGGGCGTTTCACCATCGGGGTAAAAATAGATACTTGCTACTCCGTCTTATCCCCGAACCAGTTCATTTATAAAGTGGAGGCTTCTGTTAGGGATGGTCACGACAAGGAACAAAAGGCGTTTTGTCTGCTACTGGGTAACCACCCCCGGTCTTTGTCCACCTCGTATGGCATCGATTTCGAGCCGGTCGTACGAGTAGGCTTACGAAACTTGCTATACAAGGAAAGCAAGAGCAGCTGGAAATTGACTAACCATCCCGCCCGGAAGATGGAGGTCAACTGGCAGCTCTACCGCTGTGACAGGAGCGGAGAACAGACATCAGCCACGCCCGTGTTGAGCGGCACTTGCTTCACCAATGAACCGCAGTCCTGTGTGCCCTTGCAATCCTTGCCATCGGGTAACTACCGTCTGCAAGCTACGGTCACGGATCCGGATGGGAATCCGGTAAAAATGATACTTTCGTTCACCTTGCTGTCCCAACACGATTCGCGCCTGCCGATGGACGAACCGTTTTTCGTGTACAAAGAGCGTACGGAAGTGGAAGCTGGGGAGCGGGCTTCGTTCTACGTGGGCACATCGTTGAAAGACGCTTGCCTGTGGGTAGATACCATTGCCAACGGCCAACGGGTGGGTAGCCGGATGGTGCAACTCTCCGATACGCTGATGCGGGTGGAAATGCCCTACGACGCCTCGTATGGCCGGAGTTTGTCCATCTTGTTCTACCTGCTGCATCAGGGGAAACTGTATAAGGATGAGGTGCGGTTGACGCGAAAAGCACCTGCCGACCATCTCCAACTGAAGTGGACCACCTTCTGCGACGGCATTTGCCCGCCCGGGAAGGGGGAATGGCGTATGAAGGTCTCCCGCTCCGACGGTAGTCCCACCAATGCCGAAGTGGCGGTGTGGATGTACGATGCCGCCATCGATCGGCATTATAGCAACCGTTTGAAGTGGGGCGTTTCCTTCCGGCGAGGTGGCGGCCATTATTATATCCGCGACAGCCATTACGACATCTTGCGCTTGTCGCCGGTCTATACGCTGCCCCGGCGGAACGTTCCTCCTTTCGGTTCAGATGTTGCGTCCGGCTTGCCCAAGCACCTGTCCGTCCTGTACGACCGTTACCTGAAACAACTGGAAGGATTGAAGATGATTGGCGGGCATCCATTCGGCTCTTACTTGTTCATGAGGCTCAGGGATATCTACGAACAGTCGCGGAGAGATATTCACACTCGTTTCAGAGGGACAGCCTTCTTCTATCCTCAACTGCATACGGACGGGCGAGGAGAAGTAGTCATTCCGTTCACAATGCCTGCAGACCCCGCCCGTTGGAAAGTGTGCGTTTACGCCCACACCCCGGAGATGCAGACCGGGATGCTGGAAACCACGCTTAGGACTACTATTGAATAGCAAATGTTTGCTATCTTTGCCCTCCGAATCATAAAACAGATAGCTTATGCAGTTGCCCGAATCCTTTGTAGAAAACCTCCGCACCCTGTTGGGCGAAGAAGAAGGTTGTCGTTTGTGTGATGCTTTGACGCAGACCGAACCTCCCGTCAGCATCCGCCTGAACCCCTTGAAGCGGAAAGAAGATTCTTCATTCCTCATTCCTCATTCTTCATTGACCAAAGTCCCATGGGCCACGGACGCTTTCTATCTGGACGAACGTCCGGCGTTCACCTTCGACCCCTTGCTTCATGCCGGATGCTACTACGTGCAGGAAGCCTCGTCCATGTTTGTGGAGCAGGCGTTGCGTCAATGTCTTCCGGGTGATAAGCCCGTGGCGGCCATCGACCTTTGCGCCGCGCCGGGCGGGAAGTCTACCTTGTTGCGTAGCCTGTTGCCGGCGGGCAGCTTGCTGGTGGCCAACGAAGTGGTGCGCAGCCGGGCGCAGGTGTTGGCGGAGAACCTCACGAAGTGGGGACACCCCGATGTGGTGGTGACGAACAGCGACCCGGCGGACTTTACGTCCTTGGCGGATAGCTTCGACTTGCTGCTGACCGATGTACCTTGTTCGGGCGAGGGCATGTTCCGCAAGGACGAAGGGGCGGTGAGCGAGTGGAGCATGGAGAACGTGGAGAATTGTTGGAAACGCCAGCGACGCATCTTGTCCGACATCTGGCCTTGCCTGAAGCCGGGCGGATTATTCATATATAGTACCTGTACTTATAATATAAAGGAAGATGAAGAGAATGTCCGTTGGATTCGGGACGAACTGGGGGCGGAGGTCCTGCCTTTAGACGTGCCGGAGGAGTGGGGCGTCACGGGCAATCTGCTGGCGGGAGAGGATTTCCCCGTCTATCGTTTCCTGCCGCACCGCACACGGGGCGAAGGTTTCTTCTTGGCCGTGTTGCGCAAGGAGGGCGAGGAGGAAACGCCTTCTTACTTATCGTCTGCCAAGGTGAAGGATAGACGCGGGAAAGGCAAGGACAAGACACGCCCTTTGTTTGGCAAAGCCCAACTGGGCGAGATAGGCGATTGGCTGAAGGGGGCGGACGGCTATACGTTGCTTCCCGAAGAGAATACGGTGAGCGCATTCCCCGCCGCCTGGCTTCCCTTGCTGGACGGGCTGAAGCGTCAGGTGCGTGTGATGCAGGCGGGCGTTGCCTTGGCCGAACAGAAGGGGAAAGACTGTCTGCCCCTCCATGCGTTGGCTATGAGTGCCTTGCTGCGGCCCGATGCCTTCCCCCGTCAGGAAGTGGATTATCCGCTGGCCATCGCCTATCTGCGCAAAGAGGCCGTCACCCTTCCGGATGCGGCCCCTCGCGGTATGGTGTTGTTGACTTACCGGGATGTCCCCCTGGGCTTCGTGAAGAATATCGGCAACCGGGCCAATAACCTCTATCCCCAGGAGTGGCGCATCCGGAAGAGTCTATAACCGGCTCTTGTAGATGCGTGCCATGGCCTTCTGATATTGGTTCTCCAGCTGCAGCAGGTTGCTTTGGCTTTGGTAGACCACCGACACTTCTACAAAGTATTCTATCATGCTGATTTCTCCGCCCTCCAAGGCCCGGCGCAATAGCTTCAGGTCTTGTTGCTGGCGGAAGGTCTCGTTGTATTCCTCTATGGAGGCGTGCAGGTTGCATGCCTCGTCGTAGAGTTGCCACAAGGCGGTGGAGGCGTTGAGCTTGGCGTTCTCCTTCTGGAAGTCGATGCTCTGCGCCTGTGTGCGTGCCGTCTTCACCTTGCCGTGGTTTTGGAAGATGGGGAAGGAGAAGCCTACGACAAGGCCGTTGAGCGGATGGCGCGTCTCCGTGTTGCGGCGGTAGCCCAATTCCAACTGGGGCAACCATCCCTGCCGGCTGACGGACAACTGCTTGCGTGCCACTTGGCTTTCGTGCTCCAAGGATTGCAAGGCGGGGTCGCCTGCCAGCAGTTCCTCGCACAGCGGGCCGAAGTCATCGGGCAGGGGCATGGCGGGATAGTCGGTCAAGCCTAAGTTCAGGGCGGAAGGCTCGGCAGGGCCGTCGGGCATCGGGCGTCCGGGCACCAGCGACTGGTTGCCGTTCAGGGCGGTCAGCTCTTTCAGCTTGTTTTGCAGGGCGGTGCGGTTCATGCGGGCTTCGGTGCGCACGTTCAGCAGTTCCAGGTTGATTTTGTTGGTCTCCAAGGAGTTGGCATCGCCCGTCTCCAAGCGTTGGCGGTACATCTCGGCCAGTTCTTCGGCGTTGCGCAGGCGTTCTTCCAATATCTGTTGTTGCCGGCTCAGCCAGATGATATCCAGGCACGCTTCCTGCGCCTGTAGCAGGATGTCCTGGCGCAGGGCGTTGGCTTGCGCGTCCAAAGAGCCGGACTTCAGGCGGTTCAGCTTGGCGCGGGTGACGTAGAGCGACGGGAAGTCGAAGCTCTGCGCGATGACCAGCTCGCCCACGGTGATGTCCTTGTCGTCCGAGTCCCACAGGTGGGCGTAGGACAGCGTGGGGTCGGGCAGGTTGTTGGCCGTGCGGTTCTCCAGCTTCTGGGCGGCGGTCTGTCGTTCGTTGCTCTGCAGCTGCTTGTTGTTCACCTCTATTTGTTGCAGGATGGCGTTGATGGATGCTTCGCCTTTGTCTTGCCCGTGCATGGCCGATGGCAGCAGGGCAAGACTCAATGAGCATATCAGGTATATCTTCTTCATTGTTGTGCAATCATTTTCTTCTTATGTATCATTAAATAGACTATCGGTATGATGAAGCCGTTGAGGAAGGTGGACGTCAGCAATCCGCCCAGGATGACCTTCGCCATGGGGCTTTGAATCTCGTTGCCCGGCAAGTCGCCGCCAAGGGCTAGCGGGATAAGCGCCAGGGCCGAGGACAGGGCCGTCATGAGGATGGGGTTCAAGCGGTCGAGCGAACCGCGGATGACGCTGTCGCGCAGGCCGTAGCCTTCCTCCTGTTGCAGGTGGTTGTAGTGGCTGATGAGCAGCATGCCGTTGCGCGTGGCGATGCCGAACAGCGAGATGAACCCGATGATGGCCGGTATGCTGACTTCGCCCGTGGTGAGGAGCAGGGCTGCCACGCCGCCTATCAGCGCCAACGGCAGGTTGATGAGGATGACGGCGCTCTCGCGGACGCTGCGGAACTCGTGGTAGAGCAGCAGGAAGATGACCACGATGCTCATCAGCGACGTCAGCAGCAGCGTGCGGCTGGCTGCTTGCTCGCTCTCGAACTGACCACCGTACTCCACGTGGTAGCCTTCGGGCAGATGGACTTGCGTGTCGATGCGCTCCTGGATGTCGTTCACCACGGAGCGCAGGTCGCGGTCGGCCACGTTGGCGGAGATGACAATCTTGCGCTTCACGTTCTCGCGGCTGATGGTGTTCGGACCGGTGGCGGAGCGCACTTCGGCCACGTAGTCCAAGGGCACCTTGCGCCCGTCGCCCGTGTCTATCATCAGGTCGCGCAGACGGTCGATTTGGTCGTGCAGGTCATGGCGCACGCGCACCACGAGGTCGAACGTCTTGCCTTGCTCGTAGACTTGCGACACGGCCTCGCCGCCCATGCAGACACGCACGTACTCGGCAAACCGGGGCAGCGTGATGCCGTAGCGTGCCAGCACGTCGCGCCGGGGACGGATGATGAGCTGCGGACGCTCTATCTGCTGCTCCACCGTCAGGTCGGCCACGCCGGGGACGTCCTGTATCTTCCGCTTTATCTCGTTGCCCAGCATGAACATGCGTGTCAGGTCGTCGCCGAAGAGCTTGATGGCGATGTTGGCCTGCGTGCCGCTCAGCATGGCGTCGATGCGGTGGCTGATGGGCTGGCCTATCTCGATGTTCGCCCCGGCGATGGTGGAGAGCTTCGCCCGCACGTCGGCCAGGAGTTCGCTGCGCGAGCGGTCTTTCAGTTCGAAGGGGGCTTCCAGCTCGCTGACGTTCACTCCGAGGGCGTGTTCGTCCAGTTCGGCTCGTCCCGTCTTGCGGCCTACGGTCTGAATCTCCGGTATCGACAGCAGCAACTCTTCCGCGCGTCGGCCGATGGCGTCGCTCTCTTCCAACGAGATGCCCGGCAGGGAGGAGACGTTGATGGTGAACGACCCTTCGTTGAACGGCGGCAGGAACGAGCGGCCCAGGGTGAAGAACAGCCCCAGGAAGACAAGGAATACCACCACGGTGGCGGCCAATATCTTCCGTCCGTGCCCCAAGGACCAGGTCAGCAGGCGTTCGTAGCCGCGCTTCATCCATCGGGCCACGGCGGAGTCGCCGTTGTTAAGTTTTATCCCCTGATTGGTACCCGAAATCGTCACCATGGTCTCGATGCGGTCGTCACCATGGTCTCGATTGAGTTGAGAGCATGGTCTCGATGCGGTCGTCACCATGGTCTCGTTTTGACCCTCTTCGTGGTGGTGAATAGTTACTGCACCGTCCGTCTCGCCCCGCTTCTTCAGCAGATAGGAGCAGAGTACGGGCGTCAGCGTCAGCGCCACGAGGGTAGACGCCGCCAAGGCGGTGATGAAGGCGATGCCCAGCGGCACCAACATGCGGCCCTCCATGCCCGACAGGAAGAACAGGGGCACGAAGCTGACGATGATGATGAGCGTGGAGTTGAGGATGGGCATACGCACTTCGCGCGAAGCGTTGAACACCACTTGCAGCACGGGCAGGCGTTGGCCTGCGGGCAGGGCGCGGTTCTCGTGCAGGCGACGGTAGACGTTCTCCACGTCGACGATGGCGTCGTCCACCAGCGACCCGATGGCGATGGCCATGCCGCCGAGGCTCATGGTGTTGATGGTGAGGCCCATGTAGTGAAGCACGAGCAGCGACATGACCAATGACAAGGGCAGGGTTATCAGGGAGATGACCGTGGTGCGCACGTTGGCCAGGAAGAGGAAGAGGACGATGACCACGAAGATGCTGCCCTCTACGAGCGACTTGCGCACGTTGCCGATGGAGCTTTCGATGAAGCGGCTTTGGCGGAAGATGTCAGTGGAGACGCATACGTCAGCCGGGAGGTTCTTCTGTAGGTCGGTCAGGGCGGCCTCCAGCTTGGCGGTCAGCTCCAGGGTGCTGGTGGCGGGCTGCTTGGTGACGGTCAGCAGCACGGCGGGTTTGCCCCGTTCGGAGGCGGTGCCCAGCTTCGGCACCTTGGCACCGATGCGCACGTCGGCGATGTCCTCCAGCAGGACGGGACGCCCGCCGCTTGTAGCAGCCTTCACCACGGCACGCCCCATCTCGGCGGCATCGGTCTCGGCGATGACACCCCGCACGATGTATTCGTTGCCATACTCATAGAGCACGCCGCCGTTGGCGTTGAGGTTCATGCCGCGGGTGGCTTCCATCACTTCGCTGAGGGTGACGCCGTAGTGGTTCATGCGTTCGGGGTCCAGCTGTATCTGATATTCCTTGATGTCGCCTCCCAGCACGGCCACTTGCGCCACGCCGCCGGTAGACAGCAGACGCGGGCGGATGGTCCAGTCGGCCAGCGTGCGGAGGTCGAGCATGGAAGTGGAGTCGGCGGTCAGGCCCACGATAAGCATCTCGCCGAGGATGCTCGACTGCGGTCCCATGGTGGGTTGGCCTACGCCGTCGGGCAGGTCTTCGGCCACGAGCATCAGTTTTTCGTTCACAATCTGGCGGGCCAGGTAGATGTCCGTGTCCCAGTCAAACTCTACCCAGACTACGGAGAATCCGGCGGTGCTCGACGAGCGGACGCGGCGCACGTGGGTAGCGCCGTTGACGGACGTTTCGATGGGGAAGGTGACGAGCTGTTCCACCTCCTCCGCCGCCATGCCGTTGGCTTCGGTCATGACGACCACCGTCGGGGCGGTCAAGTCGGGGAATACGTCTACCTCCGTATGCAGGGCGGTGTACGTGCCGCCCACCAGCAGCAGCACCGAGGCGACCAGCACCAGGATGCGGTTCTGCAAGGAGAAATGTATGATTTTGTTCAGCATACGTTCAATGATAACTAAATCGTAAATAGTAAATTGCTAAATCGTAAATGGTGTTAGTGTTCATGCGTGTGTGCCGGTATGGCGTTGGAGGCTGAGGCTAGTTTCACCTGGTAAGCGCCGCGCGTCACGACACGGTCGCCCGCCTTCAGTCCGGAGAGGATTTGCACCCGCTCGCCATCGTCACCGCCGACGGTCACTAACTGCTTCTTATACCCGTGGTCGTCCACTTGCAGGTAGATGAAGTGGCTGCCTTGCTCCTCGGTGAGCGCCGTGCGGGGCAGGGTGAGCACGCCTTCTTCGGTCGCTCCAAGGAGGTACACTTCCACGAAGGCGCCCGGCGCCACGTTCACTTGGTTGTCGAACTCGAAGGTGACGGGGATGTAGTAGCTCTGGTCGGTGGCCGACTTGCCGTAGGACAGCAGGCGTCCGTTCAGTTCGTCGAGGCGATAGGTCTTGTCGTCATAAGGTGTGCTGAAGTTGGCGGACGTGATGCGTGGCAGTTGGTTGTAGTATTTCTCCGACACGTCGGCGCGCAAGTAGAGCCTGCGGTTGCTGCTGATGCCGATGAGCGGCTGGCCCACCTGCACGTAGTCGCCTTCCTTCACCAAGAGCGACTTGACGTATCCGGCCATGGGCGCGGCCACGGTCACACCGTCGGGCGTCAGTTCGCCACCGTCCGATGAGTGGCTTCCACCCAACGCTTCGTAGTTGACGCGGGCGTTCTCGTAGGCTTGCTCGGCTTGTTGGAAGTCCTTTTCCGATACAATCTTGTCGGGCAGGAGGGCTTTCATGCGTTCGTATTCGCGGCGTGCCGTCTCGTAGGCGATGCGTGCCTTGGTGACGGGGTCTCCTTCGGCGATGTTGCTCGACGATAAAGTCAGTAGCGGATTGCCCTTGGCTACGGACATGCCTTCGGTGACTTTCCGGCGGAAGGAGACTACGCCCGCTACGGGAGCCACGGCAAAAGTCTCCTCGCCTTGCGCGGCGACAATCTGTCCGCTGGTGCGGATAACCTGATGGAAGCTGCCCGGTTGTATAACGCTGGTTTCTACGCCTGCCGCACGGGCTTTCTCCGGCGTCAGTACGATTTCGTCAGTGTGGTCGTGTGCGGCGGTCTCCGCCTCATGGTCATGCCCTTCCGCCTCATGGTCGTGGGCATCGTGGTTGTGGCAGGAGCCTAATAGGAACAGGCCCATCGCTGCCACCAGTAATGGCTTTGTATTCATATCTTATGTTATTGGTTTTATAAATGATAATTTATCGTTGTGTTTAATTGCACACAGATGACACTGATGAGACAGATTTACACAGATTTTAAAGGGCTTCGCCTGCAGGTTTAAAGAATAAATCTGTGGTCATCTCGTGAAATCTGTGTCATCTGTGTGCCATCTAAATTCCCATTTCTTCGCCCGCAAAAGTACGCACTTCTGCCTGCAATCGAGTTGCAAACATCGGGTAGAGGGAGTCAGGCGACAGGAGGGGCGCGCCGCCCTTTGGCATGTACGAGATACGTGCCGTGCAGGGATTCGACGTAAGGTGAATAAGATAGATAGGGATGAGAATGGAAAGCGGTGCTTTGTCCGAGGAAAAACATCGCGAAGTCGGTCACTAAGCGTTGCGCCTGGTCGGGCGATACGTGTTGCCGCACGATGGGCACGCGCTGAAAGTAATGTGTGGCCACGCAACCTTGGTTGTGGCAGCAGTGGGAATGAGCCGCGTGTGAGGCCGGGCCGACAGGCTGAGCAGCCAAGTCATGGCGCAGGCAGATGTTTCCGTCGGCATGGTGATGATGGGGCATGACGGGTACCGCCAGCGTCAGGATGCTGACAAAGAGCAATAGGACGGTGATGTAGTGCCTGCGAATCATCAATTATATTAGTTTAATTCCGGACAAAGATAATAGAAATAAATATATGTAACGCCGCTTACGTCCCCTTTTCTTTTTATCATGTGTCAAATAGGAACTTTTATAGGCTTGTATATAGGAATGTGTAAGTAAAACACTTGTTTGCTATTCCGAATGATAAGGCTTGTATATATTGTTATCCAAAATGTCGTAATTCAATAGATATAATATATTATATTGCTATAACTTTGCACTCGTTAAAAGCAATTAGATATATCATTCGCGATTATTGTATCAAAGTGCTATCGGTTTATTTTGAAGTGAATACATTAATAAGGTAGAAAAGATGAAAGGATTATTTCTTAAAATCGGGATGATGATGGCAGGTCTTATGATGTTGCCATGTGCGCTCCGGGCGCAGGATAAGGTAGAAGCCGGTGTAGGTGCAGACTTGGTGAGCGGTTACATCTGGCGTGGTCAGGATTTGGGCGGCGTCAGTGTGCAGCCCGCCTTGTCTGTCAGCTATAAAGGTTTCTCATTGGGCGCGTGGGGCTCGGTTGGTTTTGATGCCGGTCAGACGAAAGAGTTCGACCTGACTCTGGGTTATGCGACGGGCGGTTTCAGTGTGTCGGTTACGGATTATTGGTTTTCGAACGGAGCCGGTTATTTCCATTATGGAGCACACAATACAGCGCATGTGTTCGAAGCGCAAGTAGGATATGACTTCGGTTTCCTGGCTTTGAACTGGTATACCAATTTTGCCGGAGCAGATGGAGTGACCGATGATGGCGACCGTGCCTACTCTTCTTACCTTGCGTTGTCGGTACCTTTCCGTTTGGCCGGTTTAGACTGGTCGGTAGATGTGGGCGCCACCCCATGGGCTACTTCCTTTTATAATAATGGTGCGGGAGGTTTCGAGGTGTGCGACATCAGCTTAGGCGCGTCCAAGGATTTGGAGATAACCGACCGTTATTCCTTGCCTTTGTTTGCCAAGGCTACTTGGAATCCGGCAACGGAAGGCGCGTATTTTGTATTTGGGGTAAGTTTCTAAATGGGAATTTAACTGTGTGTTTACGATGGAACGCAGATGACGCAGATGGGACGGATGAACGCAGATTTAAAAAAGGGGCTTCGCCTGTCACCCCGAGCGTAGTCGAGGGGTCTCACATAAGGCTCAACTCTGCGTTAC
>CASGED010000108.1 GCA_949300425.1 uncultured Bacteroides sp.
GTAACGCAGAGTTGAGCCTTATGTGAGACCCCTCGACTACGCTCGGGGTGACAGGCGAAGCCCCTTTTTTAAATCTGCGTTCATCCGTCCCATCTGCGTCATCTGCGTTCCATCGTAAACACACAGTTAAATTCCCATTTACTTATCTCCCGGAAAAATCTAAAAAAATACCGGGCAACAAGGGAAATATCATATATAAACTATATATTTGCAAAAAAACATAGATGATTATTAATTAAAAATGGTATCTCTACACATGAGACGTATTTACTTTTTGCTTTTTGTCCTCTTGTCAGGACTGGCGTTTGCCGGGAATGTCCCGGAAGAACAGGCGCGCAAGGCGGCTATTGCCTTTTGGCAATCCGCCCCGTTGACCCGCGGCGCATCGTCCGCCACGTTTCAAATGGTGCTTCAAAGCGAAAACCTTGTCACCCGTTCATCGGGAATGGAGTCGGCTTACTATGTGTTCGACAACACGTCGGGACCGGGCTTCGTCATTGTGGCAGGCGACGATGTGGCCATGCCCATATTGGCTTACTCGTTCGAAAACGAATTCCCCACCCGGGAAATGCCGGAGAACCTGAAAGGATGGTTGGACGGCATGCGGAACGAAATCAACTATGCCCGTCGGCATGGAGCAAAGGCTTCGGCATACGTGTCCCGTGCGTGGGCTGCCACAAGCGTCGGTACGCCGGTAGTGGAGTTGGAGACGGCGCAATGGAACCAGGAAGCTCCTTATAACAACTTGTGCCCTCAGGTGAATCTGAAGAAAACCTATACCGGCTGTACGGCTACGGCTTTGGCCATCGTGATGAAATACCATGAGTGGCCTTTACAAGGCGCGGGTACTCTGCCCGGTTATACGACAACCACTTACAAGGCGAATATCGAGAGCCTGCCGTTAGGGCATACTTATGATTGGGGAAATATGCGGATGGAGTATTCTCTATTGTATACCGCGCAGGAGGCCGAGGCGGTGGCTACCTTGATGCGCGATTGTGCTATAGGCATCCAATCGGATTTCGGGCCGGTAGGCAGTAGCGGGACAGGAGCTTACCCATCCGACATCCCATCGTTCTTGGTGGATCACATGGGATATGACCGGGCTTGTCGTGCGGTGTACCGTGTGAACTATAATACTGCGGATTGGAACCAACTGATGAAAAACGAGTTGGACAACAGACGGCCGGTCTTGTTTGGAGGCTCCTCAGGCGTTGACGGCTCAGGCGGACATGCTTTTGTGCTGGACGGTTACGACACCAACAACTACTTTAGCGTCAATTGGGGATGGAGCGGTATGTCCGACGGCTATTTCTTGCTATCCGCATTGGATCCTAACGCCCAAGGCGCGGGCGGTTCAGACGGCGGCTACAACTATTACCAAGATGCCGTCATCGGTATCCAGCCGGACGCGGGAGGCGATTATGTGGAGGAACTGGGTTTGCAGAACTATGAAAATCCCACAGAAGGTGTATTCGTACATGGCTTGGAAATCACATCAGGAATACCAGCCCAGAACGAACCGTTTAATTTGCAGTTTGGGTTTTTATATAATAGCGGTTCCGCCAGTTTCACTGGAGAAGTAATGGTGGCGGTAACTGATAAAGAAGGAAAAATTGTAGAGTCGTTGGGCACACTCCCGGTTGAAAATTTGCCGGTTGGTTATGGATATCCGCAAATTACTGCGGATGATGTCATCATTACTACTCCAGTCTTGGACGGTTATCGCATCCGTCTGTTTTACCGCACCGCCAAGAAACCGGAATGGACACTCATCCGCGCCAACGATGAAGAGGGCTGCGTATGGGACTTGGTGATTTCCGACTTAATCGGCATTGACAAGAACACTACCCTGACCTACAACAAGGCTGACCGCATCATCCGCCTGCATACGTTGGAAGGCGTAACGGCTACCCTGAAAGCGGCGGACGGCACTGACTATAGCGCATTTTGTAAGAAGAACGGCACTGAAATCAGTATCGACACCTCCAGCCTGCCCGGCGGACGCTACGACCTCACGCTGGCCAAAGGCGCAAATGCCAAGACGGTGACTTTTGTCCTGCCCGAAGCAAAATGAGTTCATACACCCATGTATCATTCTAAAAACAAGAAACAGAAATGAAAGCACTATTTTCCATACATGCATTTCTCCTCTTATTGGCAACCGCCTTGTTGGCGGCTTGCTCGGACGATAAAGAGGAACCTAAGGTGATAACCCCGTCCATTACTTGGGCCGAGGACCAAGAATCGCCCACCTTTGCCGCCGATGGCGGCACCGAAGCCGTATTGTTCTCTTCAGCTACCTCTTGGGAGGCGGAAGTGGACCAGTTGTGGTGTAGCGTAGAGCCTGCGAAAGGCTCGGCCGGCGAGGACTGTGAAGTAAGAATTACGGCGGAGCCTAACGGCACATACGACGAACGGAAGGCGACACTGACCCTCCGCGCGGGCACGGGCACGGTGATCGAACAGCTGACCATCGTGCAGGTGCAGAAAGACGCCATCGTTGTAGCCCCATCGGAATATACGATGAAGGCCGAAGGGGGAACATTGGACTTCTCGATTAATACAAACGTAGAGTTTACGGTGTCATTCTCGGCCGACTGGATTCGACAGAATGCGGACACGCGCGCGTTGGAGGAAGTGCCGGTCAGCTTCATTGTCGACGCGAATCCTGACGGCGAACCCCGAGAGGCTGTTATCACGTTTGCCTCCGCCAAAGTGGAACAAACGGTGACTGTACGCCAAGAGCCTTATTTGGAGGAGCAGGCGCTGAGCATCATGTACACCGGCGTTTCATTTACGATTCCCGCGCTGTCCGGTACTTACTTCAGCGGAACCGAGATTGCCTGGGGCGACGGAAGTACCGATTCCTATACGGACGAAGCGACGCACACATACGAACAGGAAGGGACTTATACCGTTACCATCCGTTCACAAGGGGCGGAGGACTTTACCTTGCAGGACTTGGTCGGTGTAAGCGAAATAGACTTGAGCGGTTTCTGACAGGATGCTGACAATGAAAAAGCGGGAAGTTCCGAATAAAGAAGAACTTCCCGCTTTTTATAATATATATGAATAGGAACGAATGACGTTTTATGCTTTTACGCGTCCTACGTACGAACCGTCACGCGTATCGATTTCAATCGTTTCACCTTCGTTGATGAACAGCGGTACGCGAACCGTTGCGCCAGACTCGACAGTAGCCGGCTTCAACGTGTTAGTGGCGGTATCACCTTTCAGACCCGGTTCAGTATATGTCACCTTCTGTTGTACCTTGATAGGCATGTCCGCATAGAGTACAGTTTCTGTTGACGCGTCGGAAACAACATCTACCACCTGTCCTTCAATCAGGAAGTCTACACCGTTAATCAAATCGTGCGCGATGGGGATTTGTTCGAATGTCTCTTGGTTCATAAATTGGTAGTCATTGCCGTCATGATAGAGATATTGGTAAGGACGACGCTCCACACGTACGTCTTCCAATTTCTCACCGATATTAAAACGACGTTCCAACACATAGCCGTTAACCACGTCTTTCAGCTTCGTACGCATAAACGTGTTACCTTTTCCCGGCTTTACATGCAGAAAGTCAATGCAGAAATACAACTTGCCGTCCATGCGGATGCAAGTTCCGATTTTAATGTCTTGTGCATTAATCATAACTATATATTCTATTTATTATTAAATATGATACTTAACTATATGTCCCAGTCTCAAAATGCGGTGCAAAATTAATGGAAATCGGTAAAAATCGCAAAAACTTTTGAGAGAAAATGAGTTATCGTTTGGTTTATTTGAAAAAAGTGCCTATTTTTGCAGCCCGAATTCGTGAGAATAATAACGTAAAAGAAGATATAGCAATGAAAAGAACATTCCAACCCTCCAACAGAAAGAGAAGAAACAAACACGGTTTTCGTGAGAGAATGGCTACAGCCAATGGCCGCAGAGTATTGGCAGCACGTCGTGCTAAGGGTCGTAAGAAGCTGACCGTTTCGGACGAATACAATGGCGTAAAGGCTTGATAGCGTATTCCCTGAATGAAATAAAGAAGGTGTGTCAAAAGCACACCTTCTTTTTTATGCACCAAGAGGATGTGTCAAAATGAGGAATGGCTTTCATCCTGTCTAAGGGAGCGAAGCGTAGCGTAGTCGAAACATCTCACATAGCACTACATGAGGCCCTTCGACTACGCTCAGGGTGACAAAATGATAATGACCTTACATTATGACACACCCCGTTTTCTTCTTATCCTTTTTTTGAAAAACAAAAGAGGATGTATTATAATATAAGACACAAAGACACAGGGAAATTTATTTGTAAATCCATGCAATAAAATCTCTGTGTCTTTGTGTCTTTTTGATACACCTTTCGTAGAGTACTCGAAGCGGGACTTGAACCCGCACAGCCATTACTGGCCAAGGGATTTTAAGTCCCTCGTGTCTACCGATTCCACCATTCGAGCGAACCTTCGTGTGAGCGGAAAACGAGACTCGAACTCGCGACCCCAACCTTGGCAAGGTTGTGCTCTACCAACTGAGCTATTTCCGCAGACTTTTGTAGAACGGGTGCAAAGATAAGGAGTTTCAGTCTTACCACCAAACATTTTCATGGAAAAATAGAAAACGTTTACTTAAACAATACTTCAAGATGAAAAACAAGTGGGTTCATTTTGCCTTATGCACGGTTTACATTATCTTTGTCCAAAAGAGACAGAACGTTATGAGTAACAAGATTTATCCGATAGGAATTCAGAACTTTGAAAGCCTTCGCGAAGACGGTTATTTCTATGTAGACAAAACTGCATGGGTGTACCAACTGATACATACAGGACGATACTATTTCCTGAGCCGCCCCCGTCGGTTCGGGAAAAGCCTGCTTCTTTCCACCATCGAGGCTTATATGCAAGGCAAAAAAGAACTGTTTAAAGGACTGGCCATCGAACAGTTGGAGAAGGATTGGACAACGTACCCCATCTTGCACATCGACTTGAACATCGAGAAATATGATTCGACGGAGAGTCTGAACAATATATTGAACACTTATTTAAGCAGA
>CASGED010000109.1 GCA_949300425.1 uncultured Bacteroides sp.
AAGTGGGCATTTGAATGTCTTTCGGTTGTCCACCGGATAAATAGAAAAAGTCCCGTAAAACGTTGATTTTACGGGACTTGTCTTAATTTGACTACCTAATGTCTTAGGTTTCAGCGGAGAGACAGGGATTCGAACCCCGGGAACCTCTCAGTTCAACGGTTTTCAAGACCGCCGCAATCGACCACTCTGCCACCTCTCCTAAAATCCTTTAGAGGAGCTTTGTTTTTCAAAAGCGGTGCAAAGGTACGAATCATTTTTAAATCTGCAAACTTTTCGACTCTTTTTTCGCAAATAAATCGTATTTTTGCGCCATGATATACCCGCAGAACTTTGAACAGAAGATTGGTTTCGACCAAATACGCCAATTGCTCAAGGAAAAATGCCTGAGCACATTGGGGGAAGAAAGAGTCGTGGACATGGCGTTTTCCGACCGTTACGAAGAAGTGGAAGAACGCTTGGAGCAGGTCGTTGAATTCATGAAGATACTCCAAGAAGAAAACCATTTCCCGGCTCAATATTTTTTTGATGTACGCCCTTCGCTCAAACGCATCAGGGTGGAAGGATTGTACTTGGATGAGCAAGAGTTGTTCGACTTGCGACGCTCATTGGAGACAATACGTGACATTGTACGTTTTCTATCGCGCACCGGAGATGATAACAATGAGAAAGACGCTTCTACCATTTATCCCCGGTTGGACAAACTGGCAAGTGACATACCGGTATTTCCTCAAGTAATTTCCAAAATTAACTCCATCCTTTCACCTTATGGCAAGATGAAGGATAACGCCTCTCCGGAGTTGGCGCGCATCCGTCGCGAATTGACCAGCACGATGAGCAGTATCTCGCGCTCGTTGAACAACATCTTGCGTAACGCGCAAAGCGAAGGGGTCGTCGAGAAAGACGTTACGCCGACCATGCGTGACGGACGTTTGGTCATACCCGTAGTTCCTGCCCTGAAACGCAAGATTAAAGGCATCGTTCATGACGAATCAGCCAGTGGGAAAACTGTTTTCATTGAGCCGGCCGAGGTGGTGGAAGCCAACAACCGCATCCGTGAACTGGAAAGTGACGAACGCAGAGAGATAGTGCGCATACTTACGGAATTTTCCAACCAATTGCGACCTTTCGTACCCGATTTGCTGTTGTCTTATGAGTTCCTGGCCGAGATAGACTTTATCCGTGCCAAAGCCTTGCTGGCCGAACAGACAAATGCCCTCAAACCTACCCTTGAAAACCAGCAAGTGATAGATTGGGTAATGGCGATACACCCCTTGTTACAGCTCTCGCTCGCCAAGCACGGCAAAAAAGTGACTCCCTTGGATATCGAATTAAACGAACACCAGCGCATCCTTATCATCTCCGGGCCCAATGCAGGCGGTAAGTCCGTCTGCCTCAAGACCGTAGGCCTGTTGCAATACATGTTGCAGTGTGGATTACCGGTGCCCATGCACGAAGGGAGTCATGCGGGTGTTTTCAGTCATTTGTTCATTGACATAGGAGACGAGCAATCCATCGAGGACGACCTGAGTACCTATTCATCCCATCTGACCAACATGAAGGTGATGTTGAAGCAATGCAATAACCGCAGCCTTATCCTGATAGACGAGTTTGGCGGAGGAACCGAGCCACAAATCGGAGGGGCCATTGCCGAAGCCGTGTTGAGACGTCTGAACGAAAAAGGCACCTTTGGGGTCATCACCACCCATTACCAAAACCTGAAGCACTTTGCCGACAATCATGAAGGGGTAGTGAACGGAGCCATGCTCTACGACCGCCATCTGATGCAAGCCCTTTTCCAGCTGCAGATAGGCCAGCCGGGAAGTTCGTTTGCCGTAGAGATAGCCCGCAAGATAGGCCTTCCCGAGGAGGTCATTGCCGATGCATCCCAAATAGTTGGAAACGAATACATCCAAAGCGACAAGTACCTGCAGGACATCGTACGCGACAAACGTTATTGGGAGAACAAAAGACAAAATATCCGTCAGCGAGAGAAACAGCTGGAGGACATCGTAGCCCGATATCAGTCCGAAATGGAAACACTGAAAAAAGAGCGGAAAGAGATACTGGCCCAAGCCCGAGAAGAAGCCGAGCGCACCTTGCAGGAAGCCAACGCCCGCATTGAAAACACCATACGAACCATCAAGGAAGCGCAGGCCGAGAAGGAAAAGACCCGAATGGCCCGCAAAGAATTAGACAACTTCCGGCAATCCATGGAAGAGCGGCAGAAGGAAGATTTTGAAGAAAAGATTGCCCGCAAGATGGAGCGCCTGAAGGAGAGGCAGAGCCGTAAAAAGGAGAAAAAGAATAAAGAACTTTCCTCCGAAGAACCGGCCACGCGCCAAGCCCGCATAGAGGCAGAGAAACGCGCATCTATTGTTGCAGGAAGCAATGTCCGCATCAAGGGACAGACATCGGTGGGGCAAGTGATGGAAATTAGCGGCAAGGATGCCGTCGTGGCCTTCGGCAATCTGAAAACGAAAGTCCACTTAGACCGTTTGGAACCTGCCCAAGCCCGCCCGCAAGTAACATCCAACGCCCAATCGACCTTCATCAGCGCCCAGACACAGGACAGCATGTACGAGAAGAAACTCAACTTCAAGCAAGACATCGACGTCCGGGGTATGAGAGGAGACGAGGCCCTGCAAGCAGTCACTTACTTCATAGATGACGCCATCTTGGTAGGCATGTCGCGCGTGCGCATCCTGCACGGCACAGGTAACGGCATTCTGCGCGCCCTCATCCGTCAATACCTGCAAACGGTGCCTGGGGTGAGCCGTTTCCACGACGAGCACGTACAGTTTGGCGGGGCAGGCATCACCGTGGTCGATTTGGAATAAACATACATCATCATTAATATATTAGCTAAACACCCAACAATCATGAAATCTATCAAAGAACTCTATCGCATCGGCACAGGCCCATCAAGCAGTCACACCATGGGGCCACGCAAAGCCGCTGAGATATTCCTTCAGCGCCATCCGGACGCTGCTTCCTTCCAAGTTACCCTTTACGGAAGTCTGGCCGCCACAGGAAAGGGGCACATGACCAACGTTGCCATCACCGAAACGCTGCAGCCAGTGGCACCGGTCGAAATTATCTGGGAACCGAAAGTCTTCCTGCCTTTCCACCCCAACGGCATGAAATTTGTATCCATGGACACCAACGGAAAGAAGACCGATTCGTGGACGGTTTTCAGTATCGGCGGAGGAGCCTTGGCCGAAGAAAGCGACGGGGAAGCCTCGATCAATACTCCCGATGTGTACGAGATGAACCACATGACCGAAATCCTGCATTGGTGCGAACGAACCGGCAAAAGCTACTGGGAGTACGTCCGCGAGTGCGAGGAAAGTGACATATGGGACTATCTGGCTGAAGTGTGGAAGACCATGAAGGAAGCCATCCGCCGCGGTCTGGACAACGAAGGCGTGCTTCCCGGCCCACTGAACCTGCGCCGCAAGGCAGCTACCTACTACATCCGGGCGCGCGGCTACAAGGCTTCACTCCAGTCACGCGGATTGGTCTTTGCCTACGCTTTAGCCGTCAGCGAGGAAAACGCGGCCGGAGGCACTATTGTCACCGCCCCCACCTGCGGTTCGTGTGGCGTGGTGCCTGCCGTGCTCTATCATCTACAGGAAAGCCGTGAGTTTACCGACATCCGCATCCTGCGTGCCCTGGCCACGGCGGGTTTAGTGGGCAACATCGTGAAGCAGAACGCTTCCATCTCGGGCGCCGAAGCCGGATGCCAAGCTGAGGTAGGAACCGCCTGCTCCATGGCGTCGGCAGCCGCCAATCAGCTCTTCGGTGGAAGTGCGGCACAGATTGAATATGCAGCCGAGATGGGGTTGGAGCACCACTTAGGCATGACGTGTGACCCCGTATGCGGGTTGGTACAGATACCTTGCATTGAACGCAACGCCTACGCCGCGGCTCGTGCCCTGGACGCCAATCTCTATTCTTCATTCACCGACGGCATGCACCGCGTGTCCTTCGACAAGGTGGTAGAAGTCATGAAACAGACGGGCAACGACCTGCCTTCACTCTACAAAGAGACCAGTGAAGGCGGACTTGCGAAAGATTATAAACCTATGGAGTAATCTATTTGCAGCAGGCGGGGCACAACAATGCCCCGTCTGCCATCATCCCCCGCATGTTAATTCATTCAACACGTACTCACTTAATCGTCAATGTCTATCAACTGCCCTTTCTTGTTAAATGTCAGCGACAGACGGTTGCTCAGTTCTACTTCCAACTCACCCCGGTCACGCTCTATTTTGTGATAGGTCACGCCCGGATATTGGGCATCTACAAACTGGCGGATATAAACCGGTATCAGTGCTTGGGGTAACGTGTCGCGTTTGCAGTCCACTTCTTCCCAATTTCCTTTACCGTCAAACTCTATCTTGGTACGATCAGTCATTACGACTTCATACTTTTTAGAAAGGAACTCACTCTCTACCTTTATATAAGAAACCTGCTTGTCACCAAAATATTGCTTCAGGAAAGTCTGAGCCGCCGCAGGCAGTTCCTTAGGATTCATGGTAATCACATCGCGGGCCAACGCTACCTGCACTACAACCACCATCGCCACTAACGCTACAATAATCTTCTTCATATCTTCAATCGCTTTTAAATGTTATCATAGCGCAAAGTAACAGACTGATTTGGGAGAAAAATGGGAAAAAAAGGACAACGCCCTGCTTTTTATACTATTTAACAAGAGAAAATACATGTACACCGTCTTCCCAACGATAAGTCAGCCTCAGCGAGTAGTTAGACGCTATGGCGTAGCTGATAGCCAAGCCTAAACCTGTAGAGTCCTTCTTGCGGTCAACACTATGGGCAAAACGATGGAACAGCTTCTGTTCGTCTAAAGGGGCATCGCCAGTATTACGCACCACCAATGATGTCGGCGTAGTCTCTACCACCAACCGTCCGCCTTCCTTGTTGTGCAACAAAGCATTCTTCACCAAATTGGTCACCAGGATATGCACCAACGACGCATTGGCATGGAGCACAAAAGGTTGCCCTCCCCTACTCCGACGCAGGTCTATCTGCTTATGTTCGTAGATGTCCATCAAATCCGGCAACAATTCGTCTAAGATTTCATCCACCGACACATCTTCCGCCTCCGTATATTGCCCGTTTTCAATGCGCGACAATAACAACAAGGCCTTGTTCAGTTTCACGGCACGCCCCAACGTGGAATAGATGGCATCCAGTTCCCGCAACTGTTCTTCGGTCAGCGTCTCACTTTCGGCCATCAACTCCAGCTTTCCCCGAGCAATGGCCAAAGGAGTCTGCAACTCGTGCGAAGCGTTCTCTATAAATTGCTTCTGCTCTTCGTAAGCTTTCCGGTTACGCCGCGCCATGTCATAGGCCGTCGCGCCCAACACCCGAAACTCACGTATCTCTGTCGTATTGTCGAGCGGAGGTACGTCCTGCCCCGGATGCAATTGCTGAAGCCAATCCACCAAACGGTTCAGCGGCCGGAATATCTTTTGGAGTATCAGACGAATCCCTATCGTCGTACTGCTAAGGAACAATACGAACAAAGCCGCCAAATACCAGAACATGGCATTTACCATATCATCCCTCTCCAAGGTGGAAATCATCAGTTCCAATTCATAAAATTGTCCTCCGGGCATGCGGAAAGCCGTGCGATACACACGTACAGGTTCATTCTCGTCTTCGCTCTCCACGTAGACAAACGAGTCGTAGAACATGTCCCGATAGTTCTCCCCCTCCTCCACCGAAATCGGATGAAAATAGTAGAAGGACATCAGATTGCCTTCCGTCTCCAACACGCTGGCATCGTAAAGCGCATTGTTGATGATAATTTGCGCATAATTCTCCAACGCATCATCCGTCTCGTCCATCACCTCATAGATAATGGTGTAATAAAATAACACGCCCCATACGGCCATCAGCCCCAACAACCATAAGGACAGTTTTTGATAGGTATAATGCAGTAACTTCATCTGAAAATGAAAATTCCCATTTATAAGTCAGCTTCCGACAGCTTGTATCCGAATCCGTACACAGCTTTTACCTCAACGGTAGCTCCGGACAACTTCAGTTTCTTGCGCAAGTTCTTTACTTGCGAGTAAATGAAATCCAGCGAATCGGCTTGGTCGATGTTATCGCCCCACACCGATTCCGCCAGGCTCATCTTGTTGATGACCCGGTTGGGATTAACCACAAAATAATACAACAGGTCGAATTCCTTCCGGTTCAACTGCAGGACTTTCCCTTCCACTTCAGCCTGTCGTTTGTCCGGATAGAGCGTCAGATTCCCCAACTTCACACTGATGTCGCCATTGTTCTGTCTACGGCGGATGAGCGACTTCACCCGTGCGTTCAGTTCGGCCAAATGGAAAGGCTTGGTTAAATAATCATCAGCTCCCAGTTCAAGCCCGTCCACTTTATCGTCCAACGAATCCTTGGCCGAAATAATCAACACACTGTCGCTACGCCGCAAGCGCTTCAGTTCGCGCAGCAAGTCAAGACCACTCCCCCCGGGCAACATGATGTCCAGCAGGATGCAGTCGTAGTCGTAATCATTAATCTTGTCGAATGCCGAATGAAAATCAGCGGCGCTCTCTACGACAAACTTTTCTTTTTGGAGCGATGCGCAGATAGTCTCACGCAAATCACGCTCATCTTCTACTACTAATATTTTCATGGGAGCAAAGTTACCAAACAAATTTGGAATAAACCTGTAATAAAGAGAGATATTTAAGTTCCCATGATTCTTATACTCTCATATCCCGGTCTACATAAGAGATACCGCATACATAACAAACAAGAAATTACAACAATTTATCAGGTCCCATTGTGCGCTTTTCAGAATCATTCTTTCAAGTAGGAGTTTATCCCCGTCAGAGACCTTTACAAGCAAGGGACGGGAATGTTTCTAACATTCCCCACCTATGTTAGAAACATTCCCGCCTTAAGTTAGATACAACAGATTCAACCTGACAGGAAAGAGCAGGACCCGCTTTACTTCACCAGCTCGTCCTCCAGTTGCTCCAACGACTTACCTTTGGTTTCAGGCAAACGCAGCCAAAAGAAGAGAAAGCCCAACGTACAGATAACGGCATAAATCCAAAACGTGCCGCTCGTACCCAAGAAGGCATTAAGGAAGGGGAAGGTATAGGTCAGCGTGCAACTGGCCACCCACAAAGCGAAAGTCCCGGTGGCTACGGCCACGGCACGTACCCTATTGGGAAATATCTCGGACAGCAACACCCACGTGACAGGCCCCAACGACATGGCGTAACAAGCAATGGCAAGCACCACAAGCGCCACCATCATCACGCCGCTCACCTCCATGTAGTAGCAAAGCCCCAATATGGCATAGATTCCAGCCAATCCTCCCGCGCCAATCAGCATCAAGGCACGACGCCCTAAGCGATCCACCGTATAAATAGCAACGAAGGTAAACACCAAGTTGGCAATACCCGTTACTACTATATTAATAAAGGTATTATCCACATCGTACCCTGCGGACTGGAAGATTTCCTGCGCATAGTTGAAAATGACATTCGTTCCACACCATTGTTGGAACATGGCCACCACAATGCCGATAATCAAGACCTGACGATAGGACTTGCTAAACAGCAGTTTCAGTCCGCCTTGGGATTGCTTTTGCGCCTCGGCTTCCTCGAAAGCGCGGATTTCGCTTTCCGCATATTCCTTCCCGCCGATTTTGCTCAACGTGGCAAACGCCTTTTCGTTTTTCCCCTTCATGGCCAGCCAACGCGGGCTTTCAGGAATGAACAAGGCTAACAATAAGAAAACTCCTGCCGGGAAAGCGGCTGCCCAAAACATCCAACGCCAAGCGGTCCCAATGTTCCAAGTCGTGTCATCGCTGACCAACAACCAATTGACTATCTGCGCGCTCAAGATACCGACCACAATGGTCAACTGATTGAGCGAAACCAACTTGCCCCGGACGGCTGTAGGCGCCACTTCGGCTATGTACATAGGCGAAAGCCCGGAAGCGATGCCGATGGCAATACCTCCCAAAAAGCGAATGATTAAAAACGGCGTGAACGAATCGAAAGCGCCTGTTCCGTAAGCGGTAGTTGCGAAAATAAAGGCCGAAACGATTAGAAGAGCCTTGCGTCCCAAACGGTCTGCCAACACGCCCGCCGCCAAAGCGCCTACCAAGCATCCCGCCAGGGCGATACTCATGGCCAGTCCCTGCATGGCCGGATTGCCCACAATGCCGAAATATTGTTCATAGAAGATTTTTGCGCCGCCTATCACTACCCAGTCGTACCCGAAGAGAAGTCCGCCCATGGCTGAGACGAAGCAAATGAAATAAGTAAATCCTTTGTTGTAGCTTTTCATGATACTTGCCAATTAATGTTCTTAATTACAGTACAAAGGTAAAGAGTTCCTATAAAGCAAGGAATGGAGTATTCTTAAAAGAGCATGGACTATTTTACTTTTTTATTTCATTTATGGGAGAAATCCCGTATTTTTGCAACCAAAGCCTTAAAAGAATGACCACGATTAAACGAAAAGACGGATTTAACGGTGAAAGAGCTTTGGTGTTACCCAAAGTGATTGTAGAGAGGATGGAAGGAGACCCGCTGACCTCTACCCTGCACATTACGGACATAGGCTACTATCCCAAGGCGCAACATCACTTCCGCGAACGAAAGGAGCCTATCAATCAATATGTATTCATCTATTGTACGGACGGAGAGGGACGCTACCGGATAGGCGAACATGAATATGCGGTTTCAGCCAACCAATATTTCATCCTGCCAGCCGGCATCCCCCACGCTTACGCCAGCGACAACGAACATCCTTGGACTATCTATTGGATACATTTCAAAGGTTCATTGGCTCCTTTCTATGCCAAGAATGCCCAAAAGCCCATGGACATCCTGCCCGAAAAGCGCTCGCGCATCCATGACCGCAACGCACTCTTCGAAGAGATGTTCAACACGTTGAGAGCCGGATATAGCAACGAGAACCTGCATTATGTCGCATCGCTTTTCCACTACTACCTCGGTTCCCTGCGTTACCTGCAACAATACCGTCAGGCATCGGGCGAGGCCGCCAATGACAATAACATGGTCGCCTTTGCCATCCATTACATGAAAGAGAACGTGGAGAGGCACATCACTCTGCAAGACATGGCCGACCACGTGGAGTACTCACCCTCGCACTTCTCCATGCTCTTCAAAAAACAGACAGGACACTCCCCCTTGGCATACCTTAATTTATTAAAGATACAACAAGCCTGCATCCTGCTGGACACTACCGACATGAAGGCCAACCAAATATGTTACAAGATAGGAATAGACGACCCTTATTACTTCTCACGTCTGTTCAGCAAGCTCATGGGCATGTCACCTAACGAATACCGAAAAACGAAGAAAGGATAAAGAAAAGGCGTTTATCCGTAATCCGGGACACCATAAAAGCGCCGTTCCACCTCTCAACAGGCCCGAACGGCGCTTTTTTATTACACCATATTATATATGGCAAAAACTAATGCTCCAAAGATTGATTACTCATCACGGTGTCCCACGAAAATCATGACGTAATAGATGAGGGTAGCCAGCGAACCGAGGGCAGCAACCACATACGTATAGGCGGCAGAGCGCAGGGCGTCTTCGGCCTTGTCATGATTGAAGGCGTTCGTAATGCCGGATGCACTGAGCCATACCAATGCACGCTTGCTGGCATTGATTTCCACCGGAAGGGTGACGAAGCTGAACAACGTGGTCATGGCGAACAGGATGATACCTGCCAATAAAATCCCTGGCATGGTGTTAATCAGGAATATACCTGCCAAAATGACCCACGTCACCCATTGCGAAGCGAACGAAACGACCGGCACCAGGGCGCTACGCATCTGCAACGGCGCATAGGCACGGGCGTGTTGCAAGGCGTGCCCGCACTCATGAGCGGCTACGGCCGCAGCCATGATGCTATTGCTGGAATAAACACTCTCACTCAGGTTCACCGTTTTGTTCGCCGGGTTGTAGTGGTCGGTCAGATGTCCGGGCGTATGCGTCACCTGTACGTCATAGATACCGTTGTCATGCAACATCTTCCGGGCCACATCGGCACCCGTCATACCATTCCCCGTCGGTATCCGCGAGTACTTCTTAAACTTGTTTTGCAGGTTCAACTGTACCAGCCAGCTTAACACGGCCACACCAATAAAGATAATCCATTGTATTCCTATTACCATAGTCTTTCTATTTTTAGATATTATTACTCATTAATTTAACTTACAAATAACTTGCCAAAAATAAGGGGAAACCACGAGGTTATCCGCAGCTTCCCCTATCTTTTAGGAAGAATTAGCTAAAAATCAATCTAATTCCAACTCGATGACCGTATCAATGTCAGTCGGCGGTTCATTTAAAAGGAGTGTGACACCGGCCTTGTTCTTCTGAAACTTCACCGGCTCTTGTCCAACGAACATGCGGGCTTTCTTCACGTTCTTACCTTCCAAAGGAAGGAAGAGAGCCTTGTCCTGCAAGTCGAGAATATGCACAAAGAGGCGGTTCCCCTTCTGCGTCGTCACGCCCCACGGATGAGGAGCCACACAGCCTCCACGTGTACCATAGATGGTTTCACCATACGTCTGCAACCACTTGCCCATCTCCGCCAAACGGGACAGAGCCACTTCGGGCAATTCTCCGTCAGGTTGCGGGCCGATATTCATCAGCAGGTTGGCATCCTTGCCCGCCGCCTTCACCAGATAGTGAATCAACGTCTTGGCCGATTTATAATTTTGGTCCGTTATCTTATAGCCCCACATGCCGTTCATGGTCTCGCACGTCTCCAGCGGAAGGGTGCTGACGTCTTGTCCGGAGAGTCCCGCCTTGTTCTCCCCCGGTAGGTCGCGCTCGAAAATCTGAATATCTTCACCCTCAAAAGGTGTCACATGGTGATTATTGCCAATCAGGCATCCCGGTTGCAGACGGTGAATCAGCGCATACTGTTCAGGCAATTGCCAGTCGAAGTCCGGATTACGGTCCTGATCCCACACACCGTCAAACCAGATTGCGCCAATCGGGCCATAGTTCGTGAGCAACTCCGTCAACTGGTTGTTCATAAACCGGTAATAGCTATCCCAATTTCCTTCCGGATTGGGGCGCCCCGTACCTCGGCCTGTACGCCCCCACACGGCATCCTCACGATACCAGTCGATATGAGAATAATACAAGTGCAAGCGAATGCCCTGCTTGTGACACTCATCGGCCAATTCCTTCAGTACATCGCGCTTAAAGGGCGTAGCATCCACAATATTATAATCGGAATACTTCGTGTGGAACATGGAGAAGCCTTCATGATGTCGGCTGGTGAAACAGATGTACTTGGCACCCGACGCTTTGATGGCTGCCACCCATTTGGCCGCATCGAACTTGGACGGATAGAACCCGCCTGCCAATTTAGCATACTCCTTGTAATTCAAATTGTTGTTTGTCATGGTCCACTCACCGGTAGCCAGCATGGCATACAAGCCCCAATGCAGGAAAATGCCGAACTTAGCGTCGCGAAACTCCTGACGCGACTTCAAATTTTCTTCCGTCGGCTGATAGCCTTGCGAACGCGCTCCCAATGAGAAGCATAAAAGCAAGGAAAGCAAAACATAAACACGTCGATTCATGGTTATTCTATTTTTAATTTACGCGCTTCAAAGATAATGCAAATTGAGCACAAAACAATCAGCCCGCTTGAGTTTATTAAGCAAAAATGCAGCTTGCCCTATTTAAAGTGTACACAAGCTCAGGGAATAAAAGCATCCGATTTTATTCTTTTTTTAATCAAAAAACAAATAATTTGCCATGTCTACTTTGCAATTCAACAAAAAGAAGTATCTTTGTGCCCTGATAAGCAGTTTAATAATATGGAAGCATTCTACCGCACACACGCCTATTTGGTGGAGCATACCAATGCTCCGGTTCGCCGCGACCTCATGGACGAGATCGACTGGAACGACCGCCTTATCGGCATCAAAGGTACACGCGGCGTGGGCAAGACCACTTTCCTGCTGCAATATGCCAAAGAGAAATTCGGCAACGACCGTTCTTGTCTCTTCATCAACATGAACAACTTCTACTTTTCGGGTCACGGCATCGTGGAGTTCGCCTACGAGTTCCAACGTCGGGGAGGACGGGTACTGCTGATAGACCAAGTGTTCAAGTTCCCCAATTGGAGCAAGGAACTGCGCATGTGCTATGACCGCTTTCCCAATCTGAAGATTGTGTTTACCGGTTCATCAGTCATGCGGTTGAAAGAAGAGAATCTGGAGCTGCACGACATCGTGAAGAGCTATAACCTGCGAGGATTTTCCTTCCGCGAATACCTCAACCTGCACACGGGGATGAAGTTCCATGCCTACACACTGGACGAAATCAGAAGGAACCACGAACAGATTGCGAAAGGCATCTTGTCCAAAGTCCACCCGCAAGAATACTTTGCCGACTACCTGCACCACGGGTTTTATCCGTTTTTTCTGGAAAAACGCAATTTCTCAGAAAACCTGCTCAAGACCATGAACATGATGGTGGAAGTAGACATCCTACTCATCAAACAAATTGAACTGAAATACCTCTCAAAAATAAAGAAGTTGCTTTATCTGTTGGCCGTAGACGGTCCCAAGGCACCGAATGTCAGCCAATTGGCGGGCGACATAGAGACTTCCCGAGCTACGGTGATGAACTACATCAAATACCTGGCGGATGCGCGCCTTATTAATATGGTATATCCGATAGGCGAAGAATTTCCTAAGAAGCCGGCTAAAATCATGATGCATAATCCCAACCTGATGTATTCCATCTATCCCGTAAAAGTGGAAGAACAAGATGTGTTGGAAACGTTCTTCGTCAACAATCTTTGGAAAGACCATCAGGTGAACAAAGGAGACAAATACATTTCTTTCTTGGTGGACGGGGACTTACCCTTCAAGGTATGTACGGACAACGTCAGGGTAAAGAACAATCCAGATATAACCTACGCCGCCCACCGGACAGACATCGGACACGATAATGTGATTCCGCTATGGCTATTGGGATTCCTATATTGAGAAGAGAGGGATTAAGTATAAAAAAAAAGAAACCAATAACGAGATT
Organism: uncultured Bacteroides sp.; assembly: GCA_949300425.1. Classification (GTDB taxonomy): domain Bacteria; phylum Bacteroidota; class Bacteroidia; order Bacteroidales; family Bacteroidaceae; genus Bacteroides. The sequence goes on from CASGED010000109.1 coordinate 13,113, forward strand.
ATTTATTAATAAATTCATTTAGTTATGACTAAACAGAAAAAATTCATCACTTGTGATGGTAACGAGGCTGCCGCTCATATCTCGTATATGTTCTCGGAAGTGGCCGCCATCTATCCCATCACCCCGTCGTCTACGATGGCTGAGCATGTAGACGAATGGGCTGCCGCAGGTCGCAAGAACATCTTCGGCGAAACAGTATTGGTACAGGAAATGCAATCGGAGGCCGGTGCCGCCGGTGCCGTACACGGCTCTTTGCAAGCCGGTGCGTTGACTACAACGTACACCGCTTCACAGGGTCTGTTGCTGATGATTCCCAACATGTACAAGATTGCCGGTGAAAACCTGCCTTGCGTATTCCACGTATCGGCCCGTACACTGGCTTCTCACGCATTGTGTATCTTCGGCGACCACCAAGACGTCATGTCTTGCCGCCAGACAGGCTTTGCCATGTTGGCTGAAGGTTCTGTACAGGAGGTTATGGATTTGGCCGGTGTAGCTCACCTGTCCACATTGAAAGCCCGTGTGCCGTTTATCAACTTCTTCGACGGTTTCCGTACTTCACACGAAATCCAGAAGATTGAACGTCTGGACAACGAAGACCTGGCTCCGCTGATTGACCAAGATGCTTTGGCTGAATTCCGTAGCCGTGCCATGAACCCGATGACTCCCATCGCACGCGGTATGGCCGAGAACCCCGACCACTTCTTCCAACATCGTGAGTCTTGCAACAGCTTCTATGAAGCAGTTCCCGCCATCGTAGAAGACTACATGAAGAAAATCAGCGAAATCACAGGCCGTCAATATGGCTTGTTCGACTACTACGGTGACCCCGAAGCCGATCGTGTCATCATCGCTATGGGTTCTGTAACAGAAGCTATCCGCGAAGTTATCGACTACCTGCGCGCTAAGGGCGAAAAAGTAGGTTTGGTAGCTGTTCACCTCTATCGTCCGTTCTCCGCTAAGCATTTCTTGGCCGCTGTACCTAAGTCTGCTAAGCGTATTGCCGTACTCGACCGTACGAAAGAACCGGGCGCTAACGGCGAACCGCTGTACCTCGATGTAAAAGACTGCTTCTACGGACAGGCTGACGCTCCGTTGATTGTAGGCGGACGTTACGGCTTAGGTTCAAAGGATACCACTCCGGCTCAGATTCTGGCTGTTTACGACAACCTGAAGATGAACGAACCGAAAAATCACTTCACTATCGGTATCGTAGACGATGTAACCTTCACTTCTCTGCCTCAGGAAGCTGAAATCGCTGTAGGTGGCGAAGGCATGTTCGAAGCTAAGTTCTACGGTTTGGGTGCTGACGGTACGGTAGGTGCCAACAAGAACTCTGTGAAGATTATCGGTGACAACACCGACAAGCACTGCCAGGCATACTTCTCTTACGACTCTAAGAAGTCAGGAGGTTTCACTTGCTCTCACCTGCGTTTCGGTGACACGCCTATCCGCTCTACTTATCTGGTAAATACGCCGAACTTCGTGGCTTGCCACGTACAGGCTTACCTGCACATGTACGATGTTACCCGCGGTCTGCGTGACAATGGTTCGTTCTTGCTGAATACCATTTGGGAAGGCGAAGAACTGGCTAAGAACCTGCCGAACCGCGTGAAGAAATACTTCGCACAACATAACATCACTGTTTACTACATCAACGCTACTCAGATTGCGCAGGAGATTGGTTTGGGTAACCGCACCAACACCATCCTGCAATCCGCATTCTTCCGCATCACGGGCGTTATCCCCGTTGACCTGGCTGTAGAGCAGATGAAGAAGTTCATCGTGAAGTCTTACGGCAAGAAGGGTGAAGACGTTGTCAACAAGAACTATGCAGCCGTTGACCGTGGTGGCGAATACAAGCAACTGACTGTTGACCCCGCATGGGCAAACCTGCCTGACGATGCCAAAGCTGAAAACAACGACCCGGCTTTCATCAACGAAGTGGTTCGTCCTATCAACGCACAAGACGGCGACTTGCTGCCGGTATCTGCATTCAAAGGTATCGAAGACGGTTCTTGGGAGCAAGGTACTGCCAAGTACGAGAAACGCGGTGTAGCCGCATTCGTTCCGGTATGGAATCCCGAAAACTGTATTCAGTGTAACAAGTGTGCTTACGTTTGTCCTCACGCTGCTATCCGTCCGTTCGTACTCGACGCTGAAGAGCAGAAGGGTGCTAATTTCCCAATGCTGAAAGCTGTGGGCAAGGCATTCGACGGCATGACCTTCCGTATGCAAGTTGACGTACTCGACTGTCTGGGCTGCGGCAATTGCGTAGACGTATGTCCGGGCAACCCGAAGAAGGGCGGCAAAGCATTGGAGATGGTTCATCTCGAAGGCCAGTTGAACGAAGCAGCCAACTGGGAATACTGCGTAAACAACGTAAAGAGCAAACAACATCTGGTAGACATCAAGGCCAACGTGAAGAACTCTCAGTTCGCTACTCCGTTGTTCGAGTTCTCGGGCGCATGCTCCGGTTGCGGCGAAACTCCGTACGTGAAACTGATTTCTCAGTTGTTCGGTGACCGCGAAATGGTAGCCAACGCTACAGGATGTTCTTCTATCTACTCAGGTTCTGTTCCTTCTACCCCGTACACCAAGAACGAGAAGGGGCACGGTCCCGCATGGGCTAACTCTCTGTTCGAGGACTTCTGCGAGTTCGGTTTAGGTATGGAATTGGCTAACGAGAAGATTCGTGAGCGCATTGCCAAGCTGATGCAGGAAGCTATTGCCGGCGAAGAGACTCCGGCTGAATACAAGGCTATCTTCCAGGAATGGCTGGACAACTGTCTGGATGCCGACAAGACGAAAGACATCTACGAGCGTATCGTTCCGATGCTGGAAGCTGCCAAAGACAAGTGCCCGATTTGCGCACAAATCTATGGTTTGAAGCAATACATCGTAAAACGCAGCCAGTGGATTATCGGTGGCGACGGTGCTTCTTACGATATAGGTTACGGTGGTCTCGACCACGTTATCTCTACCGGCAAGGACGTCAACATCCTCGTACTGGATACGGAGGTTTACTCTAACACAGGCGGACAGTCTTCTAAGGCTACTCCGCTCGGTGCTATCGCTAAGTTCGCTGCCAGCGGTAAGCGTGTACGTAAGAAAGACCTCGGCTTGATGGCTACGACTTACGGTTATGTATATGTAGCCCAAATCGCCATGGGGGCTGACCAGGCTCAGACACTGAAAGCCCTGCGCGAGGCTGAAGCTTATCACGGACCTTCACTCATCATCGCTTACGCTCCGTGTATCAACCACGGTCTGAAAGCCGGTATGGGCAAGAGCCAGGCTGAGGAAGAGAAGGCTGTTAAGTGCGGTTACTGGCACTTGTGGCGTTACAACCCGGCTTTGGAAGCTGAAGGCAAGAATCCGTTCACGTTGGATAGCAAAGAGCCTGAATGGGAAGGCTTCAAAGACTTCTTGAAGGGTGAGGTTCGTTACGCATCTGTCATGAAACAATATCCCGCAGAAGCCGAAGAACTCTTCCAGGCTGCTGAGGACAACGCTAAGTGGCGTTATGCAAGCTACAAGCGTATGGCCGCTGAAAGCTGGGGCGTAGCTCCCGCAGACACTATGCTGAAGTAATTAAATAAAGCATAATCACTCATTAGAAAGGCAGGAATCATCCAATGGTTTCTGCCTTTCTTTTTTGAAACAGCCAAGTGCGGTTTCAAAAAAACATCGAAATATTTGCAGCACGGTAGAAAAAACATTATCTTTGCATCAACAATTTCCGCCACGCCTCTTTACAATGCGTACCAGGGCGGAACTTATTTTTTATACACATATGGTAACATACACTAAGCAGCCCATAAGTATTGCCGCCCAAATGTCAATGTTGAAAAATAGGGGACTTCTGTTTGATGATGAGCAAGCGGCGGTTGAATGCTTGAAAATCATCAGTTATTTCCGTTTGGCTAATTATTGGAAACCTATGGAAAGCGATAAGGTAAATCATGTATTTAAGCCTAAAAGTAAGTTTGAAAACGTTGTAACCCTGTATAATTTTGATAAAGAGCTGCGTACACTCATTTTTCAGCCATACAGAGTATTGAGATTGCACTTCGTACCAAAGTAATCCAAATAGTATCATCTAACTATGGTGCATTTTGGTTCGCTGATGAATCACGGTTCTCCAACACTTCTATTTTCTCTAAATGTCTCACCAGTATCGAAGATGAGTTGAAACGCTCCAAGGAAGATTTTCTAGTTGAGCACTTCGCCAAGTACGATAACCCACCATATCCACCCGCATGGAAAACTTTGGAGATATCATCTTTCGGAACACTCTCAAAGCTATATTGCAATTTGGCAGATAACACCCTTAAAAAACAGATTGCAAGGGAATTGGCTCTACCTCAGCACTTATATCTTGAAAGTTGGATCAAGAGCCTATCTGTCTTACGTAACTGCATAGCACATCATGCTCGAATATGGAATAGGAAATATCCATGGAAACCACAACTACCTAAAAAGTTGCAAAATCCATGGATTCAAAACAAAGCTATTTCACAAGAAAAACTATATGCCCAATTATGTTGTGTGGCTTACCTGATGGATGCAATTCAACCACACAATACCTTTAAACAGAAGTTGAAAGCACTCTTGTCTGAACACCCTATCGTTGATGTTGCCGCAATGGGATTTCCAAAACTATGGCATAACGAACCACTTTGGAAATAGAATTATAACCTGGCTTATAAGTTAGACTAACTATTTCTTTCTAAACTCATATTTCTTGCCAAACTCCTGCATCAGCCGTATGAAATCCTCCGGAAGCCGCTGTAGTACCCATTCTTCAATGTGGGCGGGAATCTTTTTGTAATAGGCTTCCGCCATACCGCCCGTAATGGCCGCTAAGGTATCCGCATCACCTCCCAACGAAATGGCCAGGCGAATGGCGTTTTCATAGTCCGTACTTTCCAGGAAAGCGATAATCGCTTCCGGCACAGTCCCTTGGCAAGTCACGTCAAATTCATACTTCGGACGGATTTCCTCACACGTCCTGTTCAAGTTATAGCCGAAAGTTTCCTCCACATACTTTTTTATCTCCCGCTTGGACTTGCCCGTGCGTGCCAGGAACACACAAGTCGCCGCAGCCTGTGCTCCTTTGATGCCTTCCGGATGATTGTGTGTCACCTCCGCACTTTTCCGTGCGACTTCCAAAGTTTCTTCCAAAGAGTCAAACGCCCATCCTACCGGACACACCCGCATTGCGGAACCATTGCCAAAGCTCTGATAAGGCTGCGGATTTGTTTCGCTTAGCCAATGACGGAATCTCCCTCCATATCCGGCACGGGGAAACCTCCGTCCATACTCCTGCATAATGCTTGCAAGGTTGCCTCCATGAAGCAACCAATCCGCATGGGCCATGGTCATCACCGTATCGTCCGTAAAGCGTGAATACCTACTAAACAGAGGAAATTCCAACTCTTTTGTCGGAAAACGTTCGTACACAGAACCTATCATGTCGCCTGCCACGACACCCATTAAAATGTGATTGCCCATATCCTATTTTTTGTTTCAGTTAGATATATTCTCGCATAGATATTACTCCTTATGGAGTACCCGGATGTTTATGTTAAAAAAGGATTTTCAACCTATATAACGTGAAGCCGGAACAATCCCTCCCGTTTCTATTCCAAGCCTGCGGGCTATGGACGACCTTACCTCTTCGAGATTAAGATGCTCGCCTTCAATTTCTGATGAGCGAACGGGTTCTACCGACATATTTGCCAGCACAGCTTCATCCTGTGAGTCAAATCCGAGCGACAACATCCGTCCGATGAGCATGCCTTGTTTGGCACGCACTCGCCCCAACTCATTCATTATCAGCTGACTGTCATAACGGAACTGCCACCAATTATCATAGCTGTGTATATATCGCATAGCACACTCAGTTTTATGCAAAGTTAGAGATTATCCGGTGAATAAGCAATCTTTTCACCGATAATTATCGGTGAATACGCCTGGCTTTCACCGAAGACCATTGCGGTAATTGATGTCATGCTGCAATTTTGCCTGGGCTACTTTCACTCCCCATCAGCTTCTTCAATCACGCTCCCTATTTTCCGTTCTATTCCTTGCTTCAACATCGGGATACCAGTCTGTCGGGCAAATGCCTCATGCTTTAGATTGGATTTCATATTTCATGTTAGACTCCTGCATCAGTCTGATGAATTTTTCTTGAAGCCGTTGTGAGGTTTTCATCCGTTAAAGACCAATCAAGACTCATTTAGAAAAAAAGGGTGTATCTTTCCGGCACACCCTTTTAATTAAAGTGAATTTTTTATTAGAAATCACGATTCCCTCTCACAATGGTCGGTGCTTTATGAATCACTTTCCGCTTGTCAACGCTTATGGAAGAACGGGTTGTGTTCCGGTTAATGACATCGTAAGCCGCAAAATTTTCAAAGTCATACTGCCAATTGGGACCTTCAGAAGCACGCATAATGGCCTTGTAGATGGCTTCACGACTGGGAGCATTAAACCATAGCCAGTTAGCATTGTGCATAATGCTGCTCTCTGTCGAACGCCAAACCCCGTGTCCCCACAAGTAAGCGCCTTCATAAATAGCCACCTCACTTGAATAGCGACTGTCATTGAGCATGTGCGCCCACAGAATATCCGTACGTGAATCAGTGAAATCAATATTTTCACCCCAACCTTGCGAACGATAATAGGTTCTATCCGCTTCTGTGGCCACTACATTTTCCGCTCCATCATAGAGATATTCATCCAACAGCTTGGCAAAGCCATGCCCACCAGCTTCATGAATGATGACACCTGATGAAGGGCCTCCCTGCTCAATGTGGGCAATGGTCGCATTCTTGCCTTCAAACATATGCGTGTAACCACCGCTGAAGAATTCGTTCGGATTGTTCACCACATTGACAATGGTTGCTTCATTTAAATCTACATTCGGCACTTTCCCTGCATACTCAAAGCAAATGTCATCATTCAGATTGATTCTATTGTCACGTTTATCTGCATCGGCAATGTTGTATTCCGTCTTCGACACGACTTTCACGGCATAAACATTAAACCGGTTGCGGAATGACTTATAAGGCTCAATCTCAAAGAATTTATCCACGGCTCTCCGCATGTCCGTTTCATACTTTCCACCAGCACCCATGTCTCTGTCTACGTAGGCATCGCCCATAAATACCAAGTCTATTCCTTTGCCTACACTTGCTTCCTGGAGTGTTACGACTTCACCGTCTTGACTAAAATCAGTAGACACATAGATTTCGCTGGAAAATTCCGGATGTTCTTCCGGTTCTCCTAACCGGGCAAGGAGAATGCTGTCCAGCCGATTGATATAGAACTCTTCGGGTAGATCCCAATCCCGCATCACGAAGTCGACCAGATTGCCTTCATTATCCAGCAGGTAAGTAGATCCCAATACGCTTAACCCGGACAAATCACCGGATTGGAACGCCTCCCAAAGCCGGGTGATGCCCGTAATGGGATGGTCTTTCACCTGCGCACAAATTTCGTCTCGGCTTGATCCCAACTCCCAATGGGTTACGATAATTCCAAAGCCTTTGTTGCGATAGGACAAATACGTATTCAGTACTTTGTCGCTCGGCGTGTCAAGAGCGATGAAGGTCAATTTATTCTTTTTCAATAGTTCCAAGGTTGTCGTAGTCCCTTGGTCCGCATCCAAGTATTCCACCGCTTCATCGTGCAGTTGAAGGTTGATGTCCTTCATGTCCACACCCCCACTGAGCTTACCGTTATAAAACGGTTTCTGCTTGATAATATCCCAGCCGAATTTGTTCCAACGAGGGTGCGAGCGGATGCATTGCGGTATCACACCGGACATGGCGTTCTCGCGCAGCACGATGGTTTGGGCATGATCCATGATGGTAGTGAAAGATTCCGGCAGGTTGTTTATCAAGCCATTTTCTTCCAGCTCCAGCCGAATGACAAAACCACTTTGGTTCACGCCACTTCCCATATTGATGCCCGCCCATTGGTAAATAGGCAGTGTAAAGTCCGTCCACTTCCTTCCTCCCCAATTCGCGCCGTCCGTAGCATTGTACAAGTCAAGAAGAGCTTGACGCTGTTCTTCTTGCAACTCCACGATGTCCGGTCTTGAAGTGTTGAAGGAATAGACGTGTCCGGCTTTGAAACCACCTTCAGGGACGGCACGTGGGAACCCTACCGAATGTCCATTGGCTTGTACTTCAATTGTGAGGGCTGCACCTCCTTCGTCAGAAGGCAGAATAGGAATCCACAGGGTGTAAGGACCCTTTTCCTTTAAATTGTGATTATCCACACCATTGCCTGTACTCGTACCAATATCTTCGGGGTCCAATATGAATTCCTCCGTGCGGATGTCAAACCGTGCGTTTTCGCTAATAGATATATAAGCATCGCCACCTACGTTGATTTGCGTCAAGACCGGATTTTCAATGTAAGGTTCGATGGCTTCCAAAGTTACGGTCAGCTTCAGAAAGGCAAAAGCGTGCTTGAACTGAAGATGCACCTCATTGTTACGGATTTCACCTTGGGCATACAGGAAAGGACGATCCCACCGCATAACCGGGTCTCTCATCGGAAGTTGGAAGTCATAGTCCATCCCGTCGTAATGATAGTATGCATAAACTTTAGTTCCTTCCACGCTTTTCAACGGTTCATTATTGGCACGAAATTCCGCCTCTCCGTTTTGTGAAGAATAAGTATATTCCAAATTATGCTGATCATCGGTGTAGACGCCTATCCGATCCCCTTCGTCCCACGAAGCGTGGACGACATTTCCCTCTTCCGAATAAGTCACGCGTGTGATGGAAGGAGCATCTGCATATACTCGAACTAAACCATCATTCGATGACATTTCATATTGCTCGTCCTGGCATCCTGCCATCATCAGCAAACACAAACCGGTTATTAAGAATCCTTTTGTCTTCATCTTAAAATCCTCCATATTTGCTAAGTCACCAATCTTCTACAGGCATATCTTCTATACTCGCCTCGAAGCCTTGCTCTATGGCCACTTCTACACACTCCACGCAGGGTGGTTCATACCAATCTAACAATTTCAATCTTTTCGTTTGCATCATTCTTGCTATTTTAATTTATTAAAAAATTATGGATAATAATAACGTGGAGCCAGTCCTGTCACTCGTTCCACGCTATAAAGGCCTTCGCATTGCCCGGATTGTCGAAACGAGCAACGTCGAAAGCCCCACGCTGATGTCTGTATATAACAATCCCCTATGTATCTTTCGACAAGATACACCAAGGGCTGCACATAGTAAACATCCCATAGGGCGTTCCCGTTGCTTTGTTTTTGACAATCCGTAGAAGTTGCGAAGTTCTTATAGCGTCAAAACCAAAGCGTTCAGTAACGCCTTTTATGTATATACATCCCGCCCAGCCGTTCCGATAAGAAAAATCTCAGCGTGGGCGGGACATTGCAAATGTAATAAAATCTATTCATAATTGCACGCTTTCCGCTTATTTTTTTGAATGACCCATTATTAATCTAAATCCACATTCCGAATTTCCATGCAAGTTCATCTTCAAAATAATAGTCAAAACTTGTCAAAAGAAGGTCGGAAACGACAGTTGGGATATTATCTTTGCACGCACAAGATAGCTGACTTCCCCGCACGATTACTAATCGTCACGCTATACGATTACTAATCGTCACACTGTACAATTACTAATCGTCACGCTGTACGATTAGTAATCGTGCCAGCAAAGCAGTTATATGCATCGAAAACAGAAGCTATATGAAGTTACATTTTAAACACAGATAGATTATGATAAAGTATAGTTTGGTAAAGCGGAGAGAACCGGGCCATCCGGAACGTCCCTCGAAGTATTACGCTTCGGCACAGAGCATGCAAACTCTTTCATTAGAAGAACTGGCAAAGTACATCCGTTTCCACGGATGCGCCTACAAAGAAGGAGACTTCATCGCCATCACCAAAATGTTGGCAGAAGCTACCACCAAAATGCTGAAAGAAGGTTATCGGGTGGAACTGGACGAACTGGGCACTTTCTACCTCACCTTAGGTTGCGAAGGGGCGGAAAGCAGAGACGCTTTCAATCCGAACAAACACATCAAGGAAGTAAGAGTGAACTGGGCGCCCGGCGAGGCATTCAAGAATTTTCGGGAAGGCATCACGTTCGCAGAAAATTTAGACAGACGCACAGAACGCAAACTACTGCGGGCAGAACGGCACGGAGAAAGCAAGATTGAGCTTAAAAAATGAACCATAACACGGACACAGAGATTTCAGATTTACGATTTTAGAGTTAAGATTTCATTTGCGCACGATGCCCAAGCTAAAATCTTAACTCTAAAATCATAAATCTGAAATCCTTTCGTTCTCATCTTCTACATTCCTATCAGTTTCTTCAAAATCACGCTCCTTATTTCACACTCCATTCCTGCCTGACATCGGGACATCGGTCTGTCATGTTAGTACGGCATCACCTCTTTAAGTTGGTAACTGATTCGACAATTGCTTTCCTGATTTTCTGCCAACTCGGCATCTGTTTGAGTTCCCTGCGTATCGGAGCATCATATAGCAGGAACAGCAAAAAGAGCAAGATACAGGCATATGCAGCCCAACCAAACAGCTGCTTGATGCTGATTTCAGTCATTTGCGACATGAACGCATCCATGAAGTGTGGGATAGACATTCCATTGGCAGCCACATTGTCTATCGCCGCTCCATACCGTGCCATGTTGTCGGGAATATAATATTTCAGCCCACGGGTGTAAATGGCGGCACCAATCACACCGCCCATGACCATGTGGAGCATTTGGAAAACGGCAAGGGATTGGAAAAAGTGCTGGAAACTCATGATTTCTTCCGCGCAGGTCAGGAAAGTCACGCTCAATACGGCATACCCGAACCCACGGCAAGCCATCGGCAGATACAATTGGGAGATGTGAATGTCGCTTGAAACCGTGAAATAGTAGCCGAGCAGATAACATATCACTCCTGCCAGTCCGATGATAATTAGTCGCAGGTAGTTAAAATGCTTGACGTGCATCCACCAATAGGAAAACAAGCATCCTGTCAGGCATCCGGCAAGCACGGGCCAATCCAACTGCACGCCTGTCATTGTGCCGTAGTGCATCACGCCCTCCAAGAATGTTTCTTCCAATACATGCTCGGTGGCAAGCAACATTTCCACCAAGGCGACCAACACAAGTATCGGAGCCAGATAACGGTATGTCCACATCTTGGGTTCAAGGTACGGATGACGGATGGAAAACATACGCCCCAAGCAAAACAGAAATGTAACGGCTGCGGAAATACTGACCATGCGAATCACGGGACTGTTCCACCAGTCGTAATAATCGCCATAGTTGAAGACGAACGTGATTTCCAAGGCGAGTGCCGCCCAAAGTATCGCCCCCAGCC
>CASGED010000110.1 GCA_949300425.1 uncultured Bacteroides sp.
ATGATTTGATACTTGTCGGCTCTGCCTTCGTTCACCTTGATAGAGTAACGCAAGCAGCGTTCGCGCAGCTTTCTTTCGCGCCGATTACGGATATGTCTGAAGATGTTTATCATACTACTTCTTAATTTCTCCCGCAAAAAGACACATTATCCCTTTGCCAATCCAACAACTGGGAGGAATAAGAAGGGAAAATGCGAGAAAGACTTTCTTCGTCATGAACCTCTAAAAAAAGACTGCCGTATGGATGTAAAGAAAGAATTTATCAGACTGAAAGAACAATGGATGCATGCAAGCGGAGAAGCCCGTGAAAAGGCCGATGCTGAAATGCAGGCTTTCTTCGATGCGCTCCGGGAAGAAGACAAAACTTTGCTGGAGGAAGCCGTCAACGAAGATTTTGCCCGGCTACATAAAGATGTGGAAGAAGCGCACAGACTGGCCGAACAAATCACCATCCGGAAACAGTTGGAAGAAGTATTGCCGTTCATCTCCGTCTCGGAGTTCGCCAAGACTTATTTCGGGCGTTCCGCCTCGTGGTTGCACCAGCGCATTAACGGGAATGCTATACATGGCAAACCGGCTACCTTCACTTCCGAGGAAGTCAAGACACTCTCCAACGCCTTGAATGATGTGGCAGCCAAGTTGCAACGGGCGGCTATGGCTGTAGCATAAAGACTACTGACAGCGGGACGCATTGGCGACCCCCGTTTTCTTTTTTCCCATCCTCGCAGTTTTTGTTTCGTTCATATGACATAAGGGCGATAACTATGTCCAAGAAGCCGGTTAAAATGCTCTAAGATAGTCACATTTCCTAAACCGTTACAAAAAAAAATCGGTTAACCACTTGATTTATTGTGATTAACCGATTGCTTATTGAGGTACCTGGCGGATTCGAACCGCCGTACGCGGTTTTGCAGACCGCTGACTAAGCCACTCATCCAAGGTACCGAAATCGCATATCTTTCGGATTGCGGTTGCAAAGGTAATACATTTTTTTAATATACCAACTATCCGCAGCATTTTTTCTTATTTTCTTTTTCTAAATGACGGAAAGTATGTCCGCAACTACAGCCGCAAGAACAGCCTGCACAGGGATTTTTCTTCCCGGCCGCCTTGCGAAAGAAAGAACGGAATCCCCATGCCATGCGCACGATGCATAACCCTATGACCAAGGCTACCACCCAATTCTGCCAATCACTCATACAAACAATCCTCCTATCTGATAGATGGCAAAGGACATAACCCACGCCAACACCGTGGTATATCCTGCCGTAAACAAGGCCCATTTCCAACCGCCCGCCTCTTGCCTAATGGCCGCTATGGTGGCTATACAAGGAAAATAGAGCAATACAAATACCATATACCCGTAAGCTACCAAGGGGGTGATGGGCAGTCTTTCGGCCAACGTTGTCTCGTCGGCTTCCGCATCATCAGCATAAAGCACGCCGAGGGAACTTACGACCAATTCCTTGGCGCCAATGCCCGACAAGATACCTATACCCAATTTCCAGTCGAAGCCTAACGGTTCGATGACAGGCTCAATGGCCTTACCTATCTGTCCGATGTAAGAATTCTCCTGTTGTTGGGTAACATCGGTATAGGCGTTATGATCGGGATAATAACCCAATGCCCAAATGATGACCGAGGCCACCATGATGACGCCTCCCATTTTGCGCAGGTATTGCGCGCCTTTCTCCCATGTATGACGGGCGATGGCTTTCGAGGTAGGCATGCGGTAAGGCGGAAGCTCCATCACGAAAGGTGTATCGTCTCCTTTCACCAAGAAACGGCTGAACAGGCGCGCCATGACGACCGCCAACACAATGCCAATGGTATAGATACTCAGCAGCACCAGACTGGCCTGTTCCGGAAAGAACACTCCCACCAACAACAAATAGATGGGCAAACGGGCGCTGCATGACATCAAAGGATTTATCAGAATAGTCACCAGACGGCTCTTTCGATTCTCGATGGTGCGTGAAGCCATAACGGCGGGCACATTACACCCAAAACCCATGATGAGCGGAATGAACGACTTGCCGTGCAGCCCCATCTTGTGCATGATTTTATCCATGATAAACGCCGCCCGCGCCATGTAGCCCGAATCTTCCATTAATGAAATGAACAGGTACAATATTAATATATTAGGCAGAAAGACAATGACCCCTCCCACACCTCCGATAATACCATCGACAAGCAAATCCTTCAACGGACCCTCGGTCATATTATTGTGGACGAAGTCACCGAAAGCAGCAACCAACCACTCTATCCACTCCTGCGGATAGGCACCTACCACGAACGTCACTTCGAACATCAAGTACATAAACAGGAAAAAAATAGGGAAGCCCCAAATACGGTGGGTCACGATGGCGTCGATGATGTGCGTTAAGCGCTCTTTGTCCTGATGGTTGTCCACAAACGTCTCGCGCAAAGCGCCTGATATGAAACCATACTTGGCATCCGTAATAGCCTGCTCACTATCCTCGTTCAACACCTCCCGCAAACGCCGTTCTTCCTTATCGCGTACTTCCAAGATGTCTTTCCCGTTGGGAAAAGTTCGTACCACATTCTCCAAATCCTTATCATTCTCCAATAACTTAATAGCCAAGAAACGAGTAGAATATTTGTAGCGGATATTTTCGTTTTGGCAAATCACACGTTTCACTTCGTCTATGCTCCGCTCCAATTCGGGACCATGGTTGATATGGATATGACGGTAAAGTTTGCGCGGATGTTCCTCCTCTTCTTGAAGGCTGTTAACATCGTGGTCGGGCACGTACTCCTTATGCCAGTCACGGAAATCGTCCAATATCTCAGCGCGCACTTTGCCTTTCTCATCCAAGAAGTCACCGCCTTCATACAGAGTGATAATGATATGAAACAGCTTGTCTATCCCCTTCCCCGTGCGGCTTACCGTAGGCAACATGGGAACGCCGAACAATCTTCCCAGCGTCACGTAATCCAACGTGTTGCCGCTTGCCTCCAGTTCGTCATACATGTTCAGGGCGACCACCATGCGTACGTTCATATCAATAAGCTGCGTGGTCAGATACAAGTTACGCTCCAGGTTGGAAGCGTCTACTACATTGATAATAATATCGGGAGTCTCATCAATAATGTGCCGACGGACATAGATTTCTTCGGGCGAATAAGCCGAGAGAGAGTAAGTGCCCGGCAAGTCCACGATACGGAAATGGTATCCTTGGAAGTCGAAGTAACCTTCCTTGGCGTCTACCGTCACTCCGCTATAGTTTCCCACATGCTCGTGCGCACCGGAAGCGATGTTAAACAAAGACGTTTTGCCACAATTGGGATTACCCACCAATGCCACGTTTATGGTACGCCGCTTGTCACGTGCCAGATTCTTCATTTCGTCCTCTACCAGAACGTCTTCCTCCAGCCCCTTATCATGGAAGTCGGGCAACAGCACCTGCTCGCGGGCTTCCTGTTCACTGATGACTTCTATCATATCCGCTTCCTGGCGGCGTAAGGATATTTCATATCCCATCACTTTATATTTCACAGGGTCTTTCAAAGGAGCGTTCAGTAACACTTCCACGGTTTTACCTTTGATAAAGCCCATCTCTACGATGCGCTTGCGGAATCCTCCGTGTCCCAGCACCTTGACTATCACGCCTTTCTCCCCGGTTTTCAATTCAGATAAACGCATACTCTATCTTTCCTTTTATAATTCGCCTGCAAAGATACAGGATATGCGCTAACCGCACAAGCAGTTTAGATTGTTTTTAAATAACTGCCAACAAGATACCTACAAATGGGGATTATCATTCTTGTCGCCTAATATAGCAATAAAAGAGTAACCAGTAACCGCGAACTCGTTTTTTCCGTACCATCATGTTTACGTATCAATATCCGTCATAACAAAAGAAACAGCTCTTTATCGTGGCAAAAACCTAATAAAGAACTGTTCCTAATTTTATTGCACCGCTTCCGTAAAGTCCGTGCAATCCGTACTTATATTAGCCGAATCCCTTCTTCTTATTTCCGGAAAGGAGGTTTCACCACAACGGCTTTCAGCTTGCGCCCGCGCATGTCGATGGCGATCTCCGTACCAGGCTTGCTATATTCGGTCTTTACATACCCCATGCCGATACCTATTTTACGTACAGGAGACATGGTACCCGATGTCACCGAACCTATCTGTCCACCTTCAGGACTAAGCAAGGCATAACCATGACGAGGAATGCCACGGTCTATCATCTCGAAACCCACCAACTTGCGACTCACGCCTTCGGCTTTCTGTTTCTCCAGCATGGGGCGGTTGATGAAGTTCTTTCCTTCCACGAACTTGGTAATCCACCCCAATCCGGCCTCAATGGGCGAGGTCGTGTCATCAATGTCGTTGCCATAGAGGCAAAAGCCCATCTCCATGCGAAGCGTGTCGCGCGCGCCCAAACCTACAGGCTTGATGCCAAATTCGGCACCGGCTTCAAACACGGCATCCCATATCCGCATGGCGGCTTCGGGATAGAAGTACAACTCAAAACCTCCCGCGCCCGTATAGCCGGTATTGGAAATAATAACATCTTTCTCGCCGGCAAATTCACCGTGCGTAAAGGTATAATAAGGCAAAGAAGCAAGGTCGATTGGCGTCAGTTTCTGCAAGGCAAGAATAGCTTTCGGCCCTTGTACAGCCAGTTGCGCCATGTGATCCGAAGCATTTTCCAACTCAGCGCCTTCCGTATTGTGGCTCACGCACCAATCCCAATCTTTTTCTATATTGGCGGCATTCACCACCAGCAGATATTTCTCCGGCTCGTAGTGATATACTAACAGGTCATCCACAATGCCACCCGTTTCATTAGGAAAGCAGGTATATTGCACCTTCCCGGGCGTCAATATAGCCACATTGTTGGAAGTAACTTTTTGGAGAAAGTCCAACGCATGAGGTCCTTTCACCCAAAATTCACCCATGTGCGACACGTCAAACACGCCCACAGCGTTGCACACGGTCAAATGTTCATCAATAATGCCTGAGTATTCTATCGGCATGTTATATCCCGCAAATTCGTGCATCTTGGCACCCAGCGAGATGTGTTTCTCGGTAAATGGTGTAGTTTTCATTGAAATATATCTGATTAAAAAGTTATTAAAGCAAGGCAACCCGTTCGGCAATCTTCACCACGACACTCATAGCCTTCTCCATACTGGGGACAGGCACAAACTCATAACGTCCGTGAAAGTTCAAGCCTCCGGCAAAAATATTGGGGCATGGCAGACCTTTAAACGAAAGCTGCGCACCGTCCGTCCCACCACGGATAGCCTTTACGCGTGGCTCTACGCCAGCATCTTTCATAGCTTGGAAAGCGACGTCGATGACATGCATCACCGGCTCAATCTTCTCACGCATGTTGTAATATTGGTCATGCAATTCCAACGTAACCGTTCCTTCACCATATTCTTGATTAAGTCGGGCTGTCAAATGCTGCATAGTCTGCTTGCGTTGTTCAAAGCGGGCACGATCATGGTCGCGGATAATGTAGCCTACCGTAGTTTGTTCCACCTCACCATGAAGGGCTATCAAGTGATAGAAGCCTTCATAACCCTCTGTATGTTCGGGAGTCTCTTCGGCGGGCAACAAGGAGATAAAGCGGTTAGCCACCAACATAGAGTTCACCATCTTGTCCTTGGCATATCCCGGATGAACATTCCGTCCCTTGAAGGTCAGCTTCGCCGAAGCGGCATTGAAGTTCTCAAACTCCAATTCGCCGACCTCGCCTCCATCCATCGTGTAAGCCCAGTCACAGCCGAACTTTTCCACATCAAACTTATGAGCGCCCAATCCAATCTCTTCATCGGGATTGAAACCCAAACGTATCTTTCCGTGCTTGATTTCAGGGTGTTCCTGCAAATAGACTACGGCTGAGACGATTTCGGCAATGCCCGCCTTATCATCCGCGCCCAGCAAAGTCTTTCCATCAGTCACTATCAAATCCTCTCCCACGTGGTCCAACAATTCGGGGAAACGACCGGGTGACAAAACAATATTCTCTTCCTCACAAAGCAGGATGTCCTTACCATCGTATTGAGGCACTATGCGAGGTGACACATCCTTGCCGCTCATGTCCGGACTGGTATCCATGTGGGCGATGAAACCTACCGTCGGGACTGACTTGTCCGTATTGGCAGGTAACGTGGCGAAGAGATAACCGTTCTCATCCAACGTCACGTCCTCCAAGCCCAAAGATTCCAATTCCTCTTTCAGATAACGGGCAAAGACCATCTGCCCCGGTGTACTAGGAGTGACACCCGTCTCTTCACTGGACTGGGTATCGAAACTCACATACTTCAAAAAACGTTCTACTAAAGTCATAACCATTCAGTAACTATAAATTTCATAGGGAGCGTAAAGATAAGAAAAGGGATGTAAACCGCCAAGCAATCTACGTCCCTTTTTCATTATTTACATTACTATCTGTCTATCAGAAGCAGCTGCTTCCATCGAAACAATGCGTACAGAGTTTGCATTTGGGCAGACCGATAGATTCGACCAGTGTCTCTAAGGTGTTGAAGCGCAGCGATGTGAAACCAAAACGCTCACGCATAATCTCCACCATTTTATTATACTCAGGCGAACCGGTGGTAGCATATTTCTCCAGATTTTTGTTCTCATCGCCTTCCAATTCCTTGATAATGCGACGCGTAATCAACTCCAACGGACTTTTGGAGGCCGTGAAGCCAATGAACGGACAGGCATAAATCAGGGGAGGACAGGCAATACGAATATGTACTTCCTTGGCACCATATTCATAAAGCACCTTCACATTGTCTCGAAGTTGCGTACCGCGCACGATGGAGTCATCACAAAACAGCAGGCGTTTATTCTGCAACATGGAACGGTTAGGAATCAGTTTCATCTTGGCCACCAAACTGCGCATCTCCTGACGGCTGGGCGTAAAGCTGCGAGGCCATGTAGGCGTGTATTTTGCAATGGCACGATGATAAGGCACCCCCTTTCCTTCGGCATATCCCAATGCCATGCCGACACCCGAATCGGGAATACCGCAAGCGCAATCCACCTCTGACGCATCCGTCTTTCCCATCTTCAAACCACTGGTGAAGCGCACTTCCTCTACATTCCTGCCTTCGTAACTGGAAGTGGGGAATCCGTAGTATACCCACAAGAACGAGCAAATCTGCATCTGCTCATCAGGCTTACGCATTTGCTCTACCCCGTCAGCATGCAGACGGACGATTTCACCCGGCCCCAAGAAGCGGTCTATTTCATAATCCAGATTGGGAAAGCTGCTCGACTCGCTGGTAGCGGCATACGCGCCTTCTTTCCGTCCGATAACGACAGGTGTACGTCCCCATTTGTCTCGAGCGGCAATAACGCCGTCTTCCGTCAGCAGAAGCATAGAGCAGGAACCTTTAATATGGTTGAATACATTTTCAATGCCTTCCACAAAATTACGGCCTTGAATGATAAGCAACGCCACCAGCTCCGTTTGGTTGGTCTGTCCTGAGCTTAACTCGGAAAAGTGCATGTTGCTCTGCAACAATTCTTCCTCCAATTCTTGGATATTGTTGATTTTCGCCACGGTCACGATGGCGAAACGCCCCAAATGCGAGTTCAGGATAATGGGCTGCGCATCGGTATCGCTAATGATACCTATGCCCGAACGGCCTGTGAACTTATCCAAATCATCTTCAAACTTTGTGCGGAAATAGGTACTCTCTAAGTTGTGAATGGAACGGTTAAAACGCTGTTTCTCTTCATCGTATGTGGCCATACCGCCCCGTTTCGTACCCAAATGTGAATTATAGTCTGTGCCATAGAACAAGTCGGTCACGCAACTTTCCTTGGCTATTGTTCCGAAGAAACCTCCCATATAATTATAATAGTTTTTAAATGAAAAACATCGGCAAAGATACGAATTATTTGCTATTCTTACTTAACTTCTCCACAATCATCTCATTCAATTTTCCTACATTTATCGGTTTGGACAAATAGCCGTTGAAACCGCTACTCATCACACGTTGCTCATCTACGGCATACGCATAGGCGGTAACGGCAATCACCGGCACTTGAGACGAGTATCTACGAATCTGACGAACAGCCTCATATCCATCCATCTCCGGCATATTCAAGTCCATTAATATCAAATCGGGATGATGTTTCTGAAAAAGTTCTACCGCTTCACGTCCGTTCCAAGCATGTATTAAATCGTATTGAGCGTGCAAGATGGAATAAAACAACCGATAGTTGCTTTCGTTATCCTCGGCCACCAACAACTTGACACGCTGTCCATTGCCCGAGGAAGATTGAGACAAAACACTGACGGATGGCGTTTCGGGTTTCACACTATGATAAGGAAGCGTAAACCAGAAAGTACTGCCTTCTCCCACTTCCGAATCGACCCCAATGTGTCCATCCATCTTGTCGACGATGTGCTGACAAATAGGCAGTCCCAAACCAGTGCCTTGCACAAAAGTGTTCAGTTTGACGAAACGGTCAAATATCAGATGCTGTTTATCTTTGGGAATGCCGCATCCAGTATCGGCCACATAAAAATAGATTTCACTTCCCCGCAACTTATATCCGAAGGTAATACTGCCTTTGTCCGTAAACTTGACCGCATTGGTCAGCAAGTTTATCAACACTTGCGACAAGCGATTGCGATCCGTACTCATATAACAAGACGAAACACCCGTCACCATCTCTAACGTCACTCCTGGATGAACACGCTTAACAAACAGGTTTTTCATTTCCGTCATCAGCTCGTTGACATCCACAGGCGCATAGAAAAAATCCATCGTACCCGCTTCTATCTTAGCCAAATCCAGGATGTCATTTATCAGTTGCAATAAAAGTTGCGAATTGTTCTCGATGATAGATGCATATTCTTTGCGGTCATCCGGATTCTCCGTAGAAGCCAAAATGGAAGAGAAACCTACAATGGCGTTCAGCGGTGTACGTATCTCATGACTCATGTTAGCCAAGAAAGCGGATTTCAACCGGTCGGCCTCCTCCGCACGTTCCTTGGCACGGATTAATTCCAATTGCTCATTTTTCCGCTTGGTGATGACCTGCAACGAACCTATCAAGAACTTCACCTTCCCGTCCTCGCCCGGCTTCTCCGCCACGGCACGCACTTCTACCCAATTAATGTAGGGAGTCCCATTCTCGTAGGACGTAATACGAAACTCTTCGGTCACAACATGCTTACGTCCACTTATCAAATCCTCATAATTCTTCCGCACCTTCTCCATATCTTCGGGACAAACGCAGTCCATGCATTCAGAAACAGGATAAACATGCGTCCCCTGCTGACGTTGTCCGTTCTCCCATCGGCGCAACGTCATCCGATAATGCGAATCAAAAGTGATAGTCCGCTTTTCCAAGTCCCATCGCCAAGGAATCAGATGAGCCATGTCCAAAGCCAGCGTCAACTTTTCATTGGCCGCCCGAAGCTGGTCTTCCATCTTGTGCAGGCGAGTAGTGTCCGACCCGAATATATCTATCACACAGCGTTCACTGGTCGGACGTATCAGCACTTCGAAACTGACGCCCGACCTATCATGATGGTAATTATAGGACACGGAATGATTTTCGTCCAATACCCTCTGCACGGCACGTATGAAGGAAGTATCATCTTTCCAAATCCGGTTATTGAAGTTTTTATACGGCCCGACCGGTTGGAAAAGTTTCTTAAACAACTCGTTACCGGTCGTAATTTTCATATCGTCCACCACCCCGTCCTTATCAAGAATCACACGCACCTGCGCATAGAACACGGGCATATTCTCCAACAGCTTGTTATGCTCGCGCAACAAACGCAACTCCTTGCGCTGAAACACATGCCTCATCCATAAATTGTAAATGACGACAATCAATGCAACCGCCAAAATCCCCACTAACACAACGGCAGGAACCTGATAAAGGCCAACCACGTCATTGGCCGCATACATGAAAGGAACAGGGCACAAACACACGATAAGCAGGAGTAATATTATCCTTTTCATTTGAATCATTTAAATCGGAAGCACATTGCGCTCCTAAAAGTTCTGCGAAAGTAGACAGAAAATCCGGATAAAACAAATGATTCTAAGGATTAATTCGCCGCACAGATTAGTCCAACACATGTTCTATGCCGCAACCACTCCAAAAAGTATGGGTGGAACGTACCATCGAACGCCCCATAAAGAACAGGAACAAGAGCGAAAGAATAATCATCAAGACACCAATCAAGACATTGTGTCTTTCTTCCCTAAAGTCAACTGAAACCATGCGAACCTCCTTTTTTTATTGTACGGACAAATGTACGAGCCGAATATTACAATTCTTATACACGCACATGACAAATATAGGGAAAATAGTTGAAATAACCGCATAAATATCGACAAATCGTAACAATACAAAGAAAAAAAGGCTGCAAAGAGATTCTTATCCGCCTTCTTTGCAGCCCATTCATAGACAATATATAAATATGGTATATATTACTTTTTCAACTCAGCTATCAATTCGTCAGGAGCCACCAAACGTTGCTCACCTGTCTCCATATTCTTCAGTGTCACTTTGCCCTCGTTTATTTCGTTCTCGCCTACCAAAGCCACATAAGGCACTCCGTTGGCATTGGCATAACTCATTTGCTTCTTCATCTTACAACAATCCGGGTACAGCTCGGCACGAATTCCGGCCATACGGGCTTTGACCAACACCTGCATGGAGAAAGCCGCTTCCCGCTCGCCAAAGTTGATGAAAAGCAGTTGCGTACCGTTCACTGCCTCTTTGGGATACAAATCGAGTTGGTTCAGCACATCGAAGATACGGTCGGCTCCAAACGAAATGCCCACACCGCTCACGCCGGCCATGCCAAACACACCTGTCAGGTTATCATAACGACCGCCACCGGTGATGCTACCTATCTGCACATCCAGCGCCTTCACTTCAAAGATAGCGCCGGTGTAATAATTCAAGCCACGAGCCAGCGTCAAGTCCAACTCCAATTCATTCTTTAATCCCAAACCGGCTAAAGTAGAAAGGATAAATTCCGTTTCCTCCACGCCTTTCAGTCCTGTCGCACTATCCGCCAACACCTGACGAAGCGTAGCCAACTTTTCCTCGTTGGTACCATTCAGCAGGATAATAGGCTGCAACTTAGCTATAGCTTCCTCTGAAATGCCCTTATCACGCAATTCCGCATTCACATTGTCTAAGCCTATTTTGTCCAGCTTATCTATGGCTACGGTTATATCTACAATTCTGTCCGCCTCTCCGATGATTTCGGCCATGCCGGTCAATATCTTACGGTTGTTTATCTTAATGCACACTCGGATGCCGAAGCGGGAAAATACTGTATCCACAATCTGCATCAACTCCACTTCGTTCAGCAACGAATCGCTGCCCACCACATCGGCGTCACACTGATAGAACTCCCGATAACGTCCCTTTTGCGGACGGTCGGCACGCCACACGGGCTGTATCTGATAACGCTTGAAAGGAAATGTCAACTCCTCACGGTGCATTACTACATAGCGGGCAAAAGGTACGGTAAGATCATACCGCAAGCCTTTCTCGCAGAACTTGCAGGCCAGCTTCGAAGCGTTGCGGCTCAACAGTTCTTCATCGGTCAGCCCGGAAAAGTAATCACCCGAATTCTGTATCTTGAACAAAAGTTTGTCACCTTCCTCCCCATACTTCCCCATCAGCGTGGACAGCATCTCCATGGCCGGCGTCTCTATCTGCCGAAAACCATACAGATGGTACACACTGCGTATCGTATCGAATATATAGTTACGTTTCGCCATTTCTGCAGGCGAAAAGTCACGTGTTCCTTTCGGAATGCAAGGTTTTGCTGCCATAATCTTATCTTTTATCAAATTATCGGGCAAAGATAGGACTATTGGAGGAGAATAGCAAAATTATAAGCAGAAGTCTTTCACGACACGACACTATCTATTGATTATCAAAGTTTGATTATCAAAACGCATTTACCAATGCCAAGAAATGATTAACCACATAAGGTATATCAACCGCAGAATGGTAATTACGCCATATATCCCCAAGGAAAGCAGCTCCTCCAAATCCTAACGAGGCCAAAACTGGAAGCTTATCGACAGAGATCCCCCCCAAAGCTACAGTTTTCATATTTATGAGACCATTATCCGCCGCTTGCCGCAGTTGTTGTTCAGTAAAGCCAGCATGATAGCCCTGCTTGGAGATGCTGTCGAAGATGGGGCTTAGGAAATAGTAGTCAG
Organism: uncultured Bacteroides sp.; assembly: GCA_949300425.1. Taxonomy (GTDB): domain Bacteria; phylum Bacteroidota; class Bacteroidia; order Bacteroidales; family Bacteroidaceae; genus Bacteroides. Next base: position 12,220 of record CASGED010000110.1, read on the forward strand.
TCAGCGGAGCGTAACGGGCCGCTTCCTCTAAGGTGTGGCACGAACGACTGACCAAGCCTTGAAAACCGATGGGAACATCGGGGTTGCGGCTGTTCAAGTGGATGCCCCCCAAATGGTAACGAGCCTGTAGCGGGAAATGGTCGTGCAGGCTGATGCGGGGGTAATAGGCGGGCGGCAGTTGCCGGATGAGCGCATCAAGCTCTGCTTCCGTACAGCCGGGCTTGCGCAGGTGCAGACGGTAGAGGCCGTGGCTGAGGAGAGCGGTCAGCGCTTCGGCTTCATCGGGCAGGAAATTCGGGGTGGTGAGGATGATTAAATTCATAAATCGCTTGGGTAAATGATAATTTATCTGTCTCAGGGAACGCAGACGACGCAGAATACACAGATGAACGCAGACTTATATTTTTTTCAGTGCAGATAGGCGAAGCCCTTTATTTTCCGCGAGCCTCTGCGCCCGTCTGCGTAGTCTGCGTTCTCCTAATTCAGCCCGCTAAATTCCCATTTATATAATTAATCCCTAAAATGACAAAGAGGCCCTTGCCCCTTGCCGATGTGCCAACATCTGGCGGCTTGAATGGCTTTGTCCATGTATAGTTTGGCTTGACGGACGGCTTCTTGTAACTCAAATTCGTGTCCCAAGAGGGTGGCGATGGCGGAGGAATAAGTGCATCCGGTGCCGTGCAGGTTGCGCGTGTCGATGCGGGGACTGGTGAAGCGGTAGATTTGCCGGTCGTACAAGATGTCCGTCATGACTCCGCCTTCCAAGTGTCCGCCTTTCAGCAGGAAAGCGCATCCGTAGCGGGCGGATAGTTCGATGGCTGCCGCTTCCATCTCTTCCGGCGTATGGAGGGGACGTTGCAACAGGCAGGCGGCTTCGTTCAGGTTGGGCGTCACCAGCCGACAAAGGGGAAACAAGTCGGTGCAAAGTGCATCCACGGCTTCCGGCTCGGTCAGCGGGTGGCCGCTGGTGGACAGCATGACGGGGTCGAGCACAACGGGCGTATCGGGATAGTTGGCGATGACTCCGGCAATGGCTTTTATGATGTCCGCACGTCCGGTCATGCCAATCTTGATGGCGGCGGGACACAAATCCTCCATCACGGCTTCTATCTGGGCAGACACAAGGTTGGCCGAAAGGAAGTCTACAGCCTTCACCCCTACGGTGTTTTGCACGGTGATGGCCGTGATGACCGCCGCGGCATATCCCTGCAACGCCGATATGGTTTTGATGTCGGCTTGAATACCGGCTCCTCCCGATGGGTCGGAGCCGGCTATGGACAGGATGACGGGAGGAGTCATTGGCTACATTCGTTGTTCGGCAATCTCCTTACCCGCCTGCAAGGCTTTCAGGTTCATCTCTACGATGGCTTCGCCTTTGCGACCGAAGATGTCGCGAATGCTTTCCTGCACATGAGCATAGTCGATGCCGAGGAAAGGAACTGTAGCGCCCAGCAACACGATGTTTGCCACACGGGGCGAACCTACGTTCTTGGCCACTTCGTTCACATTCAGCACAATCTTGTGAGGCAGAGCATCAAGCGCGGCGTTCAGTTCTTCTTCCGAAGGGTAATGGGGGATGTTGACGAACGGCACGCTATTGGTGACCAGCCAGCCTTCGGGGCTGAGATAAGGCAGATAGCGCAAGGCTTCCATCGGCTCCAAAGAGATGATGAGATCGCACTTGCCTGTAGGTATAAGGTCGGATGCGATGGGACTGTCGCTGATGCGTAGGTTGGACTGCACGTCTCCGCCGCGTTGGCTCATGCCGTGCACCTCGGCTTGCTTCATGTAGAAACCGCTTTTTAAGGCAGCTTGTCCGATGACCGTCGCGATGGAGAGGATGCCTTGGCCTCCCACACCGGATAATATGATGTCTTTCTTCATGGCTTTTTCCTTTTATTTGTTTCTTTTCTTGCGTGCCAGGGTCTGGATGCATTCACGTCGGGGAATGATGACCGACACGCCCGGATAATTGATTTCTTCACGGATGATTTGCTTCATCTCCTCGTAGTTCTTCTTCAAAGGAACGACTACGCGGATGTGTTCGGGCGCCACACCGATGCCGGCGCAGATGGACTCAAGGCGTCCCGTCCCGGCAGAGTCTTGTCCGCCTGTCATGGCAGTGGTCTCATTGTCGGAGATGACGATGGTGACGTTGGCATTCTCGTTGACGCAATCCAACAGACCCGTCATGCCGGAGTGGGTAAAGGTGGAATCGCCTATGACCGCTACGGCCGGATGCAAGCCCGCGTCCGAAGCGCCCTTGGCCATGGTGATGGAGGCACCCATATCCACACAAGAGTTGATGGCATAGAAGGGTGCGTTGGCTCCCAACGTGTAGCAACCGATGTCGCCGAAGACCTTGTGGGCGGGATATTCCTCGTTGAGCACCTGCGTCAAGGCGGTGTACATGTCGCGGTGTCCGCATCCTTCGCACAAAGCGGGTGGACGCATCTCCACCAAGGAGGGCACGGCGAATGTCGCTTTGTTCTCACGCCCTACGGCATGTGCCACACTGTCGGGGGTCAGTTCTCCGTCTTGCGAAAGCGTTCCGTCCAAGCGGCCTTTCACCCGGATACCCCGTCCTAAATAGCCTTTCACCAATTTCTCCACGAAAGGTTGCCCGTCTTCCAATACCAAAATCTCCTCGCAACTTTCCACCAGTTGCGTCAGCTGCTTCTTGGGCAGAGGATATTGGCCAATCTTCAAGACGGGATATTCGCATCCTTGGGGATAATTCTCCATTAAGTAGTTATAGCCGATGCCGCAGGCGATGATGCCCAACTTTTTATTCGGTCCGTCTATATATCGGTTATAAGGTGAAGCCTCGGAGGCTTGGATGAAGTCGGCCTGATGCTCTAATAAGGCTTTGTAGCGTCGGCGGGCTATGCCGGGCAGCAGGACGAATTGCCGAGGATCCTCACTGAAGGAAAGTTCGTTGGGCGTTTGTTCAGCCTTACTCTCTACGCCGGAGCGGGAGTGAGCCAGGCGGGTCACGATGCGGAGCAGGACAGGCAAGCCCATCTGTTCGGAGAAGGCAAAGCCGTTGTACACCATGTCGTACGCCTCTTGCTGGTTGCTCGGCTCGTACATGGGCATCAGGGCAAAATCTCCGTAGAAACGGCTATCCTGTTCATTTTGCGAGGAGTGCATGCTGGGGTCATCGGCGGCCACTACAATCATGCCACCTTTTACGCCCGTGATGGCGGAGTTGATGAAACAATCGGCGGCTACATTCATGCCCACGTGCTTCATGCACACCAAGGAACGTTTCCCGGCAAAAGACATGCCTAAGGCGGCTTCCATGGCTGTCTTCTCGTTGGCGCACCAATGATTGTGAATGCGGCGCACGGGAGTCACCGGAGCGGCCTGTATGTATTCGGTTATCTCGGTAGAGGGAGTGCCGGGGTAGGCATACACGCCTGAAAGGCCGGCATCGAGCGCGGCTTGGGCTATCGCCTCATCGCCTAATAAGAGTTGTTTGCTCATGTCTATTTGGTATTAGTGATACATTTCGTTTCTTTTTGTCGGGCAAATATAAGGTTTTACGTTCATTTTGCCAAAGCTATTTGAAAATCTTTCTTTGGTTGAGCGCGTTCCAATAGCGGCGGGCGTTGCGCATGTGCTCGCCATAGGTGGAGGCAAAATTGTGCGTGCCCGAGAAATCTTCCTTCGCGCACATATAATAATAAGTATGGTGTTCATAATTCAACACTGCATCCAGCCCTGCGGGAGTAGGGATGCGAATGGGACCGGGAGGAAGTCCGGCATGAAGGTAGGTGTTGTAGGGAGACTCTACGTTAAGATGCGCGTTGGTGATGCGCCGCAAGCCGAAGTCCTGCAAGGCGAACTTTACGGTAGGGTCGGCCTGCAAGGGGATGCCTGCACGCAGGCGGTTGATGTACAGGCCTGCCACGGTGGCTTTCTCGGCCTGTGCGTTGGTTTCTTCCTCCACAATGGAAGCCAATGTGCTGACTTGTGCGGGTGTCATGCCTAAGGAGTCGGCCTTGGCCAAGCGTTCCTTGTTCCAAAAGCGGGAGTGTTCCCTCTGCATCCGCCGGAAAAAGTCTTTCACGCTCATGTCCCAATACACTTCGTATGTGTTGGGGATGAAGAGCGAAGGCAATGTCTCCGGCGTATAGCCTTGCGTATGCCAATAAGCCGTGTCCATCAGTCCTTGCATGATTTCCGTTGAGTCTATCATTAGTTGGTTGCCCACGTTGCGTGCCAAGCGGTCCAAGGTTCGCACGCTCCCAATGGTCAGGTTTGTCGGCTCCTGATAACCCCGTAGGAAACGGCTCAGCAGATGATAAGCGTTGTCCTTCGGGTGGATGGCATAACGTCCGGTGCGCACGTGGCGGACATAGTCTTTATAGCGGGCCATCCAGCGAAAGCCCGTCAGACGGTCGGAACCGGTGGCTTGGATGAGCTTATGGCATACGGAGTCTTGCGTGTCATCACGGTCGACGTACACGTACACGGTCTTGTTCAGTTGGAACGGGGGAATAAATAGTTGGTAGTAAACAATGCCAGCGCATATTGCCCCCATCAGGAGCAGGACGAGGATAACGGCTATGACTATTTTCTTCTTCTGTTTCATATTTAGGCAATGTATGAGTGGGCAAACTTACGGAAAATCTATGGAATATCCGACGAAATTCGGCAGAAATGCGAATTTTAAATTGGGAATTAAGTAGTTAGGAGAAAATCACGGAAGTTTGGCAGAGGGCTGAAAAGCGTTCCAAAGCGGATTAGAGAAATAGAACGGTTTCCTATTCGTTACCCGTTGGAAATGCAGATTTAACAGTCTCCGATTTATATGCGCCGTTCTGCATAGGTTTGC
>CASGED010000111.1 GCA_949300425.1 uncultured Bacteroides sp.
GTAACGCAGAGTTGAGCCTTATGTGAGACCCCTCGACTACGCTCGGGGTGACAGGCGAAGCCCCTTTTTTAAATCTGCGTTCATCCGTCCCATCTGCGTCATCTGCGTTCCATCGTAAACACACAGTTAAATTCCCATTTAACAAAATCGTAAATTGTAAATTGCTAAATCGTAAATGAGCTAAATTCCCATTTACCCCCTTCCCTAAAGAAAAAACAAAAAAATTTCATTTTCTTTTAGGGGATAAGCCCCTTTCATGTGTGATACATGTAGAAAGCCTAATGAACAAAATGATGAAAGCTACAAAAAAAGAACTACCTTGGTCGCTGATTATCGACAAACTGAGTGGCGAAATCAGCCCGACTGACAATGATAAACTGGAAGCATGGCTGGCGGATGAAGAGCACCGCGACCTGTTCCGGTCCATCTCCGCCGTATGGGATTCCGTACAGGAGGAAGCCGCCCGCATACAACCCGACGAAGAACGTTGCTGGGAAATCATCGCGGAGAAAATCGGCTACGAAGAAAAACCGACGGAGCAACCGAAACGCTCCGCCCGCGCACGACTCCTACAGATGAACCGCTGGACGTTAGCGGCAGCCTGCGGCGCGTTGCTCATCGCCCTCTCGTTGTTCATCCACCTATTAGCGGGAGGCACGGACGTACTCCCCACCTATATGGCGATGGACGGAAAGACCAAGATTGTGTTGACGGACAGCACCGTAGTCTGGCTTCGCGAGAATAGTACATTGGCTTGCGTGACCGATTTCAAAGGCAAGGAACGCAGGGTACAACTGACGGGCGAGGCGTTTTTCGAAGTCAAATCCGACAAAAAGCATCCGTTTATCGTAGAAACCAAAGGACTGGAAGTAAAAGTACACGGCACAAAATTCAACGTAGTAGCCGAGAAAGAGGCCAACAGCATTACGGTCAGTTTGGAAGAAGGCTCGGTGGAACTGCTTGAGGATTCTTCCGAAGAAAGCACTTATCTGAAACCGGGTGAAATGGCCGACTATAATCGGGAAACCGGCGACATGACCGTCACGGAAGGCGGAGAAAATATGAACTCGTGGGTATCCGGCAACTTGGACATCCGAAACGCTTCGCTGGCGGAAATCGGGAGAATACTGTCCCACCACTTCGACATGGATATCCACGTGGATAGGTCCATCGGTGAAAAATACCATTATACGTTCCAGTCGCACGGTGAAAGCTTGAAAGACTTGCTGGAGATTCTTACAACCATCAACCCCATCCAATATAAGTATGAGGACGAACATACCGTATTAATCACACCGAAATAAAACATTTAACCTTTTATAAACGAATCAGCCATGAATAGCAGTTGAAGCCTTTGTTATGCTCGTTTGGAAGCATTTTTATGTGAATAGATATAGAATAATGTATTTATCCTTAAAATCCATTTTGTTAATATCATGAATTTAAAAAGAAGTTTCTTCGCGGTTATAGCCTGCCTTCTTTCGTTGGTGGCTATGGCCCAACAGCAGGAGAAGTTTAGCCTCTCCTTGCAAAACGTGACCTTAGAGTCAGCCATGCGTCAGGTGACGGAGAAATGTGGTTACACGTTCTTCTATGACGTAAACCAAATTGACGTGAACCAAACGGTGAGCGTAAACGTACAGAACGCCGACATCCGCACCCTGATGCGCGAGATGTTGAGTAAAGCCCCCGTGGATTTTGAAATCCGTGACAAGCAAATCATCCTGAAGCGGGGTGAAGCGAAAGCCTCCCAAGGTGTGGGCGCCGCCCGTCAGATAACGGGTATCGTGTTGGACGATACCGACCAGCCGGTAATCGGCGCCACGGTCACCATTCAAGGTACGGTGACCGGCGTGCTGACCGACATCGACGGACGTTACACCATCAGTGCCAAGCAAGACCAAATCTTGGAGTTCCGCTTCATCGGCTACAAAAGCGTGACGAAAAAAATCGGCCGCGAAAACACCATCAACGTAACCATGGAAGCCGCCAACATCAGCTTGGACGACGTGGTTATCGTGGGTTACGGTACGCAACAGAAAGAGAGCGTGGTATCGTCAGTCAATTCGGTGAAGCCTGCTGAAATAGCCATCCCGACCCGTAGCTTGTCGAACATGATTGGCGGCCAAATTGCCGGTGTCATCTCCATTCAGCAATCCGGTGAGCCGGGTAACGATGACGCGTCTTTCTGGATTCGTGGTCAAAGCTCCTATGCCGGTGGTACCAGTCCGTTGGTATTGGTAGACGGAGTACCCCGTAGCATGAACGACCTTGATGTAGACGAAATCGAAAGCTTTACCGTACTGAAAGACGCCGCCGCTACGGCTGTTTACGGTTCGGAAGGAGCCAACGGTGTCGTATTGATTACCACCAAACGTGGTCGTGCCCAAAAGACGCAAGTCAGCTTCAACGCCCAGTACAGCATCGCCACACCGACCCGTATGCCCGAACTGATGAGTTCATGGGACTATTTGGCCATGTATAACGAAGCCTCATGGAATGAAGCCGGCAACCCGGATTGGGAAACTTATATGGCAACCGAAGCCCCCCACAGTTATGATGAATTGGAAATGTACCGCAGTGGTGCTGACCCCGACCTCTATCCGAACGCCATTTGGACAGACCTGTTAAAAAATCACACACAAAATCAGCGCTACACCATCAATTTTAGGGGGGGGGGAGAAAAGACAAAATTCTTTGTATCAGGAGCTTACTACAGCGAAGATGGTATTTTTAAGTCCAATCCATTAGGAGATTACAACGCAAACATTGGCTTAAAACGTTACAATGTACGTAGTAATGTGGATATGGACATTACGCCTACTACTAAATTATCCGTCGATATCAGCGGGCAGTACCGTACCAAAAACCAACCCGGCAGCAGTTCCGATGCCATTTTCAAACACATCATCCGCGTGCCGACCCACGTGATACCTTTCCATTGGTCGGACGGTACAGCATCGGCTATGATTGGTGAAGCCGACGGACGTTGGAATCCTTATAACCTGCTGAACTATTCCGGTTATTCTAAGAGTTGGTCAGCCGCTTTGCAAACCAAGGCTACGTTGCGCCAAGAATTGGATTTCATCACTAAAGGTTTGTCCATTCAAGGTAGCCTTAGCTTCGATGCCAACTTTACTTCCGGTTATAAACGTTCTATGAGTCCTGCCAAATATGATGCCACCGCACGCGACCCGGAAACGGGAGAGTTGGTAAAGACATTGGTAGCCGAAGAAAGCGCATTGGGCAATCCCGCTTACAGCACCCCATCGGGTAACAAGAAAGTGTATATCGAAGCCCAACTGAACTACAACCGTACCTTTGGCGGTAAACATGCCGTAACGGGTGTGCTGGTGTACAATCAAAAAGAAACTCAATATCAAGGAACATCCAGTGTAACAGGCTCCAACCTTCTGGCTTACCGCAAACAGAACGTAGTGGCTCGTGGTACTTACACATTTGACAACCGCTACATTCTCGAAGCCAGTTTTGGTGCCACGGGAAGCGAGAACTTTGCCGCCGGTCACCGTTGGGGTATCTTCCCTGCCGTGGGTGGCGCATGGAACGTACACGCAGAGAAGTTTATGCAAAAAGAAAATGTATTGGACTACATCAGCAAGTTGCGTCTGAGAGCTTCATACGGTCTCACCGGTAACGATGATACGGGACAGGACCGTTTCATCTACCGCGAGGTATTGACCGACAGCGGCGATATGTACTTAGGTATGACCGGCAGCGGCGGTGGAAAGACGACTAATATGGGACAAATTTATGAAAATACTTTTGCCGCCCCCTACTTGACTTGGGAAATTGAAAAGAAAGCCAACTTCGGTATCGACCTCGGCCTGTTCCGCGGACGTATCGACATCACAGCCGACTATTTTACGAACCGCCGCGAGAACATCTTAATAGAACGTGTAACCATCCCGACTGCAACCGGTTTTCGTAACAATCCGTGGCAAAACTTCGGTGTCACCACCAACAAAGGTTTTGATGCCAGCTTAGTATTCAAGCATAACATCAATAAGGATTTGACCCTTTCAGCACGAGGTAACATCACGTATGCTGTCAACAAGATTGTAGAGCAGGATGAAATACCGCAAGCTTACCCATGGTTGTCACAGACCGGCACATCTATCGGTGTAAACCAAATTTACATCGCAGAAAGATTGTTTACCGAATCCGACTTCATCATCACGGACAATGGGAAAGGTGGATATAACTACACCTTGAAACCGGGTATCGCTTCCTATGCACCCAACGTTAAACCTGGTGATATCAAATACAAAGATTTGAACGAAGACGGACAGATTAACGACTACGACGCGACTTACTATTCCGGCATCCATCCTAATACACCACAAATAGTATATGGATTTGGTGTGAATGTACAGTACAAAGGCATCTACGCCGGTGTATTCTTCCAAGGTGTAGGCAAGCGGTCTGTTAACTTGAAAGCCAACAACGACTACTTTATACCCTTCCAGAATGGTCGTGACCAATCTTCCGCCCGTTTGGAAGCCGGAGACCACTGGAACGCATGGGATCGCAACAATACAGATGTGTTGTATCCGCGCCTACACACCGGTGTATTCTCGAACAATACGCTGAACAGCACGTGGTGGTATCGCAGCGGTGACTACCTGCGCTTAAAGAACGTAGAACTGGGTTATACCTTCGACAAAAAATTGGTGCAGAAGTGGAAAATGCAGAACTTGCGCGTCTATGTACAAGGAACGAACGTAGCCATGCTGTTCGACCACATCAAGTATTGGGATCCCGAAGTAGGCAATAGCGGCGCACGCTACCCCATCAACGCTACTTGGACAGTAGGTCTGGATGTTACTTTCTAAATAATAAAATAACAAGATAAAAATGACTATGAAACTGAAAAGAATCCTATATACAGCAGCCTTCGCAACAATGGGGCTCTCCTTCAACTCATGTTCTGACTATTTGGACGTGTCGAAAGAGTTGTCACAGAACTTGGATAAAGAACAAGTGTTCTCCAACTGGAACTATATGAAGCAATGGTATGGGGCTATCTATGCCACTATGCCCAACTATTCTGAAACAGGATTGGACGTAACCAACAATCCGAACTATACCAATGTATGGGCTCTTTATTCCGGTGAATTGGTATGCGCCCATCCCAATCCGCTAAGCGTTGCAACCAGTACCTTCACTCCGAATAGTACCGGCTCGTACAATCGTTGGTGGAGATGTTACCAAGCCATCCGTCAGGCGATGATTTTCTTGGAGAACTGTCCGGAAAGCATTGGTGACCCCGGCGACCGTACCGGTAATTACATCCCGCCCGAGGAAATGCGCCGTTACAAAGCCGATGTCATTTATCTTTTGGCTTACAACTATTTCCAATTGTTCGAGCTTTATGGTCCAACACCCATCATTGAGGAGATAGCCGATCCGGCTGTCAGTGTGGATTATGCCCGTGCTTCAGTTGATGAAATGGTAAACCATATCGACAGCTTGTTGGCGCAACTCATCGAAGGAGACTACAGCGATGCTTTGCCTGACACTTACATTCTGTCTACTGACCCTACCACAGGCAACACGTATGACTATACCAATATGTTGCGCCCAACAAAGGCTACGGCCATGGCACTGCGTGCACGTCTGTGGGTTTATGCAGCTTCTCCTTTGTTCAATGGTGGATATGCCGAAGCTTTGCAGCTAACCAACAAAGACGGTAAACGCCTGTTCCCCGACTATGATGCCAGCAAATGGCAGACGGCAAAACAACACTTGAAAACATTACTGGACTTTACCGCCGCTAATGGGATGAAATTGTACCAAGCATACAAGACTGTAGAAGAGGACGGAGAAACCGTAACCGTTCCCGACCCCGACCAGTCTATTTACTGGTTGTTCCAAGACTTGAATGAAGAAATTATTTGGGCCAATCCGAACAACGACTATACCAGCAACACGTACCGCATGGAACCGCGTACCGCTCCATTTTCAGTAGGTTATTATAATAATATTGGTGGTAACGTCGGTCCTTATCAAGAATTTGTCGACTTATTCTTCACGAAAAACGGATTGACCATAGAGGAAGATCCGGAATACAACGAAGCCGGTTTTACCGATTTTAAGAATCCATGTAGTAGATCCGGACACGTAGACAAGCACATCTTTAATATGTACGTGAACCGTGAGCCGCGTTTCTATGCCGACGTAACCTATCAAGGAAAGAGTTGGCACATTCAGCCCACCGGTTTCCCCGATTACGGCGCTTATTTTGCCGTTGATGAGAAATCGGCCTACAAAGGGACGGACACTTATGCGCGCGCCGGGTATCTGCTTTACAAATTCAACCATAGAAATATGACCACGAATAGCGGAACCGGCTATGTGAAGAGTTGGACTCGCCCGTGGATGTATTTCCGCTTGGCAGACTTCTATCTGTACTATGCCGAAGTATGCAATGAAATTGACCCAAGCGACCCGAACATCATCACTTACTTAGACATGGTTCGCGAACGTGCGGGTATTCCGGGCTATCGCGAGTTGCAAGACAAAGGCATTAAAACGAACGTTATCGGCAACCAAGACGCTCAACGTGAAGCCATTTATCGCGAACGCAAGATAGAGATGTTTGGCGAAGGCAATTACTACTTCGACATCCGTCGTTGGATGCGTGCCGGCTGGACAATTGACGAAAGCGGTCGTGAGATTCGGAACAACGATGACAAACTGTTGCTCAGACGAGGCATGGACATAAACAGAGTGACTGTGTCCAAATGGAAGAGTACAGCCAACAAAGAGGCGACGGAGTTTGTAGATGAATATGGCGATGGCACTTACTACAACCGTATTGTTGTAGACCAATTCCCGTGGAGGAAGGCCATGCTGCTCTACCCCATTCCTTACGATGAAATGCAGAAGAGCCAATTGACCGTACAAAACCCATTGTGGTAAAAACAATCCGACGTATCACCGTTTTTCTTCTACAGTAATATGAAAAAGACGATACTACAGAATATGGTACACAGAGGATATGCCATCATGGTAATCGCCTGCCAGTTCTTGGGCATGGGGGTGACTTACGCGTCGTGCAGCGACGAGCAAGACACACCCGTTGCCGGAGAATGGCTGACCATCTCCACTGACCTCCAGGAATTTACTTTCGAAGGAGGCACCAAGGAAATGGAGTATGTTTTGGGAGATGGTTACGAGGAAGGAAACTTGCAACTGAGCCTGACGATGGAAGGCGACAAATGGCTGACGGCCACTGCGCAGAACGGGAAGCTGACTTTGGTGTGCGAACACTCTTATATGGAGAATGCACGCAACACAACCTTGAAAATTGCGTATGACAACGCACACCAAAAGTCCATCTCCATCGTGCAGGAAAAAGCTCCGTCCACGGAGAACCAACTGATACGGGTGACCGGCGGCAACGCTGATAGCGAGAACGCGACAAGCGGCAGCGACAACCACCCGTTCAGGATGTCCTACGACGGCGATGAACTGACTTTCTTTAATTCCAAGTACGGTGCGGTCACTTACCCCTTCCGGTTCACTTACGAACTGGAAGGGGGACGCACCCTACACAAGATTGTCTATACGCCCCGGCAGGAATACAACTACTGGGGATGCCTGAACGAGTTCTCCGTGGAGGTATCTACGGCGGACGCTCCGGACAGCTTCACCAAGATAGGCGACTACACGGTGGGGGACGGGAGCTACACGACAACTCCGTTCACCATCACGATGGACAAGGACATCGCTGATGTCAAGAAGGTGCGTTTCACCGTCACCAAAGCCTATCAGGACCGCGTCAGTGTGGCTGAAATGGAGTTTTTCGAAGCCAGCAAGAACAAGTTCGACGTGTCATCCTTCTTCGCCGACGAGATGGGCACCACCCTGCAAGCCGGCGTGACGGAGAAGCAAATCGAACAGATACCGAACAAGTACCTGAAGGAAACCGCCCGTCAACTGTTGGCTGGCACTTACGACACCTCGTACCGTCTGGCCGAGTATCGTCCGTACCAGAATCCTTCCATCAAGGCTACGGAGAACAAGACGAACAGGTACAGCCTGCGCGACAATCCGACAGGTATCTATACCAAACGGTATGAGAAGATTCCCGTATTTGTAGGCAATGTGCCGGAAGGACGCCGTATCTCCATCCTCATTCAGGACGTATCCGGAGGGTATAACAACTTCAAGCAATACGAACTGGCGGAAGGATACAACGAAGTGGAAGCCGGAGTGGACGGCCTCATCTACGTATTGAACCACGTGGACGATGACATCCCTCTGCCCGTGTTCGAAGCGGACGCCGCACAACAGAGAATCATTGCGGACAACACCGTGACGATTCACTTTGCCGGCGGCAAGGTGAACGGCTACTTCGACATCCGTAAAAACACGGAAGCCGAATGGCAGGACATCTTGAACAAGGCACAATGGCAAGACATCGATGTATTGGGCAACTACTCGCACTTGACGTGGAAGGTGGAGGACTTCAAGACGTACAACACCCCCATCACGGAATCCATCCGCAACTTGGATAACTTGGTGTACGCCGAATGGGAGTTCATCGGATTGGTGAAGTACGACCGTATGTTCAACAACCGCATGCACTGCAGCATCGACTACAAGGCGGCAAGCCCCAACGCTTCGGACTACCGAACGGTGTACTCCGACGGAGGATATGCCAACCTCTTTACGGACATCAACGTGTGGAAGCAACGTTTCTGGGGACCGGCACACGAAGTGGGCCACTGCAACCAGACCCGCCCGGGCATGAAGTGGACCGGACTGACCGAAGTGACCAACAACCTGACCGCCCTGTATGTGGAGGAGACGTTGGGTGTCACCTCGCGCGCACTGACCAAAGGTTGGTACGACAATGCCACGGAACTCTACGTAGTGCCGAACCTGAACGATGACCCGGAGGACGATGTGCCCCACTGCATTGGCTACTCCAGCGACGGTTATTATAAGGTGGAGGAGAAGCTTGTCCCCTTCTGGCAGTTGAAGCGTTACTTCATCGATGCCTTGGGGATGAAAGACTTCTACCACGACCTGTACGAGTACTTCCGTACCCACGAGAGTCCCAGCGACCGGGGTGAGAACCAAGGCGCCAACCAGCTGGACTTTGTGCGCCAGGTTTGCGCCCTCACGGGTTACAACCTGCTGGATTTCTTCAAGGCATGGGGATTCCTCACGCCTGTGGATACGCAACTGAACGATTACGGGAACAAGAACTTCACTGTCACGCAAGAGCAGGTGAATGCATTGGTAGACGAAATCGAAAGCAAGCATTACAAGATACCCCACGCCGAACTGTGGAAGATTACGGACGAGAACTATCAAGATTTCGCCCGGTAATAAGAAAAAAGAAATAATGAACCATTTAAAATTGAGATTATTATGAATATAGTGAAACACTTTACGAAACTGACCAGTGGGTTGTTGGCGGGCGTTCTCTGCCTGCTGGGCGCAACCGCATGCGATGACGAGAAAGAAGTCATAGTACCCGACAACTGGATTACCCTGTCGCAGGAAACCTTGTCGTGTACCTACGAACTGGACACGCTGACCGTGAACTACACGTTGGCAGGCGGATTGGAAGACAAATATATGTACATCGTCAACCAACAAGAATGGTGCAAGGCTTATACAAGCGCACCCGGCGAGATAAAAGTAGCCGTAGCGGCTTCTACCCTGCTGACCGAACGCGCAGCCTCCATGACTGTGGTTTATGACGAGAACCATCAGATAGAAATGACGCTGACCCAAGGTTCCGCCCCGGTTACGCCCATCACGAACTTCCTATTCGACAACCTTCCCGAAGAAGTCAACCTACTGGGTACTGTCTCGCTGAACGAGGTCATTGTGGCCGAACCGGCAAACGCCAGCTATCATGAATACCTCTATACCATTCCCGAAGAATATCAAGAGGGCATCCGCATTGATGAAAACGGTGTGTTGACGGCCATGAAGCCGGGTACTTACACGTTTACCGTCACTTCTCCCGATGAAGAAGCGTTCTCCAAGGAAGCAACCATCACGGTAGGCAACTATTACGACCGCAGCGCATGGACGGTAACGACATCCATGATTTATGCTCCCGATGGAGAAGAGATTAATTATGTGCCAGATGGTACGACCGGTATGCCGGAAGACATGTTTGATGGTAATTCAAGTAGCACTTTCTTCTGTTTGGTAAAACCTGGAGAGACTAACAACGATTGTACAACTCCCGCTGATGCCGAATTATGGTTTACAATCGACATGGGAACGAAAATTGATTTCAACGGCTTCTTATTGGCTCACCGTGGAAACAACACCACAGAAGGATTAAGAATTAGAGAAATAGCTCTTTATGGAAGCAATGACGGTACAGAGTTTACAAAATTAGGAGAGAACTATACAATCGCCACGAATGTAAGCCAAGTAGAAATTGAACTCCCTCAGACCTACTCTTACCAATATCTTAGAGTATTGTACACTGATTGGCATAAGACCCAGAGCAAGAGTATCCAGATTTCCGAGTTCAATCTTTCTTATAACGAGGAGGCTGAATAAATCTGCAAGGCTTCTCTGAAGCAATTATAGCTCATTCACATTTTTCAGCGCGGATTAAACGCAAGGCTTCTGCCAACCGTTTAATCCGCGTTTTATTATTTCTTCTCTTTTCGATAGAATTTATGCCACAATCCACTTCTCGATGTTCCGTGTCTGCCTGCTGAAGTTCACGCCAATCTTGAACACCTTCCGACTGTCCGAAGCGAACGGCAAGGCGTACTGTCTCTCTTCTATTTGTAGCAAGGCTTCCTCCGCGGTGCCTTCCAACTTGAACTCCATCACATAGACATACTTGTCCGTCTGCAACACCAGGTCAATACGGCCTTGCGAAGTGTGATATTCCGCCTTTACGTAGAAGCCGATGAGGCGGAAGACGATGTACAACACATTCTGGTAGTGCAGTTCCTGGTCACGTATCAACTCGTAGGGCGTGTCGGCGAAGAAACTTTGCAGGCGGTGGAGGAAGGCGTCGGGATTTCCGCCACGAACCTCACGGACCAGGTTCTTTATCTCCGAATCTTCTCGGATTTTCTGAACCGATGTATAGTAGGGTAGCAGGAATTTTACGAATCCTTCTTCCACTTCTTTGTTGGGATATCCCAATGTATAGTCGCCAAACTCCGCGTCATAGCCCTTAATCGTCAGATAACCGCTTTGGAAAATGACCGGCAGGGGCTCGTCATCCCCGTAAATGCTGTTGAGCACGTCCGCATTGGTCACGGCACGGGACATTGTTTCCAAATCGTAGTTGCTTCTTTTCAGCAGCTCCACTAAATAAGTGGGCGTGCCAGTCTCGAACCAATAACTTCCAAATGCCATTGAATCGAATGTGTTCAGCAGGCTGAATGGATTGTAGATGCCTTCCGTGTTCGGGGCAAAGTGGTAACCGTCGTACCATTCTTTCAGTTTGGCGCAGACCTCCTCGTATGTCATTCCCTGCGTTTCAGCCAATTCCATCAAATCCTCCTCAAAGTTGTGGTGGATTTCTTGTTCCGTTATGCCACACAGGCTTACATATCTTCTATCCATGGAAATGTCTTTCAGGTTGTTCAGGTCGCTGAACACGCTGACCTTTCCAAACTTCGTCACTCCCGTCAGCATGGCGAACTTGATACATCCGTCCATCGTCTTCAGCACGCCGTAGAAAGGTTTCAACGTGTTGCGGAATTCTTCCTGCAACGCCTTGTTGCCGATGGCCTGCAGCATGGGCTTGTCATACTCGTCCACCAGAATGACCACCCGCTCTCCGGTCTGCTCGCAGGCACGGCGGACAATGCCGGCAAAGCGTAAGGACAAAGAGACTTCGGATGAATTTCTTCCATACAAATCTTCCCATCTGCTTAAATAAGTGTTCAATATATTGTTCAGACTCTCCGTCGAATCATATTTCTCGATGTTCAAGTCGATGTGCAAGATGGGGTACGTTGTCCAATCCTTCTCCA
>CASGED010000112.1 GCA_949300425.1 uncultured Bacteroides sp.
CCTTGGCTTGCACCAAGTTCACGGCCTCTTGCACCGCTTCTTGCGCTTTGATGGTAAAGTTGTTAAAGTTCATATCTCAATTCTCCTTTCTTATTTCGTTTTTTAATCAATTACGCTTAAGCGGATGCAAAACATTTGCCGCGGGAATGAATCGGTCAAAAAGTCTGATTATCAGGGAAATTGAATGTCATTTTGGCAGGAATAAGGAAAAAGTGTCCGATTCTGCGGGGTGAAAGAAAGCTAAATTCTTATTTTCCCTTAGGAAAAGTTGTCTATTTCAATCCGCACGCTTATTTTTGCCGGATAATAAAAGGGCAATTTAGCAACAAATGGAAGGATTTATAGCCGATACATTATACGACCAATCAACCAAGAAACGGAATAGAAGCCTCATTAACCGGAAAATTATCTTCCGCGTATTGGGCATCTTGCTATGGGTGGAGACAACCATGTTTCTGTTGTGTGCGGGTGTTTCGTGGTATTATGACGAAGAAGATATTGTTCGCACTTTCATGCAATGTGCGGGCATCAATACGTTGGCGGGTGGATTACTTATTCTGCTAAGCCGGGGAGCGGAGCGTAAGATGAACAAGCGCGACGGCTATTGTGTAGCCAGTTTTACGTGGATACTGTTTACCCTGTTCGGCATGTTGCCTTTCTACCTTAGCGGAAGCGTGGACAGCATCACTAATGCTTTTTTTGAGACCATGTCCGGCTTCACCACCACCGGTGCCACCATTATGGATAACATAGACAGCCAGTCGCACGGCATCCTGTTTTGGCGTAACCTGACGAATTTGATAGGCGGTTTGGGAATTGTCAGTTTCGCGCTTGTCATTCTGCCCATTTTTAACGAAGGGAACCTGCAATTGTTTTCGGCCGAAGCAACAGGGGTGACACAAAGCAAACTGCACCCCAAGGTTAGCATTATGGTAAAGCAGATTTGGGGAGTATATCTTGCCCTCACACTCTTGGTGGCTATCCTGCTTCGTGTAGGAGGCATGAATTGGTTCGATGCCGTCTGCCATTCGTTTGCCACCCTTGCCACAGGCGGATATTCTACCAAACAGGCTAGTATCGCTTATTGGAATTCGCCTTTCATTGAGTATGTCATTGCCATATTCATGGTGATAGGCAGCCTCAACTTCAGCCTAATCTTTCTTGCTGTCAAAGGCAAAGTGTCCAAGATATGGCATGACGAGGAAACGCATTGGTTCCTTTGGTCAGTCATCATCCTCACGGCAGCCTGTGCTATCGCTTTAGTAATATACAATGGTTATGATGCCGAAGAAGCTTTCCGCAAATCGTTGTTCCAGATAACAACCATTCATTCTTCATGCGGTCTTTCTACCGAAGATTATAGTTCATGGCCTCCGTTCACATGGGTCCTGTTGCTGTTTGCCATGCTTGCGGGAGGCTGTACCGGATCTACGGCGGGAGGCATCAAAGCCACACGCTTGCAGATGATGGCCAAGGGCATCCGAAGCATCTTCCGCCGTCTGCTCCATCCAAACGCCATCCTCCCCATACGTATCAACAGGCAAACCATCGCATCCAATATCGTTTTAGCGGTAGCTTTCTTTGTCATTCTTTATCTGACTTTGGTCCTGGTAGGCTGGCTTGCCTTGATGATGTTGGGAGTAGGCTTTATGGACTCGCTCGGTGTGGTCGTGTCGAGCATGGGCAACACAGGTCTTGCTTTCGGTAATTACAGCCCCGCCTACTCTTGGAACGCCCTGCCTGATGCGGCCAAATGGATTCTATCTTTCCTGATGTTGGTAGGCCGTCTGGAAATGTATTGTGTGCTGCTGCTTTTCTACCCCAGTTTCTGGAAGAACAGATAGATTATGTGCATCAGCCTACTTCTGCAACGCATCTATCAATGAAGTGATGTTGGCGGTGAACAGACGGACGGAGACAGCCAGCAAGATGATGCCGAAAAACTTACGGATGATGTAGATACCGCCTTTGCCCAAAAAACGCTCTATGCGCCCGGTCATGCTGACAACAATGAACACCCAAATCATGTTCAGAACCAAAGCAATGATGATGTTGATGCTGGCGTACTCGGCGCGCAGGGTAAGCAGAGTGGTGAAGGCGCCCGCGCCTGCCAACAGCGGGAATACCAGCGGTACCAACGTGGCCTCCTTAATAGGTCCTTGATTCTTGAAGATTTCAATATCCAATATCATCTCAAGTGCCATCAGGAAAATCACTACCGCACCCGCAATGGCAAACGATTCAATATCTACATGAAACAGTTGGAGCATCCAATCGCCCGCATAGAAGAAACCCAGCAGCAATGCAAACGATATAAGCGTAGCTTTCAGCGCGTTTACGTCCTTGCCCTTTTCTTTTAAATTGATAATAATGGGAATTGCTCCAATGATATCGATTACTGCGAAAAGCACGATAAAGGCACTGATCATTTGCTGAAAATTAAAAGCTGATAACATATTTTCTGTCCTCCTTTGTTTTTTATTAGTGCAAAGGTAATACAAAAAAGTGAGATACTATGCATTGAAGGCTACTTTGACATTTGGATATTTCTTCTTTCTCAGACTCCTATAACTTTTTTGTCAGCACGATTGCTAATTGTGGCGCTGTGTGATTAAGTAAGCATAGAAGAAAACGAAAAGGAAATGCTTATGGTTAATTGAATTTACAAGAATAAAGAAGGCGAGGATGGGGCTCATTTCAGGTTACTAACTTAAGGGGGGGATGTTTCTAACATAAAAGGGGAATGTTAGAAACATTCGAGGTCTATGTTAGAAACATTCCCGTACCTTGCTTGTAAGGGCTTCCGGCGGGGGTAAACTCCTGCTTAAAAGAATATTTCTAAAATATGTGCAATGAAATTTAATGGATTGTTGCATATTTTCATTCGCTATAGAATGTGGCATCCCTCATGGCGGCTGGGGGATATATGATGCGCTTATCGCTTTTTCTATCGCTTTTTCTTCCTAAAACTTTCCACTATCCGTATTCTTTTGTTACATTTGCATTTTGTAATCATCATACGGAAGATGGAAACAGAAATAAATACATATAGCTTGCTGAGCTCAATCGTTTATCCCGGAGACTTGCGTAAACTGAAAGTGGAGCAACTTCCGGAGGTTTGCAGGGAATTGAGGCGGGATATTATAGACGAGGTGTCGCGCAATCCGGGGCACTTCGCCGCAAGCCTGGGAACGGTAGAGCTGACCGTCGCCTTACATTATATATATAATACGCCTTACGACCGTATCGTATGGGACGTGGGACATCAGGCTTATGGACATAAAATTCTGACAGGACGGCGGGATGCGTTCTCTACCAACCGCCGCTTTGGCGGGATCCGTCCTTTCCCTTCGCCGCAGGAAAGTGAATATGATACGTTTGCTTGCGGGCATGCGTCCAATTCTATTTCAGCGGCTTTAGGTATGGCTGTGGCTGCGGCACGTAAGGGGGAGACGGACCGTCATGTGGTGGCCGTCATTGGTGACGGGAGTATGAGTGGCGGATTGGCTTTCGAAGGACTGAATAATGCGTCGTCTACGCCCAATAATCTGCTTATTATCTTAAATGATAACGACATGTCCATCGACCGGAGTGTGGGTGGTATGAAGCAGTATCTCTTCAACCTCACTACGAGCAACCGTTATAATCAGTTGCGTTTCAAGGTCTCACAAGTCCTGTTTAAGATGGGCGTCTTGAATGAAGAACGCCGTAAAGCGTTGATACGCCTTGGTAACAGCTTGAAATCCATTGCCGCCCAACAGCAGAATATCTTCGAGGGAATGAACATCCGCTATTTCGGTCCTATTGACGGACATGATGTAAAGAATCTGACGCGGGTGTTGCATGACATCAAGGATTTGAAAGGACCTAAAATTCTGCATTTGCATACGGTAAAGGGGAAAGGATTTGAACCGGCGGAGAAAGACCCGGGCGTGTGGCATGCGCCAGGCAAATTCAATCCGGATACGGGCGAGCGGATTTTGGCTGACACGAGTCACCTGCCTCCGCTTTACCAGGATGTGTTCGGCGAGACGTTGGTGGAACTGGCTAAGGTCAATCCACGCATCGTAGGGGTTACACCGGCCATGCCGACAGGATGCTCCATGAACAAGCTGATGGAGGCCATGCCCGACCGGGCTTTTGATGTAGGCATTGCGGAGGGACATGCCGCTACTTTTTCGGGGGGAATGGCAAAGGAGGGTCTCCAGCCATTCTGCAACATCTATTCCAGCTTTATGCAGCGTGCGTATGACAATGTGATACACGACATCGCTTTGCTGCGTTTGCCCGTCGTGTTGTGTCTGGACCGTGCCGGGCTGGTCGGAGAGGACGGACCTACCCATCACGGTGTGTTCGACTTGGCTTACTTTCGTCCGATTCCGAACCTGACCATTGCTTCGCCGATGAACGAACATGAACTGAGGCGGTTGATGTACACGGCGCAGTTGCCGGATAAAGGTCCGTTCGTGATTCGCTATCCGCGAGGCAGAGGCGTCCTCTTGGATTGGCGTTGCCCGCTGGAAGAAGTCCCGGTGGGAAAAGGGCGTAAGTTGAAAGACGGGACGGATGTGGCGGTGCTGACCTTGGGTCCCATAGGGAATGTGGCTGCACGTGCCATTGAGCGGGCCGGGAAAGATGCGCGGCTTTCCGTCGCCCATTATGACTTGCGCTTCCTGAAGCCGTTGGATGAGGAATTGTTGCACGAGGTGGGCCGTAATTTTCGCCGTATTGTTACGGTCGAAGATGGAGTTATACAGGGCGGTATGGGAAGTGCCGTGCTGGAGTTTATGTCCGACCATGGTTATAAGCCTGATGTACGGCGTATCGGCGTGCCTGATAGGTTTGTGGAGCACGGTACGGTGGCCGAGCTTTACAGGTTGTGTGAGATGGATGAAGACAGTATATATAAACAATTGATAGCACAGTGAAAATCATTATTGCCGGTGCCGGTTCTGTAGGCACTCATTTAGCCAAGCTTTTGTCTCGCGAGAAGCAGGATATTATCCTGATGGATGAGGATGAAGAACGTCTGAATGCTTTCGGATCAAACTTCGATTTGATGACGGTTGCCGCTTCGCCTTCGTCTATATCCGGTTTGAGTGAAGTGAACGTAGAGGATGCGGACCTGTTCATAGCCGTTACGCCCGATGAAAGCCGCAATGTGACCGCATGCTTATTGGCGGCAAACCTTGGAGCGCAGAAAACGGTGGCCCGCATCGATAATTACGAATACCTGCTTCCTAAAAACAAGGATTTCTTCCAGAAGTTGGGGGTGCACTCATTGATTTATCCGGAGATGCTGGCCGCCAAGGAGATTGTGGCTTCCATCCGCATGAGTTGGGTGCGTCAATGGTGGGAGTTCTGTGGAGGGGCCTTGATATTGATAGGAACCAAGATGCGCGAGAAGGCTGAAATACTGGACATCCCGTTGTATAAATTGGGAGGTCCTGAGTTGCCCTATCACATCGTGGCTATCAAGCGGGGAAATGAGACTTTGATTCCGCGAGGCGATGACTCCATCAAACTGCACGATATTGTTTATTTTACCACGACCCGCAAATACATTCCGTATGTGCGTAAGGTGGCCGGTAAGGAAGATTATCCGGACGTGCGCAACGTCATGATTATGGGAGGAAGCCGCATAGCGGTACGCACCGCCCAATATGTGCCGGACTATATGCAACTGAAGATTATAGATAATGACCTGAACCGCTGTAACCGTTTGAGCGAATTGCTGAACGACCGGATTATGATTATCAACGGCGACGGACGCGACATGGATTTGTTGGTGGAAGAAGGTTTGCAGAACACCGAAGCTTTTGTGGCTCTGACCGGAAACTCGGAAACCAATATCTTGGCCTGCCTGGCCGCCAAACGGATGGGAGTGAGAAAGACCGTGGCCGAAGTGGAGAATATAGACTATATAGGCATGGCCGAGAGCTTGGACATAGGCACCGTTATCAATAAGAAGATGATAGCCGCCAGCCACATCTACCAAATGATGCTGGACGCGGATGTCAGCAACGTGAAGTGCCTGACCGTGGCCAATGCCGATGTGGCGGAGTTTACGGTGAAGGCCGGATCGAAGATTACCAGGCATCCGGTGAAAGACTTGGGGCTGCCTAAGGGGGTAACTATCGGAGGCTTGATTCGGCAAGGCGAAGGTGTCGTTGTGACCGGTAATACGCTGATTCAGCCGGGCGACCATGTGGTGGTATTCTGCCTCAGTATGATGATAAAGAAGATAGAAAGCTACTTTAGTTAACTTTGCATAGGATAAAAAGTGTAAAAACTACCGTTATTTGTTATCCGGAGATTACAATCGGATGAAATTCTTATTGTACTTTTGCGGCTGAAAACAAGCAGGGGAAAACGTTCCCCTTAATCATTCTAATAAAATCTTATTGGATTTATGAACTTTACCCTCTTAGTGACCGTCGTGTTGACGGCAATTATTTTTGTTGGCGTAGTAGTCGTGCTGTCCAATCTGATAGCACCCCACTCGTACAACCCTCAGAAGATGGAGCCTTACGAGTGCGGTATCCCGACGCGAGGCCGTTCGTGGATGCAGTTCCGTGTAGGTTATTACTTGTTCGCCATCTTGTTCCTGATGTTTGAGGTAGAAACCGTGTTCCTCTTTCCGTGGGCTGTCGTAACCCGTCAGTTGGGTGTCGGCGGATTGCTCGGAGTGGGATTCTTTTTGTTTATCTTAATTCTGGGCTTGGCATACGCCTGGAGGAAAGGAGCGTTGGAATGGAAATAAAGCGCAAGCCGAAAATCAAGTCCATTCCCTACGAGGAATTTCAGGACAATGAGACCTTGGAGAAGCTGATAGCCCAAATGAACGAAGGACGGACCAATGTGGTTGTTGCCAGTCTGGATGAACTGATAGACTGGGGACGCAGCAACTCGCTTTGGCCTTTGACGTTTGCTACCAGCTGTTGTGGCATTGAGTTTATGGCCGTCTGTGCGGCGCGCTATGACATTGCCCGTTTCGGTTTCGAGGTAACCCGTAACAGTCCCCGACAGGCAGACGTTATCTTGGTCAGTGGTACGATTACGAACAAGATGGCACCCGTATTGAAACGCTTGTATGACCAGATGGCCGACCCGAAATACGTGGTGGCCGTAGGCGGATGCGCCGTCAGCGGCGGACCTTTCCGGAAATCCTATCACGTGGTGCAGGGTGTAGACCAGATTATTCCGGTAGATGTCTATGTGCCGGGATGCCCGCCCAGACCGGAGGCTTTCCTTTACGGCATGATGCAGTTGCAGCGTAAGGTGAAGATGGAGAAGTTCTTCGGCGGCATCAACCGGAGAAAAAAGAAGAATGATTAATCAGTGAACACATTAAATATTGCTATCGTGGAAGATACCATATTATATATAGAACCTGCCCGGTTGCACGAACGGATGCTTGACTTGCGTGACAAGCAGCAGATGGACTTCTTGGAGAGTCTGACCGGCATGGACTGGGGGGTACGTAAAGAAGACGAGCCTGCCGACGCTCTCAGAGGATTGGGCGTGGTATATCATTTGGAGTCTACCGTTACCGGAAAACGCATGGTCGTAAAGACATCGACCGAAAACCGGGAACAGCCGGAGCTGCCTACGGTAACGGACATTTGGCGGGGCGCGGAGTTGCCGGAACGTGAAGTGTATGACTTCTATGGCATTGAGTTTATTGGCCATCCCGACATGCGCCGCCTTTTCTTGCGTAACGATTGGGTGGGCTATCCGTTCCGTAAGGACGACGACCCCATCAAGGAAAATCCTTTGCGCATGGATAACGAGCCGACCGTAGACACGACCCGTGAGTATAGTTTGAAACAGGACGGCACTACAACTGAAACCGAGGAAACCTTATTCGGTGACGAAGAATATGTAGTGAATATCGGTCCTCAACATCCTGCCACGCACGGCGTGTTGCGTTTCCGTGTTTCGTTGGAGGGTGAGAGTATCAAGAAGATAGACGTGAACTGCGGCTATATCCATCGGGGCATCGAGAAGATGAACGAGAGCTTGACTTATCCGCAGACGCTGGCTTTGACTGACCGTTTGGATTACTTGGGAGCCATGCAGAACCGCCATGCGCTGTGCATGTGCATTGAGAAGGCGATGGGTGTGGAAGTAAGCGAGCGCGTGCAGTATATCCGCACCATCATGGACGAGTTGCAGCGTATTGACTCGCACATCTTGTTCTTTGCTTGTCTGTGCCAGGACTTGGGAGCGACTACGGCTTTCCTTTACGGTTTCCGCGACCGTGAAAAGGTGCTCGACATCTTTGAAGAGACGTGCGGAGGCCGCCTGATATTGAACTACAACACCATTGGCGGTGTGCAGGCGGACATTCATCCTAACTTCGTGCACCGTGTGAAGGAGTTCATTCCTTACATGCGCCATAACTTGCAAGAATATTATGACGTATTCATCAACAATGTCATCGCTCAAAACCGTTTGAAGGGAGTGGGCGTGCTGACCCGTGAGCAAGCCATTGCCTTTGGGGCTACCGGAGGTACGGGACGTGCCAGCGGATGGGCCTGCGACGTGCGCAAACGCATGCCTTACGGCGTGTATGACAAGGTGGACTTTAAGGAAATCGTCCGTACGGAAGGCGATAGTTTTGCCCGCCTGTTGGTACGTATGGACGAGATAAAGGAAAGTCTGAACATCATCGAGCAACTGATAGACAACATCCCCGAAGGTGCTTATCAAGAGAAGATGAAACCCATCATCCGTGTGCCGGAAGGCAGTTGGTACAGTGCCGTGGAAGGCAGCCGTGGCGAGTTTGGCGTTTACCTGGAGAGTAGGGGAGACAAGACTCCTTACCGTCTGCACTACCGCGCCACAGGATTGCCGTTGGTGGGCGTGATAGACACGATTACCCGCGGAGCCAAGATTGCGGACTTGATAGCTATCGGCGGCACGCTGGACTATGTGGTGCCGGACATTGACCGATGAACTCATTTACAATTTACCATTTACTATTTACAATTTGTGCAGTGTGCGAAAGTAAATGGTAAATGGAATTTAGTAAATGTAAAATGGTATGTTGCAAATGATAAATGGTAATTTGTAAATTGTAAATTGTAAATGAATAACGTGTTAGATTTTAGTATTGTAACAAACTGGATACACACGATGCTGACATCTGTGATGCCCGAAGGCTTGGCGGTGTTTATCGAATGTGTCGTGATAGGTGTTTGCATCGTCTTGATGTACGCGTTGCTGGCTATCATACTGATTTATATGGAGCGTAAGGTGTGCGGCTTCTTCCAATGCCGCTTAGGCCCGATGCGTGTAGGCCCTTACGGAACCATACAGGTGATATGCGACGTGCTGAAGATGCTGACCAAGGAAATCTTCACTCCGAAAGGCGTGGACAAGGTGCTCTATAACCTGGCTCCCTATATGGTGTTGCTGGCGTCATTCCTTACGTTTGCCTGCCTTCCGATGAACAAGGGGCTGGAAGTGTTGGACTTCAACGTGGGCATATTCTTCCTGTTGGCTGCGTCAAGCATCGGCGTGGTAGGTATCTTGCTGGCCGGATGGAGTTCCAACAACAAATTCTCGTTGATAGGCGCCATGCGAAGCGGCGCGCAGATTATCAGCTACGAGCTGTCCGTAGGGCTTAGCATCCTGACGATGGTCGTGTTGGCCGGAACGATGCAGATTTCGCAGATTGTGGAAGGACAGACCGACGGCTGGCTCATCTTCAAGGGACATATCCCCGCCGTGATAGCTTTCATCGTCTACCTGATTGCAGGTAACGCGGAATGTAACCGTGGACCCTTCGACTTGCCGGAGGCTGAGAGCGAGTTGACGGCCGGATACCATACGGAGTATAGCGGTATGCACTTCGGCTTCTTCTATCTGGCTGAATACCTGAACCTCTTCATCGTGTCCGCCATTGCCGCTACGGTGTTCTTGGGCGGATGGATGCCGCTGCACATTCCCGGATTGGACGGCTTTAATATGGTGATGGACTACATCCCCGGTTTTGTATGGTTCTTCGCCAAGGCGTTCTTTGTGGTGTTCCTGCTGATGTGGATGCGCTGGACGTTCCCCCGTCTTCGTATCGACCACATTGTGAAGTTGGAATGGAAATACCTGATGCCTATTTCGCTGGCCAACCTGTTGCTGATGGCCGTATGCGTGGCCCTCGGATGGCACTTCTAAATGAAGAATGAAGAATAATGAATGAAGAATGTAAATCGTAAATTGTAAATTGTAAATGGAAAAGTCTTATATAGGAGGCCTCGGTAAGGCGGTGGCCAGCCTGGCGACGGGTCTGAAGACGACCATGCGCGAGTACTTCACGCCGAAGATTACCGAGCAATATCCCGAAAACCGCAAGACGCTGAAGATGTTCGACCGCTTCCGGGGTACATTGGTGATGCCCCATAACGAGCGGAACGAACATAAGTGCGTGGCGTGCGGACTGTGCCAGATGGCTTGTCCCAACGACAGCATCCGGGTCGTAAGCGAGACCCTCACGACCGAGGACGGGAAAAAGAAGAAAGTATTGGCACGCTATGAATACAATTTGGCTTCGTGCATGTTTTGCCAGCTTTGTGTCAACGCTTGTCCGCATGGGGCCATCACGTTCGACCAGAACTTCGAGCACGCCGTCTTCGACCGCTCTAAGCTGCTCCTGACGCTGAACCGTCCGGGCAGTCGTGTGGAAGAGAAGAAGAAACCTGTAGCTAACGAACAAAACGCTTAAACGATATGGATATAACGCTTGAAACTGTAGTATTTTTCTTTTTGGCGGCTTTCATTGCCGTGTTTTCCGTGCTGACGGTGACTACGCGGCGTATGGTGCGTGCGGCCACATGGCTGCTGTTCGTGCTTTTCGGCACGGCGGGCATCTACTTCCTGTTGGGATATACCTTCCTGGGGGCCGTACAGATTATGGTGTATGCGGGCGGTATCGTGGTGCTCTATGTGTTCTCCATCCTGTTGGTGAGCGGCGAGGGCGACCGTGTTTCCAAACTGAAGCGCAGCCGATTGGTGGCCGGATTGGGTACCGTATTGGCGGGTGCCGTCATTGTATTGTTCATTACGCTGAAGCATAAGTTCCTGGCTCCGGTGGATGTGGAACCGATTGAGGTGAACATCGAGACCATCGGCCAACACCTGCTCAGCGGCGACAAGTATGGTTACCTGCTGCCCTTCGAGGCGGTCAGCGTATTGCTGTTGGCTTGCATCGTGGGTGGTCTGCTCATCGCCCGTAAACGATAAATTATACCATATTAATATATATAACATTACATAGAAGAATGGTACACTTAGAATATTACCTGATCGTTTCGACCATCATGCTCTTTGCCGGCATCTTCGGCTTCTTCATCCGCCGCAATACGCTGGGCATGCTGATTTCGGTCGAACTGATACTGAACGCCACGGACATCAACTTCGCCGTGTTCAACCGTTTTCTCTTCCCCGACGGGCTGGAGGGCTACTTTTTCTCGCTCTTCTCCATCGCCATCTCGGCGGCAGAGACGGCCATCGCCATTGCCATCATGATTAACATCTACCGCAACATCCGCAGCATACAGGTGGATAAGCTGGAGGACATGAAGTGGTAGGCGGCTGAAAACGCGACCGCATGCCGTTAAAAATGCACCCGCATGCGTTTAAAAACGCACCCGCATGCCGTTGAAAACGCACCCGCATGCATTTTTAACGCCTCCCGCATGCATTTTAAAATGCTTCGAAAAGATTGACAAAACGCCCCTTGGGGGCTTGAAAAAGGAACTGAAAAGAAATAAAACAAGAAGATAATGGAATATACGATTCTTATCCTACTCCTTCCTTTCCTCTCCTTCCTCACGCTGGGAGTGGGAGGCAAATGGATGTCCCACCGCACGGCGGGGCTTATCGGTACGGCAGTACTGGGTGTGGTGACCGTTCTGTCGTATGTGACGGCGTTCACGTACTTCACCGCTCCGCGGCTGGCCGACGGCACGTATGAGACACTGATGCCTTACAACTTCCGTTGGTTGCCGTTCACCGAGCGGCTCAGCATCGACATGGGTATCTTGCTCGACCCCATTTCGGTGGTGATGCTGATAGTCATCAGTACCGTCAGCCTGATGGTTCACATTTACTCCTTCGGCTACATGAAGGGCGAGCGCGGCTTCCAGCGTTACTACGCTTTCCTGTCGCTCTTCACCATGTCCATGTTGGGACTGGTGGTGGCCACGAACATTTTCCAAATGTATCTGTTCTGGGAGCTGGTGGGCGTGTCGTCCTACCTGCTTATCGGCTTCTACTATACGAAGCCTGCCGCCATCGCCGCTTCCAAGAAAGCGTTCATCGTGACCCGCTTTGCCGACTTGGGCTTCCTCATCGGTATTCTTATCTATGGTTACTATGTGGGGACTTACACCTTTACGCCCGAGGCAATGATGCTGATGAAGGGTGGAGCCATGTTGCCGTTGGCTTTGGGGCTGATGTTCATCGGCGGTGCCGGTAAGAGTGCCATGTTCCCGTTGCACATCTGGTTGCCCGACGCCATGGAAGGCCCGACGCCTGTCAGTGCCCTGATACATGCGGCGACCATGGTTGTGGCCGGTGTTTACCTGGTAGCGCGTATGTTCCCGTTGTTCATCGCTTACGCTCCGGAAACGTTGCACATCGTGGCCTACGTGGGTGCCTTTACCGCCTTCTATGCCGCCAGCGTGGCTTGCGTGCAGAGCGACATCAAGCGTGTGCTGGCGTTCTCCACCATCTCGCAGATTGGCTTCATGATGGTGGCTTTGGGCGTCTGCACATCCGCTGACCCTCACCATGGCGGCTTGGGTTATATGGCCGGCATGTTCCACCTGTTTACCCATGCCATGTTCAAGGCGTTGTTGTTCCTTTGCGCGGGCAGCATCATCCATGCGGTACACAGCAACGAGATGTCTGCCATGGGAGGACTGCGCAAGTATATGCCCGTTACGCACTGGACGTTCCTTATCGCCTGCCTGGCCATTGCGGGTATCTGGCCTTTTAGCGGTTTCTTCTCCAAAGATGAGATTTTGGCCGCCTGCTTCCAGTTCAGTCCGGCGATGGGTTGGATTATGACCGCCATTGCGGGTATGACCGCTTTCTATATGTTCCGCCTGTACTACGGCATCTTCTGGGGGACGGAGAACAAGGCGTTGCACGCCGAGCATACTCCGCACGAGAGTCCGCTCACGATGACCGTGCCGCTGATGATATTGGCAGCCATTACCGTGGTATGCGGTTGGGCGTTGCCTTTCGGCCATCTGGTATCGTCCAATGGCCAGGCATACGACATTCACATCGACTTGACCATCGCCTGTACGAGCATCGTGATTGCTTTGGCAGCCATTGCGCTTGCCACGTGGATGTATGCCCGCGACCGTCAGCCTGTGGCCGATGCCTTGGCACGTCGTTTCAACGGCCTGTGGACGGCCGCTTACCACCGCTTCTACATCGATGAGGTGTACCAGTTCATCACACACCGCATCATCTTCGGTTGCGTCAGTCGTCCGATAGCTTGGTGGGACCGCCACGTGGTAGACGGTTTCTTCAACTTCCTGGCATGGAGCTCGCAGGCTTCGAGCGATTCCATCCGGACGCTGCAGAGCGGCCGCGTGCAGCAATATGCGCTGGTCTTCCTGCTCGGCGTGTTGGCGTTGATACTTATATTAATGGTGTAATGAGTTTCTAATTGATAATTTATACTTAGCATAATGAACTTCTTATCTTTATTTGTTCTGATTCCGTTGCTGATGCTGCTGGGACTTTGGCTGAGCCGCAACATCAGCCAGATACGCGCGGTGATGGTGACGGGCGCTTCGGCATTGGTGGCATTGTCGGTGGCGTTGACCGTGATGTATCTCAACGCGCGGAGTAACGGCGCTACGGACGAAATGCTGTTTTGTGCCGACATGGTCTGGTACCCCGCCCTTAACATTCATTACTCCGTGGGAGTGGACGGCATTTCGGTGGCCATGCTGTTGCTGTCGGCCATTATCGTGTTTACCGGTACGTTTGCCTCGTGGCGGTTGCAGCCGCTTACCAAGGAATACTTCCTTTGGTTCACGTTCCTGTCGTTGGGCGTGTTTGGTTTCTTCATCTCCATCGACTTGTTCACCATGTTCATGTTCTACGAGGTGGCTTTGATACCGATGTACCTGCTCATCGGCGTATGGGGCAGCGGACACAAGGAATATTCCGCCATGAAGCTGACGCTGATGCTGATGGGTGGTTCCGCCTTCTTGCTGATAGGCATCTTGGGCATCTACTACGGCAGTGGCGCCACGACCATGAATTTGCTGGAGATTGCCGGATTGCATAACATCCCCATTGAGCAGCAGCGCATTTGGTTCCCGCTGACTTTCTTGGGCTTTGGCGTGCTGGGTGCGTTGTTCCCCTTCCACACATGGAGTCCCGACGGTCATGCTTCGGCGCCTACGGCTGTGTCCATGCTTCATGCCGGCGTGCTGATGAAGCTGGGAGGTTACGGCTGTTTCCGCATCGCCATGTACCTGATGCCGGAAGCCGCGCAGGAATTGGGATGGATATTCATCATCCTGACGGGTATCTCGGTGGTGTACGGCGCTTTCTCGGCTTGCGTACAGACCGATTTGAAGTACATCAACGCTTACTCCAGCGTGAGCCACTGCGGCCTGGTGCTTTTCGCTATCCTGATGATGAACCAGACGGCCAGCACGGGTGCGGTGCTTCAGATGTTGAGCCACGGATTAATGACGGCCTTGTTCTTCGCCCTCATCGGTATGATATACGGACGGACCCACACCCGCGACGTGCGTGAGTTGAACGGACTGATGAAGATTATGCCTTTCCTCTCTGTCTGCTACGTCATAGCCGGTTTGGCCAACTTAGGTTTGCCGGGCTTGAGCGGTTTCGTGGCCGAGATGACCATCTTCAACGGTGCTTTCGAACATGCCGATACTTTCCACCGCACGTGGACCGTCATCGCTACTTGCAGTATCGTAATTACGGCAGTCTACATTCTCCGTCTGGTGGGCAAGATACTTTATGGTACCTGCACCAACAAACACCACTTGGCCTTGACCGACGCTACGTGGGACGAGCGCACGGCGGTTATCGTGCTCATTGTCTGCGTGGCCGCTTTGGGTATGGCTCCGTGGTGGATTAGCGACATGATAGGCGAGAGTGTCCTGCCGATAGTGAATGTGCTTAATTTCTAATTGATAACTTATAATTCAGATTTGTATTCCATGGATTACAGTCAATTTCTCGTGATGAAAGAAGAGCTGTCGCTGATAGCCGTCATCCTCATCCTCTTCATAGCCGACCTCTTTATGAGTCCGGACGCGCACAAGCGTGACGGGCGTCCGGTGCTGAACACCATGCTGCCTGTGGCGTTGATGCTGATACATATTGCCGTTACCATCGTACC
This sequence comes from uncultured Bacteroides sp., assembly GCA_949300425.1. Classification (GTDB taxonomy): domain Bacteria; phylum Bacteroidota; class Bacteroidia; order Bacteroidales; family Bacteroidaceae; genus Bacteroides. The sequence continues at coordinate 15,407 of CASGED010000112.1, forward strand.
CGGTCCGGTGGCGGAGGCTTTTGGCGGCATGTACTACAACAGTCCCATTCAACACATTGTGAAGTCCATCCTCAGTATCGGTACGCTTATCGTGTTCCTTATGGCTCACGAATGGATGCGCCGTACCGACAACGCAGTCAAGCAAGGCGAGTTCTACTTCCTGACGCTCAGTACGCTGCTGGGTATGTATTTCATGATCTCAGCCGGACACTTCCTGATGTTCTTCATTGGGCTGGAGACCGCCAGCATCCCGATGGCCGCATTGGTGGCTTTCGACAAATACCGCCACCACTCCGCCGAGGCGGGTGCCAAGTATATCCTGACCGCCCTGTTCTCCAGCGGCCTGCTGCTGTTTGGCCTTTCATTAATATATGGTACGACAGGAACGCTTTATTTCGCGGACCTGCCCGCACGGATGGATGGAAACGCCTTGCAGGTAATGGCCTTTGTATTCTTCTTCGCCGGCATGGGCTTCAAGATTTCATTGGTGCCTTTCCACTTGTGGACGGCCGACGTCTACGAAGGAGCGCCCAGTACGGTGACCGCTTATTTGAGTGTGGTTTCCAAAGGTTCGGCGGCTTTCGTGCTGATGGCCATTCTTTATAAAGTATTCGCCCCGATGGTGGACCAGTGGCAGGAAGTGCTCTATTGGGTAACGATAGCTTCTATTACGTTGGCCAACCTCTTCGCCCTGCGCCAACAGAACCTGATGCGACTGATGGCTTTCAGTAGTATCTCGCAGGCAGGTTACATCATGCTGGGCGTCATCAGCGGCACGGCACAGGGTATGACGGCCTTGGTATATTACGTGCTGATTTATTTGTTTGCCAACTTGGGGGTGTTCACCGTGATTACTATCGTCTACCTGCGTTCGCAGAAGATCACGCTGGACGATTACAACGGGCTTTACCGTACCAATCCCAAACTGGCGTTCCTCATGACCTTGGCGTTGTTCTCGTTAGCGGGCATTCCGCCGTTCGCGGGCTTCTTCTCGAAGTTCTTCATCTTTGCGGCGGCTTTCCACAGCGGTTTCCACCTGTTGGTGTTCATCGCGTTGGTCAACACGGTGCTCTCGCTCTACTATTACCTGCGCGTGGTGAAAGCCATGTACATCAATCCGAGCGATGAGCCTATCGCCGCTTTCCGCAGCGACAATTATACCCGTGCCAGTTTGCTGATATGCACGGCGGGCATCATCGTGTTGAGCATTGCCAGTGTGGTTTACGATTCCATCGACCATTTCTCGTTCGGGATGTAAATAGATAGGAAGGTTCTCCATATTATATATAAAGCGCAACGGTTATCTCTTCCTTTCGTAGAGAGGGGTAGCCGTTGCGCTTTGTTTCCCCCATTGTATGGGAGAAGCCTGTATAAATGCTCTGCCAATTGGATATGTCATGTGTAGGAATTGAATACTTCCAATTAATATCCGCTTGTACACCATTCTTTTGTGTAACTGAAAAAAATGCGTATCTTTGTATTGCATCAATAGAAATTCTATCACGATATGAAGCCCTTTGAACGAAGAAAATACCCGTATGGCATTCAGGTCTTCTCGACCATCCGCCGGGAGAACTACCTCTACGTTGACAAGACGGAATACGTCTACCGCATGACGCACGCCGATAACAAATACATGTTTCTGAACCGTCCGCGCCGCTTCGGCAAGTCGTTGCTGACTGACACGTTGCAATGTTATTTCGAAGGACGGAAAGAACTCTTTACAGGACTCGCCATCGAACAGTTGGAAACGGAATGGACGGCCTATCCCGTGCTGCATTTCGACATGAGTTTGGGAAAACACATGGACAAGGATGCCTTGACCCGGTATCTCCACCATCTGCTTCGACAAAATGAGGAAAGTCTGGGACTTGTTCCACAGAATACGACGGATGCCAATATCCGACTTACGGACTTGATAACAAACGCGTATACGAAGTATAACCGCGAAGTTGTAGTCCTAATTGACGAGTATGACGCGCCATTGTTGGACGTGATGCACGAGGGCGAGGATTTGCCTCAGTTGCGCAATGTGATGCGCAACTTCTACAGCCCGCTCAAGGCTTGTGGGAAATACCTGCGCTATGTCTTCTTGACCGGTATCACCAAGTTCTCGCAACTGAGCATCTTCAGCGAACTGAATAACATTGAGAACATCAGCATGGACGCCAACTATGCCGCCATCTGCGGAATTACGGAGGATGAGATGCGTTCGCAGATGGATGAGGATATCGAACTGCTTGCGGAGCGGCTGGGGACAAGCAAGGAAGACGCCTTGCAACAATTGAAATCCTATTATGACGGTTATCATTTCGCCTGGCCGTCGCCCGATGTCTATAATCCGTTCAGTTTGATGGCGGCGTTGAGCAAGGGAAAGATTGAATCGTTTTGGTTCGGAAGCGGCACGCCGACTTACCTGATTGAGATGCTGAACAAGTTCCAAGTCATCCCTCAAGAGATAAGCGGACGGAAATGTGAAGCGGCGGACTTCGATGCCCCTACCGAACGGATGACTGATATCACGCCTTTATTTTACCAAAGCGGTTACTTGACCATCAAGAATTACTCAACGTTCTCCGGCTTATATCAATTAGACATTCCAAACAAGGAAGTGCGCATCGGACTGATGAAAAGCCTGTTGGTTAACTACGTCCGCCGTCCTGCTGAACTGAACACATTGGTAGGCGAAATGGCGGAATGCATCCATTTTGATGACATGGACGGTGCTTTGCGTCTCATGCAGACAGTATTGTCAACCGTGCCTTACTGCGAGAACACCCGTTACGAAGGACACTATCAGCAGATGCTTTACCTCATCTTTACGCTGTTGGGAAACTATGCGGACGTGGAAGTACGGACTCCGCAAGGCAGGGTGGACGTGGTGATGCGCACGCATACCACTTTATATATCATAGAGTTGAAAATGGACAAAAGTGCCGAGGAAGCCATCCAACAAATTGATTTGAGACAATACCCCGAACGCTTTGCCCTCTGCGGACTTCCGGTAGTAAAAGTGGGCATCAACTTTGATAGCGGGAAACATACGCTGACGGGGTGGGAAATTAAAAAAGAAAGCTAACGGAAGGCAGTTCCTGAACAGTTGTGAACACAGAAGCACGAAGACACATAGATTTCTTTCTATTTTATTAGCTTATATTTGTTCACAATGCATCTGTTCCATAGAGAATGATGAGTTTATGAAGAATCTTATTGGTACAGATGCCTTTACACTTTTCTCAACTGATTAAGCGGTTACGGCATCTGTACCGGATATGGAAACTAACACCTATTCTCCCATCCTGAAATTTGTCACATGATCAGTCGTGAGCCGTAAATCCTTGAATGTTGAAATACATTCATCAGATTGAGGTGCTTGGCTACTGATGCCAAGATAAACCTTGTCGCCATAATTGTTTTTATAGAGGCGGACCATCTGCCATGTTTGTCCGTCCAACGAATAGTAACTGCCTATAGTCTGCGTGTCTGATGATATTTTGAAATGGATGTACTCTGTTTCATTGGACACTTCATGGTTGTTGTCGTCGGATGTGCCTACGGTACGCACTGTTACCACCCGGTGGTTTCCCCTTTCGTCTTGTTCGAAGCATAATTTCTGCCAAAGCGTATCATTGGCATACACAAACAGAACTGCCGCATTGTATGTCCCTTCCGGAGTGAACCCCGATTTGACCTTGGCCGAATAAGTGAAGGGTTTCTTGTTGTCAATTTCCGTCAAAAGTACGGCCGCGTCATTTTTCGACACTTCTCTTTCGTTAGGGTTACGAAAATAATCGGCGTGGGGTTTGGCACGAAAAGTGACAATGCCTGCCGAATCACTCACTTGTTGCTCTGCTCCGTTGAGCGATTTAGTAAAGTGAAGATCGCCTACAGAAATGTTACATTCAGTCATTCTTGAACTTTCTGAAACTTTTGCCATCTCATCTGCTCTTTTGTTGGCACAAGCTGCCATCATCATAGCAGCCATGACCATAAAAATACATTTTTTCATTGTGTATCTATATTATTTTGTTGTTTGATTGAATCCTGTTTCTTCAGAAGACCATGCTTCCCATTTGCAGTATTCCATTTTCATATCTGTAAATCTGGCTGTAAATGAATGGTTTACTGGGCTGGCAGCATAGATACCGAACGATATTTCGCCATCGCCATGAAACAAGTGGAAAGAACGCATCTGTTTGAAGTTGATGCCATCAAGGCTTGTTTCTATATAATAATCACTTTCGCGGCGGCTTAACCGATACCACATTTCACGTATGGATGAGGGGATATCGTGGGTTGCCCAATCTGAATAGCCATTATTCGTGACCACACTGCCCAACCGTTGATATTCTTCATTTTCATACTCAATGGATGCTTTCATCCAATTGTCGCTGTCCAAATATATGGCGATTCCACATTGGTCGAATAGTGCGGAACTGTTGAAGGAGGTCTTGACCGTGAACGAAAAATATTTCCGTGCGGTTTTCATCTGTAACACTGGTGCATTGTCATTGCTGAATCCGTAATATGTACGTTGCCAAAGGTCTGTGTTCGGTTCTGTTTCAATGATAATAACCGAATCGGTGATTGAATAGTGCTTAGGCTCACGCACCCAATAAAGGTTCTCTCTTGTGAACTTTTTCATGATCGTGTCATTTGATTCTGTTGTCATTTCTTGTTTCATTTCCTTTTTGTCTTGTTGTTGATTGCCTCCGCACGATACCAGTCCTCCCGCCAGCATCAATATGGATAAAGCTATAACTTCTTTTTGCATAATATATAATGTTATGGTTATTTCGATTAGTCAATCAATCCCAACCTTTTTGCTTGATGACATGCCTCGGTGGTATTATTCACCCGTAGTTTGGCTATGATATTCTGCCTGTGACGGTCTACGGTGTGCTTGCTTATTTCCAGCCTGTCTGCAATCATCTTGCTGGATTTCCCGTTCTGTATCATCTGCAATACGAATTTCTCACGTTCGGAAAGAATATGGCTTTCATCAATTACAAGAAGTTTTTTCTCTCCCGTCATCGTATTTATCAGATAAGCCCCTCCACTATCTTCGGGCGTCAGATTGTAGAGGCAAAGAGCATAACTAATCCCTCGCTGGCCGTTTCCTGAGAAATAAAAGATGCGATGCCTCCAATAGTAATATTCCCCGTTTTTCCCACACATCCTCATTGTGTTCTCAAGATACCATGAAAACATTTCTTTTGAGTGGGATGAAGACACCATACGGAAAAAAGTCAGTTCTTGCAGGCAACGCTTTTTCCAGTCTTCAGGATGAATCCGACTGAGAACCTCTTCTTCCCAAACCGAATCAACCGTTTGGGTCGTATTTGACTTGCCCACCCCCAATATCTCACAAGACTTTCCGAAGAAAATATGGCTTTTATCAGTACGCAGATTGCTTAATACGGCAATGGAGTTCTCGCAGAAAGAGTATGACTGCGCGACAAGACAAAGGCGATGCTCCTCGTCTTGTGCATATACCCCATCCATTTGTTGATGGAACTTTTTACTCAACCTATCATCTATTTCTACCATATGTTTCTGTTTATTATGTGCAAAAGTAAGCAATGCCCTTTTGAACAGCAATCAAATAATTGATATTTTAGTGTTGTATGGTTATAAATCAGTATAGACGAAGTTTCCATCTTCCTAAAGGAAATCAAATATCGACAACTCATTCTGCAACATAACAAACTTTTAATCCTGTTATCATGTTCTCATTGGCTGATGAACGGTCGAAATACTCCACTTTAAGGGGGATGGGGCTTTGATTGTTTTCACCCCAGACAAAATCACCTGAATACAGAATGCGGCTTTTCCAATACAACGTACCTTCAATAAAAACTTCATATTTCCCAGCAGGAACACGCGCTCCTTTATCATCCTTTCCATCCCACCGGTAAACCAAATATCCGTTTTGGGGTGTCGCTCCGGTAACGGCATCCACTTGAGTTGAGGTCATACGTTGCGGCTTTGCCTTGTCCACCCACATTGGAATGGCATCTTCCCGATACTCATAACCGCCTTTCACCGTAAAGGGAGTAGCGTATATCGTACGGACTAATTTCCCTTTTCCATCTTCTATCCAAATGGCATACTGGCTGGAAGCGATACCTCCACGATGAAAGTTGAAAGAAATCTCCAGACGCTCTTTCCCTTCCTTAACGGATTGATTTTCTCCTGCATGTGAAAAAGTGCAGCCATATAGTACCATACTGATAAATGGCAATAAAGCCAATATGTGTATTGTTTTCATCATATGGGTTATTGTTTATTAAAGTCGTAACAATTCAGCCCCAACTCTGCATTATAGATGCGTGTTACGGCTTCTCCATAATCTTCCACAACGAACTCTCCAGCACCGTTCAATGTTGCGGTAAGCAAGTGTCCGGCCAATGCGGAATAATCACTTCGTCCGACGGTTATGTGTAAATGCAAGTAAGGCTTTCCAGCCATCGAAGAAATGTTCCCTGTGAGATTGGATATTTCCATTTGCTCGCGGAATGTTTTATCCACATAGGCTTTTGTCACGGGGTTGAAGAAGCGCAAAGCCAATTCATTAATGGCACCGATTCCGCTAATCGAACCGGACTTGATACCTTTGTCTATACAAAAAGCAGTCAGAATATTTACTATTTCTGCGCGGTTATCTATGCTCACAATATACTTGTTGTCAATCTTCTTGTAAGAATACATATTCTGTCTGTTTTGGGCGTGTGCCGAAACGAGTAATGCTCCAGCAAACAACATGGTTAATACTAATTTTGCCATAAAATCTATCATTAATACACTTGGGATGAAAGTTCCGGACGCTGGTCTTGGTGCCAATAAGGATAAGGCTTCGGAGTGTTACTGGCAACATCAAGTCTTCGCAGTTGCTCGGCTGTAAGGCTCCAATCGACTGCCTTAAGATTCTGTACCAGTTGTTCTTCCGAACTTGCACCGATAACAAGGCTGCTAATTGTAGGACGTTGCAGTAACCAGTTCAAGGCTATCTGTGCTACGGTCTTACCTGTTTCTGCAGAAATTTCGTCCAGCACATCTACTATATTATAAAGGCGGTCATAAGAAATGACATTATCTCTTACGGGTGCTCCGCCACGAGCCACCCTGCCATCCTGAGGTATGGGATTAGTACGGCGGTAACGGCCGCCCAGCCTTCCTGCCGCTAATGGACTCCACACTATCGTGCCTACCTGTTGGTCAAGAGCCAATGGCATCAGTTCCCATTCGAAGTCACGGTTCAACAATGAATAATAAACCTGATGTGCTACATATCTGCTCCAGTTACTGCGTTCAGATATGGAAAGTGATTTCATCAGTTGCCAACCTGAGAAGTTAGAACAGCCGATGTAGCGTACCTTGCCACTCGTCACCAAATCATCCAATGCACGCAACGTTTCTTCTACTGGGGTATTCCGGTCAAATCCGTGAATATAATAAAGGTCGATATGGTCTGTGCCAAGACGACGCAAACTTGCCTCGCAAGCCTCGATGAGATGGAAACGTGATGAACCTTCCATGTTTCGGCTTTCACCCATTGGGAAAGTCCCTTTGGTAGCGATGAGCAGCCTGTTCCTTTTGCCGACAATGGCTTTCCCCAATATTTCCTCTGCAAGTCCTCGAGAATACATATCAGCAGTGTCAAACATATTCAATCCCACGTCCAAGCACATGTCAACCATGCGTGTTGCTTCACTTACTCCGGCATGCCCCCAATTCTCAAAACCGTGAGAACCACCGAATGTCCCTGTCCCCAATGTCAATGCTGGGACAAATAGTCCCGAACCGTTTAATTTTCGATATTCCATAAGTCACATTATTTAATTCGTCTTAAAATCATTCATTCTAAAAATCATATAAGCAGCATAAGCACCGACAGACAAGTAATTGCTGTGGTAAAGTTTCGGAATGTTTTTTCGGGCAACCGTTTTACCAAAAGAATACCCGCCACACCGCCAAGCAGAATAAGGGGAACAGTACAAGCGTCCAGCAAAAGGGATTGCACCGTGATATTGTCCCATGCGAATATCTGTATCGGAACTTTCAGGTAGTTGATCACAAGAAAGAACCATGCGTTTGTTCCCACAAAATTGTATTTAGGCATCTTTACAGACAGCAGGTATATCGCCATTATCGGCCCTGCGGCATTTCCTATCATGGTGGTAAAACCTCCCAAGAGTCCGAAAAGCGGACCATACCACCAGTAAGCGGAAAGTTTGTTCTCTTTCCCTTTCCATTCCGACCAGAACATGACAAGCAATACTGCCGACAAACATCCTCCCATCAGATGCTTGAATTCGGCAGGCGGTACAATCTTGTCCACAAACAAAGCCAACGCAAAACCTGCCAAAGCGGTCGGGAGAAGTTTGAGTACATATTTCCATTCCGCAATGCGCCGATAGTAAAGCACGGCTACCAAGTCGGCTATGCACAGGATGGGCAGAATCAATCCCGTTGAAGGTTTTGCTCCGAATGTAAGTGCCATCAGAGGAACGGAGATAAGACTTAAACCCTGAATGCCCGTTTTTGACATGCCGATTATGAAGGCTGATATGAACAGTATTCCCCAGTCCGTAGAGGTTTGAATCCACATTGAGAAATCCATTGCTGCTTGTTTTTATAATCCGAGAACCCGTTTCAATTCGTTTTTCATCACTTCGGCATCCACATCCTCGCCGGTCCAATACTTTACGGCTATTACTGCTTGGTTAACCAACATGTTCATACCGGGCAGGACATGCTTACACCCTTTACCGATTGCATCTTTCACAAAAAGCGTATAAACAGGATTGGGAATACAGTCTGCAACGAGCATGTCAGGTTTTAGCGTTTCAACATTGATGTTCAGCCGTTGCTCCACGTTAGGATATAAACCTACGGGAGTGGCATTGATTACAATATCAGTGTTGGCAGGAATGTCGAACGTTTGATTCCATAATACGAATGTAGCCTTTGCAGGAGTACACTTATTAAGCAAGTCAACCAGCGCATGTCCTGATTCATCCCTGTTCAATACCACTATTTCAGAAACACCTGCCAACGCCATTTCCACGCCAATGGCACGTGCCGCTCCTCCTGCACCCAATAGAACCATCCTCTTCCCTTGTACGGAGATCACATCAGAAATGGCCTTTACAAACCCTTTCCCATCCGTATTTTCACCCCGTGTTGTTCCATTCTCCTCAATAATGACCGTATTGACTGCACCGATGATTCGGGCTGATTCGCCCAATTCATCAATGTATTTGACAACCTCCACTTTATTGGGAATGGAACAATTAAAGCCGCGCCATCCCATAGCTTTAGCACCTTCTACCGCTGCTTTTAATTTGTCGTGTCCTACCTCACAATTAATGTAACGATAGTGCAGTCTATGATGCCGGAAAGCAGCTTCCATAATGGCTACAGTTGGATTCTCAGAAGCAGGACTGGCAAATGAACCGACCAACCTCGGCAAAAAATCAAGCGAATAAGTTTCTGCATTCAAATCTTTACTATCCATATTTTTATTGCTTTATGTTTGACGCTGCAAAATTATATGCAAAAAAAGAGAATGCACTTAATTATATTTGCAGTATGGTTCACTATCTTTGCATGTGGCAAAAGAAAATCGAGAATGGCAATATTAGAACGTAAAATCATTCATGAGAAGGCTACAATGTGTAGCCATGTGTCTTATCCGCGCTTTGTCCTTCCCTTGCATAAGCATGTGGAGTTTGAGATAATGTTGTTTACTCAGGGAAAAGGGAAACAGTTTGTCGGTGAAGGTGTTTCGGATTTCCAAGAAGGAGACATCGCTTTGATTGGAAGCAATGTCCCACACTTGCATTTGTGCAATACCAAACTCCATCCTTCATCACACGAGAATGTTTGGTGTGCAGGCGAAGCCATACAGTTTAGGCCGGAATTGTTCCCTGCAAACCTACAAGACATTCCTGATTATCATTTCATATACAATTTATTGCAGAAAAGCCAATATGGAATTCGCTTTTACGAAAATGGCTTGTTCGCCGAAATGCAGGAAATGATTGCGATGTTTGATTCGATGGAATTCACGCCACGTATCATTTGCCTGCTTCAAATGCTTGATAGGTTGTGTCATTGTAAGCACATCGAACTACTTTCAGATACAGCTTACAATCAGGCGAACCACATTCCTGACAGCAATGAACCTATAAACAAAGTGTATGCATATCTTTATAACCACTTCAAGGAAAAGGTCACTTTGAATGAAATCGCTGAATACGCCAAACAAAACCCTACTGCCCTTTGCAGGTATTTCAAGCAACGAACGGATAAAAGCATCTTCCAATGCCTTGCCGAGATACGCATCGGACATGCCTGCAAATTATTGGCTTACTCGGAAATGAATGTTTCACAAATAGCATACGAGTCTGGATATAACAGTATTACGCACTTCATCTCTCAATTTGAAAAAATCACTCAACGGACACCCTCTGCATATAGAGAACAAATAAGACTATAATCAGATATAATTTAGTGGAATAGAAATAAGAAGTAAAATATTACAACCATCTGCTAAAAACGCCAATCAACGCCAAATGCTTCCACGAAACTGCTAATCCATTGTTTGATGCGCGATTCCCCTTTACTTTGCAGGCAAAACCGAGTATCAACAATAAAAACAGTATCGACAATGGAAATTTTGATTATTCAGAAAGAGGC